>JBBSGJ010000190.1:0-4236 GCA_038254195.1 Solirubrobacterales bacterium
TCCCAGCAGGCCGGGCTCGCCGCCGCGTTCTCCCTCGTGCCCGGCCGGAGCGCCGAGGAGAACGCCCGCGCGATGCAGGAGACGCTCGAGTTCGTCCGCACCGGGGGGGTGGCGCCGGCGGCCCGCGACGACGGCCGCGGGCGCTTCCGCACGGGCGAGGCGGTCGGCTACGTCGAGGAGGAGCTTGTGGCCTGGGGGGCGCCCGAGGTGGCGCTGCGAGAGGTGCTGTCGCGGCTCGGGGAGGGGGCCGAGCGGGTCACCGCCATCCGCGGCCACGAGGCGCCTCTCGACGACGACGCCGTCTCCGCCCTCGCTCCGGCGAGCGTCGAGGTGGAGTGCAAGGACGGCGGGCAGCCGAGCTGGTGGTGGCTGCTGTCGGCGGAGTAGGAGCCCTCCGGGGCTTCGCGGGAGACGGTCCCGCCCTCCCCGAGCCGGCGCTCGCGGCGCCGGTCCGCACGCCACGGCCGTCCGTCCTCGCCGCGCCGCTCGACGTACGGCCGGGCGCCCTCAAGGCGCTGGCGCATCTCGGAGTTCAGACGGTCGGCGAGTTGCTGGAGCACCTCCCTCATGACCGTCGCGAAGCCCGGGCCGTGGGAGATCTCGTCCTCGGCGAGATCGCGACCGTCGTCGTCGAGATCAAGTCCCTGTCCAGCGCTCCCGCTCGCGGGCGGGTCAGATCGCGGCAGACCGGAACGGGGGCGGACGGATCGGGTGTCGTCCGTCTGACCTTCTTCAACCAGCCATGGTTGCCGAAGCTCTATCCCTCCGGAGCCCGAGTGATGCTGCACGGGAAGTTGACCCGGCCGGGAGAGTTCAACCCGAGCAACCACGCCCGGACCAACGAGGCGGTGGCAGGAACCGTGGCGCACTACCCCGCCACCGAGGGGATCTCCTCGACGGAGATCCTGGCGCTCGTGCAGGCCCACGCGGCGGCGATCGCCGACGTGGTCGACCCCCTGCCTGCGCGCCTCGCGCTGCTCGATCGCCCTGGCGCGGTCCGGGCCGTCCACTTCCCCGCCGCCGTCGGCGACTTCGAGGGCGGCCGCCGGCGCCTGGCCTTCGAGGAGCTGCTCCTCCTCCAGCTCGCGCTGCGCCTCCGCCGTGCCCACCGCCGCGAGGCCGGGGCGGCGCTCGCCCTCGACGAGCCGCGGACGCTGACCGATCGGTGGGAGCGGGCGGCGCTGCCATTCGTGCCCACGGGCGACCAGGCCGCGGCCATGGCCGCGGTGGGCCACGACCTCGCCGAGGCCCGCCCGATGCAGCGGCTGCTCATGGGCGAGGTGGGATCGGGAAAGACCGTCGTGGCCCTCTTCGCCCTCCTGCGCGCGGTGGAGCACGGAGCGCAGGCGGCGTTCATGGCCCCTACGGAGACCCTGGCCGAGCAGCACTTCCGCACCGTGCAGGCCCTGCTCGGCGGCGAGTCGGTCCCCGTCGCCCTGCTCACGGGCTCCACTCCCACGGCGCGCCGCTCCGACGTGCTGGCCAAGCTCGCCTCGGGGGAGCTCGCGCTCGTGGTCGGCACCCACGCCCTCATCGAGGAGGCGGTGCGCTTCGCCCGGCTCGCGGTCGTGGTCGTGGACGAGCAGCACCGCTTCGGGGTCCGCCAGCGCGCGGCGCTCGACGCCAAGGCCCCAGCCGGCCTCCAGCCCCACGTCCTGCACATGACCGCGACGCCGATCCCCCGCACCCTCGCCCTCACGGCGTACGGGGACCTCGACGTGACCGCCCTGCACGAGCTCCCCGGTGGGCGCAAGCCCATCGCGACCTGGGTCGCGTCGAGCGATCGCGAGCGCACGCGCGCCTACGAGCGGATCCGCGAGGAGCTGCGCGCGGGGCGCCAGGCCTTCGTGGTCTGCCCGCTCGTGGCCGAGTCCGAGGCCCTCCAAGTCCGGGCCGCCGAGGCCGAGGCCGAGCGGCTGCGGGTCACGGAGCTCAAGGACTTCCGCGTCGTGCTGCTGCACGGCCAGATGCCCTCGCGCGAGAAGCAGGCGGCGATGGCGGAGTTCGCCGCCGGCGGTGCCGACGTCCTCGTGGCCACGTCGGTGATCGAGGTCGGCATCGACGTGCCCAACGCCACGGTGATGCTCGTGGAGGACGCCGAGCGCTACGGGATCTCCCAGCTCCACCAGCTCCGCGGGCGGGTGGGCCGTAGCGGGCACGCCTCGCTCTGCCTCCTGTTCGGCCCGCGCAACTCACGCCGCCTCCGCGCCCTGGCCGAGCACTCGGACGGCTTCGAGCTCGCCGAGATCGACCTCGAGCTGCGCGGCGAGGGGGAGCTCATCGGCGTGCGCCAGTCGGGCCTGGCCGCGTTCCGGGTGGCCCGCCTGCCCGAGGACGCGGATCTGCTCGACGCGGCCCAGAGCCTGGCCGCCGAGCTCCTCGCCACCGATCCAGGCCTGACCGAGCCCGAGCACGTACTGCTCGCCGATGCCCTGCGCGTCGCCCACGGAGACGAGGCGCTCACGCCGATCCCCGCGTGAACCTCGCCGCGCTCGCGCGTGACCTCGGGCTCGGCCGGGTGGACCCACGGCGGATCGGCCACGCGAGCAACCTCGTCGTCCACCTGCACCCGGCGCCGGTCGTGGCCCGGGTGATGACCGCGACGCGCGTGCTGCACGACGACGAGCCGGCCTGGCTTGAGCGCGTCGTGTCCGTCGCCTCCTTCCTCGCCGAGCGCGACGCGCCCGTCGCCCCGCCCACGGACCTGGTCGCGCCCGGCCCCCACGCGCACGAGGGGGAGTGGGTGACGCTGTGGCGGTGGATCGACGCGGACCCGGGGCCACCTCCGACGCCGGCCGAGGCGGCCCGCTCCCTCCGGGTCCTCCACGCCGGGCTCGCGGAGTACCCGGGCGAGCTGCCCTCGTTCGCGGAGACGGCCCGTGAGCTTGACGTCCTGCTCGAGCGGCGTCCGCCGGGGCCGGAGGACGAGCCCCTGCGCGAGGAGCTCGCGCGCCTGCGTCCAGGCATCCGTACCGCCGGAACGGTCCAGCCCCTGCACGGGGACGTCTCGCTCTCCAACGTCCTGCGCGAGCACGGCCGGCTGCTGTGGAACGACCTCGAGGACGTGTGCATCGGCCCCGTCTCGTGGGACCTGACGGGCCTGACGTGGAAGGGCCCCGCGCGCGAGGTGCTCGCGGCCTACGGCGACCGCGTCGACCCCACCGAGATAGCGCGCTTCGAGGAGTTGTTCGCCCTCTACGGGCGGGTCTGGCGGACCTACCGAAGCGGTCTCACGCGTGATACGCTACAGCCATGAGCGATGTCTCCATCCGCGAACTCCGCAATCACGGGGGAGAGGTGGTGGACCGCGTCGCCCGCGGCGAGACCGTCCGCATCACCCGCGCCGGCCGGCCGGTGGCCGAGCTCCGTCCGCTTCCGCGCCCGGGCGTCACCGCCGAGGCGCTCGTGGAGGAGGCACGCCGCCTTCCCCCGATGGATGCCGACGCTCTGCGGCGCGATATCGACGCGCTGATCGATCCCACTCAGTGAGTGTCCGCGCCGGCCGCGGAGTGCTCGATACGAGCACGTTGATCGGGCTGGCCAGCGTCACGGATCCCTCCCTCCTGCCCGTCGAGCCCGTCATCACCGCGGTCACCCTGGCCGAGCTCTCCGTCGGGACGCTGATCGCGCAGGACCCCGCGCAGCGCGCCATGCGCCAGCTGCGACTCCAGCAAGCGGAGACGAGGTTCGACCCCCTGCCGTTCGATGCGGCCGCGGCGCGCGCCTTCGGGCATGTCGCGGCATCGCTGCGGCGCCGGGGACGCAAGACCTCGGCCCGCACCTACGACGCCATGATCGCCGCCACTGCGCTGGCCAACGATCTCGGGCTCTACACGAGCAATCCGGACGACTTCGCCGGCATCGACGGGCTATCCGTCACTGCCGTGCCGCTCTCGCCCCCGACCCCGTAGCCCCAGCGCGGTGAGGATCGTCGCCGGGCGGTGGGGCGGGCGGCGGATCGCCGCGCCGCGCGGAGGCGCGACGCGCCCGACCAGCGACCGCGTGCGCGAGGCGGTCTTCTCGATCCTCGGCGATCTCGTGGACTACGCGCGCGTGCTCGACCTCTTCGCCGGCTCGGGAGCACTGGGGCTCGAGGCGCTGTCGCGCGGCGCGGCGGCGGCGGTGTTCGTGGACTCGGCGCCGGCCGCGGAGTGCTCGATACGAGCACGTTGATCGGGCTGGCCAGCGTCACGGATCCCTCCCTCCTGCCCGTCGAGCCCGTCATCACCGCGGTCA
>JBBSGJ010000191.1:0-4198 GCA_038254195.1 Solirubrobacterales bacterium
CGGCACGAGCATCGAGCCGACCGTCGCCGGCTACTGCTCGGCGATCTCCAATCGCAGCAGCGGCGAGGAGGTGACCTTCTCGGTGCAGCCCGTGGAGAAGACGAGCTCGGGGGCGTACCGGCTGACGGGCACGGCGCGGGACGTCCGCGTCCAGCTGGAGTAGCGGCGCGTCAGTAGCCGCCGCGGCCGACGACGTTCTCGAGCGGGTCGCCGGCGGTCAGGCGTTCGAGCTGGGCGCGGACGAGGCGGTAGGCGCGGGACTTGAAGCGGGGCGAGTCGCCGGCGATGTGCGGCGTGAGGAGCGTCTGGGGTGCGTGGCGCAGCGGGTGGTCGTCGGGCAGGGGCTCGGGGTCGGTGACGTCGAGCACGGCGCGCAGGCGACGGGCCTGTAGCTCCGCGAGCAGGGCGTCGGTGCGGATGAGCGGGCCGCGGCCGGCGTTGACCACGAGCGCGTCGTCGGGCAGGAGCGCGAGCGCCCCGGCGTCGACGATCCCCTCGGTCTCCTCGGTCAGCGGCAGGAGGACGACGAGCACCTCGGCGCGCGGCAGCAGCACGGGGAGCTCGTTCACGCCGTGGACGCCCGGGCGGGCGGAGTGGGCGACGGCGATGAGCTCCACCCCGAAGGGCTCGAGCCGCGCCGCCACCGCCGCGCCGATCGATCCGAGGCCGAGGATCAGCACGCGGCGGCCGCAGAGCTCCCGGCATTCGGGTACGTCCATCCCCAGGCCCTTGAGCCCGGCCAGCACCGCGCCCACCGTCCACTCCGCCACGGGGATGTCGTGGACACCGCGTGCGTCGCAGACGGTGACGCCCTCGGGGATGGCGGAAAGGGCCCAGTCCACGCCCGCGCTCAGCGTCTGGACGAGGCGCACCCGCGGGAGCGAGCCGAGCAGGCGGCCCAGGTCCGGCGTCCCCGCCTCCGGGACGACGACCTCCACGTCCGGCGGCGGCGGACCCGCCGCGAGCACGGACAGCTCGATGCCGGCGGGCAGCGGCGCGAGCTCGCTCCGCTCGGGATCGTCGGGCACGAGGACGCGCACGTCCTCACCAGCGTAGGCCGCGCTCCCCGCCCGACGGCCGCGGGACTGCTGCGTAGCCTTCCGCCCGCATGGGTCTCCGCCTCATCACCGCCGGCGAGTCGCACGGCCCCGGCCTCACGTGCATCGTCGAGGGCCTGCCCGCGGGGCTCGTCCTCGACCGCGCCGCGCTGGACCGCGACCTCGCCCGGCGCCAGCTCGGGCACGGCCGCGGGGGGCGGATGAAGATCGAGTCCGACACCGCCGCGGTCACCGCGGGGGTGCGGCACGGGCGGACCCTCGGCGGCCCCGTGGCCGTCTCGGTCGCCAACCGCGACTTCGCCAACTGGGAGGAGCGGATGAACCCGTGGCCGGTCGAGGCCGACGTGCCCGAGGTCCACCTGCCGCGGCCCGGTCACGCCGACCTCGTCGGGGTCCAGAAGTACCGGTTCACCGACGTGCGCAACGTGCTCGAGCGCGCGAGCGCGCGCGAGACCGCCGCGCGCGTGGCCGGTGGCGCGCTGGCCAAGGCGTTCCTGCGCGAGCTCGGCGTGGAGGTGCTCTCCCACGTCGTGCAGATCACGAGCGTGGTCGCGCCGGTACCCGAGACGCTGGCGCCCGAGGACTTCGCCGGGGTCGACGAGTCACCCGTGCGGTGCCTCGACCCCGGGGCGAGCGCCCTGATGGTCGAGGAGATCAACCGCCTGCGCAAGGCGAACGAGTCACTCGGGGGCGTGTTCGAGGTGCGGGCCTTCGGCCTCGTGCCGGGGCTGGGCTCGCACGTCTCGTGGGAGGAGCGCATCGACGGCCGCCTGGCCCAGGCCATCGTCTCCATCCAGGCCATGAAGGGGGCGGCGATCGGCGGCGGGTTCGAGCTCGCCGGCCTCCCCGGCTCGGAGGCCCACGACGAGATCTTCTTCTCCCCCGAGCGGGGCTTCTTCCGCGAGACGAACCGCGCGGGTGGCATCGAGGGCGGGATGACGAACGGCGAGCCGCTCGTGATCCGGGCGGCGATGAAGCCCCTGCCCACGCTGACCAAGCCCCTGCGCTCGGTGGACATCGCCACCCACGAGCCCGCCCCCGCCCTGCGCGAGCGCACGGACTCGGCGACGATCCCCGCCGCGGCGGTGGTCGGGGAGGCGATGGTTGCGCTCGTGCTCGCCGACGCCTACCGGCGCAAGTTCGGCGGCGACCACATCGACGACGTCCGCGAGGCGCTCGCGGCCTACGAGCGGCGGATCGGGTGGAGGCGCCGCTGAGCACGGTCCTCGTCGGCTTCATGGGAGCCGGCAAGAGCACGGCGACGCGCGCGCTGGATCCGGGCGCGGTCGACGTCGACGCGGTGCTCGAGGAGCGGTTCGCGATGAGCTGCGCGGAGATCTTCGCCCGCGAGGGGGAGGCGGCGTTCCGGGCGGCCGAGGAGGAGGAGACGCTGCGGGTCCTCGACGGGGCGGGGACCGTCGCCCTCGGGGGCGGCGCCCTGGGGTCGGCGCGGGTGCGTGGGGCGCTGCACGGCCACGAGGTCGTGTGGCTCGACGTGGACCCGGAGGTGGCCTGGGTCCGGGCGGAGGGTGCGGGCCGGCCGCTCGCGTACGACAAGGCTCGTTTCTTCGCGCTGCACCGTGAGCGCGAGGCGGCCTACGCCGAGGTGGCCACGGTCACCGTGCTGTCCGGGGGCCGCGTCACCGAGGCGCTGGCGTTCTCCCGTCCGCCTCAGACCCGGTTGCTGTGGGGGCTCCATCCCGTCGTCGTCGGGGACCGGGGGGACTGGTGGCCGCTGGAGGGACGGCGCTTCTCGATCACCGACGAGCACGTCGCGACCGTGCTCGACGTGCCCGCGCCGCGCTGGGTCCTGCGTCCCGGCGAGGAGTCGAAGACCCTGGCCACGTGCGAGGCGGTGTGGCGCTGGCTCGCCACGGAGGGCGCCACGCGGTCAGACCACCTCGCGGCGGTGGGGGGCGGGGTGGTCGGGGACCTCGGGGGCTTCTGCGCCTCGGCCTATCAGCGCGGGGTGCCGGTCGTGCAGGTTCCCACGACGCTCGTGGCCCTCGTCGACGCCGCCCTGGGCGGCAAGACCGGGGTGGACCTCCCCGAGGCCAAGAACTACGTCGGCGCCTACCACCAGCCGGCGGCGGTCCTGCTCGACGTGCGCGTGCTCGCCTCGCTCCCGGACGCCGAGCGCGCGGCGGGGTACGCCGAGGTGGTCAAGACCGCGCTGATCGCCGGGGGCGGGCTGTGGGAGCGGGTCCGCGGCGGCGCGGAGCCCGACGAGGAGATGGTCCTCGCGTGCGCGCGCACGAAGCTCCGCGTGGTGGGGGAGGACGAGCGCGACGGCGGGCGCCGGCAGGTGCTCAACCTCGGCCACACGGTCGCCCACGCGGTGGAGACCGTGACCGGGTACGGGCGCTACCGCCACGGTGAGGCGGTGGGGCTGGGGCTGCTCGCGGCGCTGAGCCTGTCGGGACAGGACGCGCTGCGCGCCGAGGTGGAGGGGCTGCTGCTCCGCGCTGGGCTGCCGACGCGGCTGGCCGGGGAGGACCCCGACGAGATCATCGCCGCCACCGTGCGCGACAAGAAGCGGGTGGGGGAGGGGCCGACGCCGTTCGTCCTGCTCCGGCGTCCGGGCGAGCCCGTGTGGAACCAGCGGGTCGGGCTCGCCGACCTGCTCGGGGCCGTGGAGGAGCTCGCGGGATGAGGGTCGACGTCCTCCACGGCGTGAACTTTGACCAACTCGGGCGGCGCGACGCGCTGGTCTACGGCGGCGGGACTCTCGCGCAGCTCGAGGAGCGCATCGCGGGCTGGGCGACCGAGCGCGGGATCGAGGCGTCCTTCTTCCAGACCAACTACGAGGGGGCCTACGTCGAGCGCATCCACGCGGCCGAGGCCGACGCGCTCATCCTCAACCCGGGCGCGTGGTCGCACTACGCCTGGGCCATCCGCGATGCGCTCGACCTGTCGGGCCTGCGGGCGGTCGAGGTCCACCTGTCCGACATCACCGCCCGCGAGGAGTGGCGGCGCCTCTCGGTGATCTCCGAGCTCTGTGAGGCGACGATCATCGGGAAGGGGCCGGAGGGCGACCGTGACGCGCTCGATGCCCTCCTCCGCCCCGCCTGACGCCCCGCCTCGCAGCGATCGACTCACAGCGCGGCTGGCCGAGCGTGAGCTCGACGCGCTGCTCGTCA
>JBBSGJ010000192.1:0-4196 GCA_038254195.1 Solirubrobacterales bacterium
CACGCGCGTGCAGCCGAGCCGGGCGCGAGAGCCCTGACCTCGCACGAACCCTTCGCCACCGTGCTCGTCGCCCCCGATGGGTTCAAGGGGACCCTGCGGAGTCCGGAGGTCGCCGCCGCGCTCGGACGGGGCCTCGAGGCCGCAGGGAGGCCCGTCGACCTGTGCCCGTTGGCCGACGGCGGCGAGGGCACCCTCGAGGTGCTGCTCCCCGCCCTGGGCGGGGAGACGGCGGGCGCCACCGTCGCCGATCCGCTCGGGCGACCGGTGCACGCCGGCTTCGGGTTGCTCGAGGACGGGGCGCTGGCCGTGGTGGAGACCGCGGCGGCGAGCGGGCTCGGGCTCGTGGCGCCCGAGGAGCGCGACGCCGAGCGGGCTGACACCCGGGGGACCGGCGAGCTCATCCTCGCCGCGGTGGCGGCGGGCGCCGAGGTGATCTGCGTCGCGGTGGGCGGCTCGGCCACCACGGACGGAGGCCGCGGCGCGCTCGACGCGATCGCCGGCGCGGGCGGGCTGCGCGGCGCGGCCCTCGTCGTCCTCTGCGACGTACGCACCCCGTGGGAGCGCGCGGCGAGGGTCTACGGGCCGCAGAAGGGCGCCGATCCCGCCGCGGTGGGGCGGCTCGCACAGCGGCTGGATCGGTTGGCGGGCGAGCTGCCGCGCGATCCCCGCGGCATCCCCGGCACGGGCGCCGCGGGAGGGCTGGCGGGCGGGCTGTGGGCGGTCCACGGCGCGGTGCTCGAGCCCGGCGCCGCCTGGATCCTCGACCGCCTGGACTTCGACGTCCGCCTGCGCGCCGCGCGCGCGGTGGTCACCGGCGAGGGCCGGCTCGACGCGTCCACGCTGGAGGGGAAGGCGGTCGCCGAGGTCGCGACGCGCGCGCGGCAGGCCGGCGTCCCGTGCCATGCCGTCGCCGGACAGAACGCCCTTGCCCCCTCCGCCGCCCGTGTCCTCGACCTCGGCGAGATCCTCGAGGCGGGGACGCCCGCCGCGCTCGAGGCCGCGGGGCGGACGCTGGACGGGCATCTCTGAGGGCACACCCGCGGCCGTCTGACCGGGGAGGATCGGCGGCGAGGAGCTCGGGCACGGTCACCGGCCGCAGGTGCCGGCGCCGCAGCGCGGGGAGGATGACCCGCAGGGCGCGCACGGTCTGGCCGCGGTTCTCGTGCATGAGGACGATCGCGCCCGGATGGACGGCGTGGAGCACTTCGGCGGCGATCTCGCGGAAATCCCGCCGCCGCGCCCGGTCGGAGTCCCCCGAGTCCACGTCCCACAGCACCTCGACCAGCCCCGCCCGGCGCGCGAGGGCGTCGATGGCCGGCGTCCGTGCCCCGTAGGGCGGGCGGAAGAGCTGCACGGGGTGCCCGAGCGCGCCGGCCACGGCGTCCCGCCCACCGCGGATCTCCCGCGCCGCGGCGGCGAGAGGGAGCGCGGGCAGATCGGGATGGGAGAGGGTGTGGTCGCCGACGGCGGCGAGCGCCTCCTCCCGCCGCGGCCAGGCCGGGAAGCCTCCGATGCGGTCGGCGATGAGGAAGAACGTCGCCCGCGCGTGGGCCCGGCGCAGCTCGGCGAGGGCGAGGCGCGTGAGGGGCCCGGGCCCGTCGTCGAACGTCAGGGCGAGGCTCCGACCCCGGTGCCCCGCGCAGAAGATGGGCACGCCCCGCCGCGCGAGGCGCCGCAGGACGGCGCGCCGGCGGGTGAGCGCGGCCGCGCGCCGCGACCGCAGCGGGGACGCTGGCGCGGGCGCCGACGCGATCATCGAGCGGAAGGTCGCGCGGGCGGCGGAGGGAGGCGAGGAGGCGACCGACCCGCCTCCGCATCCGGCCGCGAGGACGAGCGCCACCAGGAGGAGCCCGGGCCGCGACCGCATGCACGGGCCACCGTACACGCCACACTGCCCGCGAGCCGATGCCACCGATCCCCCGCCCGCCGATCCCCCTGCCCACCCCCGGGCACCGCCGTGCCATCGTCGTGGGGGCGGGATCGTTCGGGACGGCCATCGCCGTGCTGCTCGTGCGGGGAGGGCTGCGCGTGACCCTCCAGACGCGGACCGCCGCCCAGTGCGAGCGCCTCTCCACCGACCGGGAGAACCGGGAGTACCTACCCGGGGTCGAGCTGCCCCGCGAGCTACGGATCGAGCCCACGTCGACGGGCCTGGCCCGGTCGGAGTACGTATTCCTCGGCGTCCCCTCCTCCCGCCTGGGGGAGGTGATCGCCGGGCTCGGAGCCGCCGGGCTCCCGCCCCGCGCGGCGCTCGTGTCGCTGGCCAAGGGGCTCGTGCCGCCCGAGGGCATGGCTCCCACCGCGCTCCTCCGGGCCCGGTTCGGGGCGCATCGGGTCGCCTGCCTCGGGGGCCCCGCGCACGCGCGTGAGATGGTCTCGGCGGGCGCCGGCCTCGTGGCCGCCTCGGAGGACGAGGCCCTCGCCAAGGCCCTCGCGACGTTCTTCACCCGGGCCGGGGTGGTGTGCGAGCCCTCCGCCGATCCCGTGGGCGTCGAGCTCGCCGGCGCCGCGAAGAACGCCGCCGCCCTCGCGGCGGGGGCGACCCAGGCCCAGGGCCTGAACGCCGCCGGCGCCGCCGCGGGTCACATCTTCCTCGAGGTCTGGCGCCTCGCCGAGGCGCAGGGGGCGCGCGCCGAGTCGCTCATCGGGCTCGCGGGGACCGGAGACCTCGTGGCGACCGCGCTCGCCCCCCAGTCACGCAACCGGCGCGCGGGCGAGCTGCTCGGCCAGGGCGTCCCCGCCGCGCAGATCCCGGCCCGGGTCGGGCAGGCCGTCGAGGCCCTCGAGTCCGTTCCACTACTCTCCCTGGCCCTGTCCGCCGCCCGGGTGGAGGCCCCGGTGACCTCGGCGCTCGCCCGGCTCATCGCGGGCGAGCTCCCGCTGACCGAGTGGGTCGCGCTCGTCCGCGCGACGGTCCCCGCCCCGGCACGCTTCCGCCGTCCGGCGCCGGGCTTCTGGAGGCGCACGTGGCGGCGCGGGCGTCAGCGGCTCTCGGCCAGGGACGTCAGGACCGCCTCGTAGACGCCCTCGCCGTGGCGGCCCTCGGCCACCCGCGCGTTCGGGTGCTCGCGCAGGGCCTCGCGGATCGTCGGGTCCTTCTCCACCGCGTTGGCCACGAGCCAGAACGTCTGAACCGCGGGCGCCATCCCGAGATCCTCGCGCGAGTCGCCCACCGCGAGGCACTCCTCCGCGGCAAGCCCCCGCAACCGGCGGTGCCGCGCCACCGCCGCCGCCTTGGAGGCCGCCGCGGGGACGAGGTGGTAGGCGCGCACCTGAGGCAGGTCGGCCAGCGCCGCCGAGCGGCGGTGCACAACCCCGTTGTCCACGAGACGCACCTCTCCCATCCCGCGCTCGCGCAGGAGGGCGTCGGCCGCGAAGGCGTCGACGAGCCCGCGGAAGAGGTGGGAGACCTCGCGGTCGGTGTGCCAGGGCTCGTGGTACTCCAGCCGCCCGGCGAAGTGCTCGAGCAGCAGCCGCGGCGCGCCGCCCTCCTCGATCTGCGCGGAGATCGTCTTCCCGTCGCGGGGGAGCAGCCCGCCGGTCAGCCACTCGAGCTCGCCGGCAAGCACGAGCCCCGCCCCCACCTCGAACACGTAGTCGCGCTGGCCGAGCAGCCGCGCGTCCTCGGCGACGTTCGCCCGCCGCCGGCCCGAGATGAGCACCACCTCGATCCCCGCCCGGAAGCACGCCTCGAGCGCCCGGACCCCGAGCAACGTGAACGCCCCCTCGGCGTCGCGGAGCAGCGAAGCGCCGGGCCCCAGGAGCGTCCCGTCGAGGTCGCAGTAGAGGCAGCGCAGCACGCCCCATCCTTACCCCCTGGACCCCGGCGTCCAGGGCTAGCGTGGCGGGGTGGCCTCCACGTCAGCCACCGAGCCCTGGGACGAGCTGCTCGCCGCCGGCGCGGAGGACGAGCGCCTCGTCCACGCCACGACGGTCCCGGCGCGGCCCGGGCGCGCCGTCGGAGTCCCCTCCGACCTCCATCCCGCCCTGCGCGCGGCGCTGGTCCGCGCCGGGATCGACACCCTCCACGCGCACCAGCTCGAGGCGCTCGAGGCGGCGTGGGCCGGTCCCACCATCGTCACCACCGGCACCGCGTCGGGGAAGTCGCTGGCCTTCAACCTGCCGACGCTGGACGTCCTGTGCTCGGAGCCGCGGGCGCGGGCGCTCTACCTCTACCCGACCAAGGCCCTCGCCCA
>JBBSGJ010000193.1:0-4194 GCA_038254195.1 Solirubrobacterales bacterium
CCCCCCCCCCGGGGCCGCGGGGGGGCGCCCGCGCCCGGGTGCTGCTAGGGGGTGACGTGCACGTAGACCCGGGGGGCCGCCGAGGTGAGGGTGCTGTTGTCCGCGCGGGCGCGGACGACCAGCGTGTTGTCGTTGTTCGTGCCCGTGGGGACGCAGCTGACGGCGGTGCTGGTGACGGCGGTGCTGCTCGCGCAGCGCGCCACGGCGGCATCGCCGTCGAGGGCGGGACCGGCGATGGTCGCGCTCAGGCCCTTGTTCACGAGCGACGTGGTCGACCTGATGTAGACGTTGGGGTTCGTGGTCGGCTGGCCGGTGGCGGTGGTGCCCGGCTTGGAGACGACGGTGAACCCGCCCGACTGCTCGACGATGTTCCCGTTCTCATCGAGCAGGAAGAAGCGCGACGCGGCGCCGGCCGGGCCCTGGTCGCCCTTCGGGCCGGGCTGGAGCTGTCCGGGGCGGAAGTCACGGGCCAGCAGGCTGCCGTCGATCACGTCGCTCGAGCCCAGTGAGCTGTCCCTCACGTCCCGCCCGTTCAGCGAGCCGTCGATCACGTCGCTCGAGCCCAGTGAGCTGTCCCTCACGTCCCGCCCGGTCAGCGAGCCGTTGCGGACCTCGCCGGTGCCGAGGGAGTTGCTGATCACGTCGCTCGCGCCCAGCGAGCCGTCCCTCACGTCCCGCCCGGTCAGCGAGCCGTCTTGGACGTCCGCGCCCGTGATCATGACGGCGGCGTACGACGTGCCGCCCAACGCGATGAACACCGCCATCGTCGCCATGACGTTCGCGAAGCTCAGGTGTGAACGGAACCTTCTCGTGATGCTCTTCATCAGCCCTCCTGGGGGGAATGCGGTTGCACGGGCTTGTACGGAACCGGGCCGCTCGAGTTGCGGGATTTCGGGTTGAGCGGGCTCTTATGGGCGGGGTCGTCACCATGGGGTGCGTGAGCATCATCGACTCCTTCCGCCTCGACGGTCGGGTGGCCATCGTCACCGGCGCGTCCTCCGGACTGGGGGTCGCGTTCGCCGAGGGGCTCGCGCAGGCCGGCGCCGACGTGGCGGTCTGCGCCCGGCGCGCCGAGCGCCTCGAGGACACCCGGAAGCTCGTGGAGCACCACGGTCGCCGCTGTCACACGACCCGCGCCGACGTGGCCGACGTCGAGGACTGCCGCCGCGTGGTGCGGGAGACCATGGACGAGTTCGGCCGGGTCGATGTCCTCGTCAACAACGCGGGGATCGGGACCGCGTTCCCGGCCACCCGGGAGGACCCCGACGACTTCCGGCGGGTCATCGACATCAACCTGAACGGCTCCTACTGGATGGCCCAGGCCTGCGGGCGGGTCATGCGGCCCGGCTCGAGCATCGTGAACGTCGGCTCGGTGCTGGGCTCGACCACCGCCGGGTTGCCCCAGGCGGCCTACTCGTCGAGCAAGGCCGCGATCATCGGGCTCACCCGGGACCTCGCGCAGCAGTGGACGGGGCGCAAGGGGATCCGCGTCAACGCGCTGGCCCCGGGCTTCTTCGCCTCGGAGATGACCGACCAGTACCCCGAGGGCTACCTCGAGCAGATGAAGTGGCGGATCCCCGCGGGACGCGTCGGCGAGGCCATGGAGCTCGTGGCCGCTCTCGTGTTCCTCGCCAGCGATGCCGCCTCCTACGTGACCGGCGTGGTGCTCCCCGTCGACGGAGGGATGCTGACGACATGACCGGGCTCACCGACACCCACCGCGGGTCTAGTCCACGGCGAGGACGACGAGCGTCGCGTCGTCCTGTAGCGGCTCTGTCCAGGACTGCGTCACGGCGTGCTGGATGGCCATGGCCGTGGCCGCGGCGGTCGGGGCGGTGGCGGCGGCGATCGCCTGCCGGACGCCGTCCATCCCGAATACGCCGCCGCCCTCGACCGAGCGCTCGGTGATGCCGTCGGTGAGCAGCAGGAGCCGGTCGCCGCTCTCCAGGGTCACCGAGGCGGGCACGAGGTCGCGCTTGGCCTCCCCGGCGCCGAGCGGCGGGTACACCGCGCCGTCGAGCTCTGAGAGCGTGCCGTCGAGCCCGATCACGTACCCCGGCGGGTGGCCGCAGTTGAGGTAGGCGAGCAGGCCCGTCGGCGCATGCCAGCGCGCGAGGATCACCGAGATGTGGAAGTCGGGGTTCCCGAGCTGGCGGACGACCTCGTCCATGGTGTAGGCGGCCTCCACCAGGTCCTGCCCCATCCGCCGCGCGGCGCGCAGCGCGCCGAGGCCGGTCGCGCTCAGGCCCGCGGCGGTGGGCCCGCCTCCGGCCGAGTCGGCGATGGCCAGCCATGACCCGTCGCGGTTCTCCACGAAGTCGAACCAGTCGCCGCCCACCTCGTAGGAGGGCAGCAGGCCGCCCGCGATCTGCGCGCCGGTGACCCGGGCGATCCGCGGCGGGAGCAGGTGCTGCTGCACCTCGGCCGAGGCGGTGGTCGGCTTGCGCCGGCGCGCGGACTCGATCAGGTCGGTGTAGTCCCCGGCGAGCTCGAGCGCCGCGGCCCCCTGCTTGGCGATGTCCTCGAGGGACTGGATGGGCATCCCCACGCACAGGAGGAGCGCGATGACCCGCCCGCGGACCCAGAGCGGGCACGCCTCGCAGCGCGGCATCGTCTCGCGCAGCGTTCCGAAGAAGACGGGCAACCCCTCGGGCACGATCTCCGGCCCGAGGGCCGGCGGCGCCGCGAGGGTCTCGGGGAAGTCCTCCGATCCCGCGAGGCGCAGGAGCTGCGAGCCGTCGATGTCCACGACGTAGAGCGCCACGGGGACCGCAGCGGCGCGGCGGGCCTCGGCGACGAGCTGGTCGGCGATGAGGTGGGGCGGGACCTCGTCGAGGATGTGGATGACGTCGAGAGCGACGGGGGCTTCGCGGCCCAGGCGGCCGGGCGGCTGGTAGCCGAGGGTGGCGACCTCCGCGGCCGGCCCGTCGCTCTCCTGCAGGGCGGCGGCGAGCGCGTCCCGGGTGGGGAAGTGCCGGTACAGGGTCGAGCGACCCACCCCCGCCGCGGCGGCCACCTGGGTCATGCTCGTCCGGCGGTCCGAGAACAGGGCGGAGGCGGCGAGGAGGATGCGCTCCCGGCTCGCGGTGGCATCGGCGCGCTGTCCGGGAGAGCCGGCTTTGGCGGGCGAGGCCACGGTCGGCAACGTACCCCGTGTGACCAGACGGCAAATGGAACAATTGTCCCGTTTGGAGTTCCATGAGGCGGGAAGGAACCACGTGTCCTTTGTCCCATCAAGGAGCAGACATGGCAGACACCAACACCGGCCTCGACTGGCACGGCCGCACGGTCGTCGACCGCGACGGAGACAAGATCGGCTCGGTCGAGGAGATCTACCTCGACGACCAGACCGGAGCTCCCGAGTGGCTGCTCGTCAAGACCGGGCTCTTCGGCACGAAGTCCACGTTCATCCCCATGCGCGACGCCCAGCCCGAGGGCGATGACAGCGTCCGCGTCCCCTTCGAGAAGGCCCAGGTCAAGGACGCGCCGAACATCGACGCCGACCAGGAGCTCTCCCAGGCCCAGGAGCAGGAGATCTACTCCCATTACGGGATGGGCGACGGCGAGTCCCGCGCGAACGTGGATACCACCCGCGACACCACGGGCCACGACACGTCCGGCCCGACGACCGACGACGCGATGACCCGCTCCGAGGAGGAGCTCCGGGTCGGTACGCGCCAGGAGGAGACGAGCCGCGCGCGCCTGCGCAAGCACGTGGTGACCGAGAACGTCCAGACGACGGTCCCGGTCTCGCGCGAGGAGGTTCGCGTGGAGACGGAGCCGATCACCGACGCCAACCGCGGCGCCGCCCACGACGGCCCGGCGATCTCCGAGGAGGAGCACGAGGTCGTGCTCCACGAGGAGCGCCCCGTCGTCGAGAAGGAGGTCGTCGCCAAGGAGCGTGTGCGCCTCGGCAAGGACCAGGTCACGGACGAGCACACCGTCGCCGACGAGGTCCGCAAGGAGCAGGTCGAGGTCCAGGGCGACACGCGGAGCGACCGCTAGCGCCATGTCAGCGAATCGCACAGATCACGGCGGTCAGGACGCGTCGGGGGGGGGGCGGGGGGGGCCGCGCGCCCCCCCCACCGGCCCGCCCCGGCGGCCGGCGGTCGGCCGCGGCCCGGGGGCGCGCCACCCCCCAGGGACCCCCGGGGCCCACCGCCGGGGGGTGGTGGGGGCCGCCCGGCGCCGGGC
>JBBSGJ010000194.1:0-4191 GCA_038254195.1 Solirubrobacterales bacterium
GCCTGCGGTGGGGACGTCGAACCGTGCGAAGTATCCGACCCGGCCGCCGACGCACCGGTCGAAGCGCAGCCCCGCGCCCTCGGCGCGATCCCGGAGCGTGGCGAAGCGGACCCAGTGCACGTCGCCGAAGAGCTCGCCCACCACGAGTCGGCCGCCCGGGCGCAGCACGCGCGCGAGCTCGCGCAGCGCCGCCGCCTGGTCGGGGACCTCGCCGAGGACGGTCACGAGGTAGGCGGCGTCGAAGCCTCCTTCGGGGAAGGGGAGCGCCTGAGCGTCGCCCTGCGTGGCCACGAGGTTGTCCAGCCCCCGCTCGCCCGCCCGGCGCATGGTGTGCGCGAGCATCTCGTCCTGAACGTCGAAGAGCTCGAGCGTCCCGCCCGGCGCAAGCCACTCGGCCACCGGCAGGCTGTAGTACCCGGTCCCCGGGCCGACCTCGAGCACGCGCTCGCCCGGCTGCGGGTCGAGCGCCTCGCGCAGGCGGGAGCGCGTGATGAAGGGATGCGGTGCCTGAACCCAGAACCGCTGGTTGTACGGGCACGCCGACGGGTGGCGCCGCCACCAGGCCGCGACACCGGCCACCGCCGCCACCACGCCCAACCCGGCTGCCCCCGCGCGTCCCATCATCGCGCGTGGGTCGCCACGCGCGCCTCGCTCGGGGCAGCCGTTGCGTCGGTGGCGCCGCGCCGCGTCGTGAGCCAGAGGAGGACGGCGAAGATCGCCACGCCGAGCACGTTGAGGACGAGCTTGTAGTCGAGCTGGATCGTGCCGAAGACGTCCGCGCGGCTCGGCCGAGCGCCGCCCGGCACGAGCCCGAGCACGCTGAAGATGCCGTCGACCGCGAGGGCGGCGAGCACCATCGTCACGAGCATGAGCGCCGTGATCCGCAGCGCGAACCGCGTCCCGTAGTACTTGCGGTAGATGAGGATGATCGGCAGGACGACGAGGTCCGCGAAGATGAAGGCCATCACGCCGGCGAACGAGATCCCGCCCGACCACAGGACGGCGGCGAGCGGAACGTTCCCCACCGAGCAGACGAACGAGAGCACGGCGATGATAGGGCCGACCACGACGTTCTCGAGGGCGACGACCAGCGGCGGGGCGTCCTCGATGAAGAGCCCGTTGAAGAAATCGTCGCCGAGCAGGGCGATGAACCCCGCGAGGAGGAAGCCGAGGGTGATCTCCTTCCACAGCATCTGCCAGTCGCCGCGGAAGTTGTGGGCGACGTCGGACCACGCCGAGCCGCTCGTGAGGCGCTCGCGCCAGCCCATCTCCGCTCCGGCCGCATGGTGCTGGTGGCCGGTGTCGGCCGCCTGGGCGTGAGCGCGCGCCTCCTCCTCGAGCCGGCGCGAGACGAAGAGCCGCAGCATGCCGGCCATGAGGACGATCATCACGATCCCCCCGAGGTACTCGGCGAGCGCGAACTGCCAACCGATGAGCACCCACAGGACGAGCCCGAGCTCCCACACGAGGTTCGTGGAGGCGAACTGGAAGGTGAGCGCCGAGGCCGCCGAGGCGCCCTTGGCGAAGAGGCTCTTGGCGATCGCGATCGCCGCGTAGGAGCAGGACGAGGAGGCGGCGCCGAGGCCGGTCGCGTTCACGAGCGGCCGGACGCCGCCGCCGCCGAGCGCCGACTCGATCCGCTGTCGCGGCACCCACGCCTGCACGATCGCCGAGATCGCGAAGCCGAGGACGAGGGCCCACCACACCTCGTAGGCCATGAGGAAGGCCTGCTCGAAGCCCTTTCCGATCGTGTCGAGGACGCCGCTCACGGCCGCCATCATACATACCCCCTAGTGGTATGCAACAATGAGCTGCATGAACCCCGATACCCCATCCCCCACCCGCGGCTACACCGCGACCAAGGACCAGCTCCTGACCCGGCTGCGCCGCATCGAGGGCCAGGTGCGCGGCCTCGAGGGCATGGTGCAGAACGACCGCTACTGCATCGACGTCCTCACGCAGGTCGCCGCCGTCCAGGCCGCCCTCGACAAGGTCGCACTCGGCCTCATGGACGACCACGCGCGCCACTGCATGCAGGGGAAGGGTGCGGAGCCGTCCGACCCGAACGCGCAGGTCGACGAGCTCATGGGGGCGGTGGGGCGGCTGCTTCGGCGGTAGGCCGCCGCGCACGGCCGGGGAGCGCGCGACCGCCGGATTCAGCGCGGTTCGCCGGTCGGGGATTCGCCGCGCCTCACCCGCGCGGGGATTCGCTCCGCCTCACCGCACGTCGCGGTACATGCGCGCGAGTCGTTCGGGCGCGACGCCGGCGAGGTAGAGCCAGCGGATGACGACCCACGAGAGCACCGTGCGCCGTACGCCGAAGGCCCGCCAGCGCCGCGCGGAGGTGACGGCCGGACCGGGGAGGCAGGCGGTGCGCCCATGGCGCTCGAGGCGGCGCACGAGGTCGTAGTCCTCCATGATCGGCAGCTCGCGGTAGCCGCCCAGGGCGGCGAACACCGAGGCGCGCAGCCACAGCGCCGAGTCCCCGTAGTAGACGCCGGTCCGGCGCTGCACCGCGTACCACGCACCGAGGATGCGGCTGAAGCGGTCCTCGCCGTCGAAGCGCAGGGCGAAGTTCCCGCCGCCCGCGCCGCCGTCGGCGAGCGCGGCCACGAGCGACGCGTACGCGTCGGCCGGCAGCCGCGTGTCCGCGTGCAGGAAGACGACGAGCTCGCCGTCCGCCGCGGCCGCCCCGGCGTTCATCTGCCGGGCACGACCCGGGGCCGTCGCGAGCACGGTCGCGCCCACCGGGTGGGAGCGGGCGAGCGCGGGCGTCCCGTCCCGCGACCCGCCGTCGGCCACGATGACCTCGAAGCGCCCGGGCAGGCCAGCGAGGTGGTCGAGCAGCGCGGGCAGGCCCGCCGCTTCGTCGAGGACGGGCACGACGACGGAGACGAGCGGGCTGCTCACCGGGGCGCGGTGGCGCCCGCGCTCACGTCTCCTGCTCGAAGCGGTAGACGATGCCAGCTGGCCGCCGGGTCAGCTTCGCGATCTGGGGGAGCGCGGCGGCGAGCACGGCGGCGAAGGCGCCGGTGCTCTCCCCCATGAGGCGGATGAGCTCCTCCACCGGCGTGGGCTCGCCGGGCCTTACGCCGTTCGCGTAGTCGGTGGCGTAGCCGATGAGGGCGAAGGGCAGCTCGAGCTCGCCGCACAGGACGGTCTCGGGGCCGCCGGTCTGGCTCACCGCGGTGACGCCCGCGGCGGCGAGCTGGGCGATCTCGCTCCGGGTGTTGAAGCGCGGCCCGTCGACGTGGCCGTAGGTCCCCCCCTCGCGCGCCGCGCGCCCGGCGTCCGCGGCGCCCGCCACGAGCGCCTCGCGGACGTGGCTCGAGAAAGGCGCCTCGTAGATCCAGTGGCCGCGCCGGGGGTCCCCCTCCCGGTCGAAGAAGGTGCAGACCTCGCCGTTCGGCAGGCGATTCGAGAGGAAGTGCAGGTCGTCGAAGACCACGAGGGAGCCGAGCGGCACCTCGGGGGCGACCGCGCCGCACGCGGTGCAGCCGATGACCGCGGTGGCGCCGAGCTGGTCGAGCGCCCACACGTTCGCGCGGAAGCGGACGTGGTTCGAGAGCCGGGCGTGGCCCTCGCCGTGGCGGGAAACGTGCAGGACCTCGACGCCGGCGAAGCGCCCGCGGGTCACCGCGGCGGTGCCCCATGGCGTGGTGACGTCCTCGGCGCGGGCGCCGGCCAAGTCGGGCAGGGCGTAGGTGCCGGAGCCGGTGAGGATCCCGACCGCGCCGCTCATACCGCGCACCGGTAGGTGCGGGGCAGGCTCCCGTCGTCCTGGCGCAGGCGCAGGAAGCGCTCCACCACGAGGCGCTTGGCCGTGGCGAGCGAGATCGGTGCGGGGGCGACGAGGAGATCGGGGCTCGAGGCGAGGTCGCCGCCGACGGGGTGCCAGTGCGCGCCGTCGCTCGTGATCGTGAGCTCGGGGGCCATGACGGCGTCGCTCACCGCCATCCCGCCCACCGCGAGGCCGCGCTGGACGAGCGGGCGCACGGCGAAGTCCCCGTCCTCGATGCCCAGGCCCGCGAGGAGCGGGCGCAGGGCGTCCGCCTCGCCGGGGTTGTCCGGCGTCTCGGTCAGGGCGACGCGGACGGGCAGGTCGAGCTCGCGGGCGAGCGCGATCCCCGCCATCGCCTTCCGCCACGAGCCGGCGCCGCGGTGCACGTCGTGGGTCTCCGGGCGCGCCCC
>JBBSGJ010000195.1:0-4111 GCA_038254195.1 Solirubrobacterales bacterium
AGCTCGTTGAGCTTCGGCAGGCCACTGTCATCCAGGCGGTACTGCCCCAGGCCCGAGATGCGGACGATCACTTGGGCTCCCCCGCGCCGAGCTGCCCGGAGGAGGAGCCGGAGCCCAGCTCCGCGCGCATCTTCTCCAGCTCGGAGTCGACCTGGGTCCCCGAGCTGAGCTGCTCGAGCTGGCGGTCGATGTCGTCCTTGCCCGACCCCGACCCGAGCTCGGTGATGTCCTCGAACGCCCCGGCCTGCTCGAGCTCGTCGACGGCCTGCGCACGGGCACGCATGCCCTCGGTCTTGTCCACCGCGCGCTGCATCGCGAGGCCGACGTCGGCCATCTCCTCGCCCACGCCGGACGCCGCCTCCGAGATCCGGACCTGCGCCTCCGCCGCGGAGTACTGGGCCTTGATGACCTCCTTCTTGGAGCGGAAGGACTCGATCTTGGTGCGAAGCTTTTGCTCGGAGCTCGTGAGCTGCTGCTGCTGGCCCTCGAGCTCGGTGACCTGCTGGTCGAGGTTCTGGAGCTCGGTCTGGGCGACCTGCTTGCGTTCGAGCGCCGTGCGGGCGAGCTCCTCGTTGCCGGCGGACAGCGCTTGGCGCGCCTGCGTGTCGAGCTTGACGACCTGCTTCTCGAGCTTGTCGGCCTGGAGCTGGAGGCGCTTCTTCGACGTGACGACGTCGGCGAGCCCCTTCTTCACGTTCTGCAAGAGCTCGATCTGCTTCTGGTAGGAGTACTCGAGGGTCTCCCCCGGGTCCTCCGTGCGATCGAGCAGCTTTGAGATCTTCGCCTTCATGACGGTGGACATCCGTCCCGAGAGGCCGGGCATGCACTCCTCCTGAGCTTGGGTCGGGAGGAAGGCTAGAGGCCGACGGGACGAGGCGACGCGAAGCCTCACGTGCGCGCCCCTCCGTTGCGGGTACGCTGGCCCGTCTATGCGCAGCCTTCTTCCGCTGCTCCTCGCCCTGCTCACCGCCGCCGCGCTCGTCGCGGGCTGCGGGAGCTCGACCTCTTCGAGCTCCGGCGCCGATGATCCGGCCCGGGCCGTTCCCGCCTCCAGCCTCGTCTACGCCGCTGTGCAGGTGCGTCCCGAGGGCGATGCGAAGTCCGGGGTCGAGGCGGCGGGACGGAAGATCCTCGCGGGCAAGGAGCTCGGGCCCGAGCTCCAGAGACTCATCGACAAGGGCTTGAAGAGCAAGAATCTCTCCTACGGCTCGGACATCGCGCCGTGGCTCGGGCGGCGGGCCGCGTTCGCGGTGACGGGCTACGGGGCCTCCACGCCCGACGTGATCCTCGCCGTCAACAGCACGGATGACGCCAAGGCGGCCGACTTCCTCAAGAAGGTGTCGAAGAACGACCACAAGGAGTCCTACAAGGGCGTGGACTACTCGTCCTCCTCCTCGTCGGCCGTGGGCGTCACCGACGGCTACCTGCTCGTGGGCAGCACCCCCGCGGCGTTCAAGACCGCCGTGGACACGGTCAAGGGCGGCTCCAGCCTCGCCGACTCCTCCACCTACAAGGACGCCGTGAGCAAGGTCACGACGGACGGGCTCGGCCTGTTCTTCGTCGACACGAAGCGCTTCATCGACGTCCTCGGGCAGACCAGCCAGGGCGCCCAGGCGCTCTCGCAGCTCAAGTCCCTGCCCCAGTTCCGCGACCTCAAGCCGACCGCCGCGGCGATGACGGCCGATGGCGACGCGATCCGCGTCGAGGCTCCCACGCCTCCCAACAGCGACGAGTCGACCGCCGACGCGGTGGCCAAGCTGCCCGCGAACTCCTGGCTCGCGATCGCCGCCCCCAAGGCCGGTGAGCAGATCCGCGCCCAACTCAACTCCCTGTCGGGTACCCAGCGACAGCAGTTCGAGCAGGTCAAGCGTCTTTTCCGCGAGCAGACCGGGCTGGACCTCGACGCGGACATCCTGCGCTGGATCAAGGGCGTCTCGATCTTCGCCACGGGCACGACCCTCCCCGACCTGAAGGCGGGGATCGTGCTCGACTCGAGCGACCCCGCCGCTTCGCGGCGCGCGCTCGACAAGATCGCCGCGCTCCTGGCCCGTCAGCAGGGGGCGCCGCTGCGCCGCACGGCGGATGGGTTCGAGATCGCCACGCCGCAGGGTCCCGTCACGTTCACGGTCACCGGGGACCGCGTGCTGATCGCGTTCGGGAAGGACGCGAAGGCGGCCCTGGACGGATCGGACAAGCTCGAGGGCTCGGATACGTACAAGGAGGCCCAGAAGGCGCTCGGCGGCGGCCGGCCCGCCTTCCTCGTCTCCGTGCCGACGATCGTCCAGTTCGCCCAGAATCTCGGTGCCCGGAACAACTCCGGCTACCTCATGGCCGAGCCCTACCTCAAGGCGTTCGGGGCGCTCACCTCCGGGATCGTCGAGACCGACGGCAAGAAGATCTCGCGCCTGGCCATCGGCCTGCGCTAGAGCCTGATGCGCCGCGCCCTCGCGCTGCTGTGCCTGGGGCTCCTCGCGCTCGGACTCGCCGCGTGCGGTGGGGGCGCGGGAGGCGGTGCCCCGGGGAGCGGAGGCGAGCGCCCTCCGCTGTTCGGCGGCTCGCGGGACAAGGGCGGGGGCGACACCAGCGGCGGAGGACGACCCCAGACGCCCGCCTCGCTCGGCTTCCCGGCGGTGGCCACGAAGAACACCACGCGGGTCGCGGGGTCGGACCCGGCCGCGGTGGCTGCCGGGGTCGCGCTCGCGGTGTTCCCGGGCAGGACGCCGGGCACGCGCCCGACCGCGGTGACCCTCGCCGACGGCTCGGACTGGCGGGCGGCCACGGCGGCGGCGGCGCTCATGGCGCCGCCGGTGCGGGCGCCACTGCTGCTGTCCGACGGGACGAAGCTCCCGGGCTCCACCCGCAGCGCTCTCGAAGCCCTCTCCCCGGCGGGCTCGCGCTACGCGCGGCGCGCGCAGGTGATCTCGGTGGGCGTCGAGCCCGACGACGCCGGGGGGCGACGGGTCGCCCTGGTGGGGGGGAAGACGCCCGCGGCGATCGCCGCCTCGGTCGACAAGCTGCTCATCGCCGCGCGCGGCAAGCCCGCGACGGACGTCGTCGTGGTGGGCGAGGACGACCCGGAATTCGGCGTGCCGGCGGCGGCCTGGGCCGCGAAGTCCGGCGACCCCGTCCTCTTCGTCAAGAAGAACTCCGTCCCCGCCGCCACCCGGGCCACGCTCGCCCAGCACGGCAAGCCGCGGATCCACGTCCTCGGGCCGGAGAAGACCGTGGGGCCGAAGGCGCTCTCCCAGCTGCAGCAGCTCGGCACCGTCACGCGGGTGGGCGGCAAGGACCCGGTCACGAACGCCATCGCCTTCGCCTCGAGCCGGGACTTCCTCTGGGGGGTGCGCCAGCCGGGCCATGGGCTCGTCTTCGCGCCCATCGACCAACCGCTCGACGGCCCCGCCGGCGCCGCGCTCGCCTCGACCGGCACCTACGGCCCGCTCCTGCTGCTGCCGTCCGGGGACCGCCTTGTCGCCCCGGTCGCCAACTTCCTGCTCGACATCCAGCCCGGCTACCGTTCGGACCCCGCCCGTGAGGCCGTCTACAACCACGGTTGGATCCTCGGGGACGAGAAGGCGGTGCCAGTTCCCGTCCAGGCCCGCATCGACGAGTTGCTGGAGCCCGCGCCCATCAGCAGGCCGACGAAGCCGTGAGCCAGGCCGAGAACCCCCAGCGTTTGCGCCCCGGGCACGAAATCACCGTCGAGGACGTCCGCCAGCTCATGGGCGCGTCGACCCCGCACTTCGCCCTCCAGCTCCGCGAGCGCATCGCCCGCCTCATCCGCGGGCTGCCCGCCGAGCACCCAGCCCGCCAGGAGGGCGAGCGGGAGATCGCGCGCCTGGAGCGGGTGGCCTACACCGGCGAGGTCCGGGGCGAGCCCGAGCAACCCGGGATGGGGGCGCTGCCCTCCGTGTCGGACACGGCCCGCGGCGAGTCGCCCGGGGGGTTCTGAGGGGGCGCCGCGTCGCGCGGCGACCCCTCACAGCTCGCGGAGGTCGATCAGCCCGCCGGGGCAGGGGCGGACGAGGGCTCCGGTGTGGCCGGGCCGCTGGCGGCCGGGTCGCTGGAAGCCGGGGCGCCGGACGCCGCCGGAGTCGCGGACGGGGCGGAC
>JBBSGJ010000196.1:0-4101 GCA_038254195.1 Solirubrobacterales bacterium
CGTGCGGGCGGCGCGGAACTTGGCCACCTCCTGAAAGACGTTGTTGTGCCCGTTGAAGAAGAACGCGAGGCGCGGGGCGAAGTCGTCGACCGCCAGCCCGGCATCGAGCGCCGCCTGCACGTAGGCGATCCCGTTGGCCAGCGTGAAGGCCACCTCCTGCACCGCCGAGGCGCCCTGCTCGCGGAAGTGATAGCCGGAGATCGAAATGGTGTTCCATCGGGGCACGTTCTCGTGGCAGTAGGCGAACAGGTCGGTGGTCAGCCGCATCGAGCCCTCGGGTGGGTAGATGAAGTTGCCGCGGGCGATGTACTCCTTGAGCGTGTCGTTCTGGGTCGTCCCCGTCAGCTTCTCCGCGGGGACGTCCTGCTCCTCGCCGACAAGCTGGTAGAGCAGGAGGAGCACGGCGGCGGGGGCGTTGATCGTCATCGACGTGGAGACCTCATCGAGCGGGATGCCGTCGAACACCGTGCGCATGTCATCGATCGTGTCGATGGCGACGCCGGTGCGACCCACCTCGCCACGGCAGCGGTGGTCGTCAGAGTCCAATCCGAGCTGGGTGGGCAGGTCGAAGGCCATGCTCAACCCGGTCGAGCCGTGCTCGAGCAGGTACTTGTAGCGCTCATTTGTCTCCTTGGCCGAGGCGAAGCCGGCGTACTGGCGCATCGACCACAGCTGCTTGCGGTACAGCTCCGGATGCACGGCCCGGGTGAACGGGTACTCGCCGGGCTCGCCGAGGTCGAGTGGCGCGGGCAGGTCGTCTTGGTTGTAGTACCCCTTGACCTCGATGCCCGAGTCGGTGAAGCGTCGCTCGTCGTCGGGGCCGACGATCGGGGCGATCGTCCGATGCTCTGGCGCGGTGGCCATGCGGGAAGATTACTGTCCGGCCGCCTCTGGGGGGGCGCGGGACCGGCTCGTCGTCCACGAGCGCTGCAAGCACCGCGAGGTAGTGGCCAGCGTCGGGCGCGCGTCTCGCCGGCGCAGGCCAGCTCCGGCTGGCCGCCTTGGCGTCACAATAGTTCGGGTGAGCCAGCGAGAACGCAGCGGCCCCGACGCCCGCAGCGCCCTGCGTGCCCTGCCCTCGGTGGAGGAGCTGGCCGCGCGCCTGGGCGCCTCGTCGCACGCTGGAGCCGTCGCCGCCGCGCGCGCCGCGATCGAGGAGCGGCGGACCGAGCTGCGTGCCGGCGCGACCGACGAGGTCGACCTCGGGGCGCGGGCACGCGATTGCCTCGCACGGTCGCAGGCGCCATCGCTGCGGCGGGTGATCAACGCCACCGGCGTGATCGTGCACACCAACCTCGGCCGCGCTCCGCTGGCCGCGAGCGCCCGGGAGGCGCTTGCGCGCGTGGCCGAGGGCTACGCCAATCTCGAGCTCGACCTCGACACGGGCGCGCGCGGGTCGCGTCAATCGCACGTCGAAGCCCTCCTATGTGAGCTGACCGGCGCAGAGGCGGCGATGGCGGTCAACAACTGTGCGGGCGCTGTCCTGCTCGCAACGGCGGCACTGGCCGGTGATCGTGCGGTCGTCGTGTCCCGCGGCCAGCTCGTGGAGATCGGGGGGTCGTTTCGGATCCCCGACGTGATCGCGCAGTCGGGTGCCCGGCTGGTCGAGGTCGGTACGACCAACCGAACGCGGCTGGCCGACTTCGAGCGCGCGGTGCAGGCCGAGGGCGCTGGGGGCGTGGGCGCGATCATGCGCGCTCATCCCTCGAACTTCCGCACGCTCGGTTTCGTGGAGGAGGTCGAGATCGAGGCCCTGTGCGGGCTCGGACCGCCGGTGATCGACGACCTCGGTTCGGGCGCTCTAGCCGTTGATCTCATCGCGCTGCGCGACGAGCCCCCGGTGCGCCGGTCGGTCCTCGCGGGCGCCGCCGTGGTGTGCTTCTCGGGCGACAAGCTCCTGGGCGGCCCTCAGGCCGGCCTGCTGGTTGGGCGGGCGGATGCGCTCGCGCGCGCTCGCGGGCACCCGCTCTCGCGCGCCCTGCGGATCGACAAGCTCTCGCTTGCTGCGCTGCAAGCCACGCTGCGCCTGTACCGAGATCCGGCCCTGGCACGGCGCGAGATTCCGGTGCTGAGCATGCTCGAGGCGGGCGAGGAGGAGCTGGCGCAGCGTGCCCGGCGCATGCTCGACTCCGTACGCCGCGAGCTCCCCGAGGCGCGCGTCGAGCTCACACGGGCCGCCGCCAAGGTCGGCGGCGGTGCCCTGCCCCTGCTCGAGCTCGATGGGCCCGTGGCTGCCGTCGAGCCCGGGCCGGCGGGCGCTGACGCGATCGCCGCACACCTGCGGGCTTCTGACCCGCCCGTGCTGGCTCGGATCCGCGACGGGCGCCTGGTGCTCGACCCCCGCACCCTCTCCGACGACGAGGCCGAGGTCGCGGGGGCCCGGGTCGGCGCGGCGCTCCGCGTATCACCACATGGGTGACACCCCTGCCGCGCCGACCCAGCCTCCGCTGACACTCGGCACTGCCGGGCACATCGATCACGGCAAGACGGCCCTGATCGCTGCGCTCACCCACACGAACACCGATCGCCTGCCGGAGGAGCGGTCGCGCGGAATCTCGATCGAGCTCGGGTACGCGCGCCTGGTGCTCCCCTCGGGGCGCGCGCTGTCGGTGGTCGACGTTCCTGGACACGAGCGCTTCGTGCGGACCATGGTCGCCGGGGCGACGGGCATCGACCTCTTTCTCATGGTGGTCGCCGCCGACGACGGCGTGATGCCCCAGACCCGCGAGCACGCGGCGGTGCTGGCCGGTCTCGGGGTGCGCTCCGGGGTCGTCGCGGTGGCCAAGGCGGACCTCACGGACCCCGAGCTGGCAGGGGCCGAGGCGGCCGAGCTGCTGCCCGACGCCGAGGTCGTGCCCGTCTCCGCGCGAACCGGGGTCGGCCTCGAGGAGCTGGGCGCGGCGCTCGATCGCGTCGTCGCGGGGCTTTCGGGCCGGGCCGGGCCGCCGTCCTCCGAGGGAGCCGGCCCGCGCCTGCACGTGGATCGGGTCTTCACGATCAGGGGAGCGGGCACGGTGGTCACGGGGACGCTGTGGTCGGGTGCGATCTCCCGCGGCGACGCGCTCGTGGCGCTCCCCGATGGGGTCCAGACCAGGGTCCGCGGCGTGCAGGTCCACGACGAGGCGGTGGAGCGAGCCTCGGCGGGCCAGCGGGTCGCCCTCAACCTCGCGGGCGTCTCCACCCAGGAGATCTCCCGCGGCGACGTGCTCGTCGCCCCCGGCGCCGAGGTGCGCCCGACCTACGTGCTCGACGCAGAGCTCGGGCTGGTGGACGACGCGGCGCCGCTGGCCCACGGGGCGCGCGTCCAGGTCCATCATGGGACGCGCGAGACCCCGGCGCGCATGGCCGAGCTGGGCGGCCGCTTCTGGCAGCTGCGCCTCGAGCAGCCGCTGGTCCCGGTGGCCGGGGACCGGCTCGTCGTGCGCCAGATTGCACCTCCGGACACCCTGGGCGGCGGCGTCGTACTCGATCCCAACGCCCGCAAGCACGGTCCTTCCCGGGATGCCCTGGCGCGGTTGGCGCGCATCGCCCGCGGAGAGCCCGAGCCGGCTCCGGAGGCGCCCGCCGCGGCCCGGCCTACTGCACCGGAGCCGCCGCCCCTCTCCCGCGACGCCCTGGCACTGGAGGCCCGGCTCCGCGACGCGGGCTTTCAGCCCCCGTCCGAGCCCGAGCTCGGGGACGTGGCCCGCGATCTCCCGGCCCTGCGGCGCGCCGGACGCGCCGTGCGGGTGGGGCGCACCCTCCACTTCCACCCCGAGGCGCTGGCCGAGATCGAGCGCCGGGTGCGCGCGTACGCGACGGAGCACGGCTCCGTCACCATCGCGCAGCTGCGCGACGAGTTGGGCACGACGCGCAAGTTCGCCCAGGCCCTGCTCGAGCACTTCGACGGGGAGAAGGTCACACGCCGGGCGGGCGACGCGCACGTGTTGCGACAAGCCGAGCGCTGACCCGAGACTGCGGGCTGGGGGACCGCGGCGCCGTTAACATGACCCGAGCATGGCTACCTGCATCGTTACGGGAGGCGCGGGCTTCCTCGGCTCGCATCTCTGCGACGAGCTGCTGCTCCGCAAGCACCGCGTCATCTGCGTGGACAACCTCGAG
>JBBSGJ010000197.1:0-4081 GCA_038254195.1 Solirubrobacterales bacterium
GCCAGGGTGGGCGCGGCGGTGGCCCCGGAGGTCCCGGTGGCCGTGGCGGCGGCGCCGGCGGCGGCGGTGGCTACCGCGGCGGTGGCCGCTGATGCTGTCCCCCAAGCGCGTGAAGTTCCGCAAGCAGCACCGCGGCCGGAGGCGGGGGCTGTCGCGCGGGCAGACGCGGGTCCAGTTCGGCGACTACGGGATCAAGGCCCTGGACGAGGGCTGGCTCACCAACCGCCAGATCGAGGCCGCCCGTGTCGCCATGACGCGCAAGATCAAGCGCGGCGGGAAGGTGTGGATCAACGTCTATCCCGACAAGCCCTTCACGAAGAAGCCCGCCGAGACCCGCATGGGCTCGGGGAAGGGCTCGCCCGAGGGCTGGGTCGCGGTGGTCAAGCCCGGCCGGGTGATGTTCGAGCTCGCCGGCGTCCCCGAGGATCTGGCCCGCGAGGCCCTGCGCCTGGCCGGCCACAAGCTTCCCGTCCGCACGAAGTTCGTGCACCGAGAGGAGGGCTAGGTACCATGGCCTCCCGAGCGAAGGCGCTGCGCGACCTCCAGGACGACGAGCTGGTCGACCACCTGACGACGCGGCGGCGCGAGCTGTTCGGCCTCCGCTTCCAGCACGCCACGGGTGAGCTGGAGAACACGGCGGCCCTCGGCCAGGCGAAGAAGGAGATCGCCCGTACGATCACGATCGCCCGCGAGCGCGGGCTGGAAACCAATGCTTGAGACCCCCGAAGAGAACGAGACGACCGAGGTGACGACGACGGAGCCCGTCGCGGAGGCGGCCCCCGCGGCCACCGGCCCGGGGTCCGCGGCCGGCAAGCCCGCCCGCGGAGAGCGGCGCGCCGCCAAGCGGCAGACCGCAGACTCCACCCGTCCCGTCCGCACCCCCGAGGAGCGCCAGGCCGAGCGCGACGCCGAGCGGCGCCGGAAGGCGGCCGCGCGCCGCCGCCGCCGGCCGAAGGAGCGTGCGCGGGCGAAGGCCCGGCGTGTGGCCAACCCGCACCAGCCCCAGGTCCACGAGCATGGCCCGGGTCGCCCCAAGGTGCGCCAGGGGATCGTGACGAGCGCCAAGCCGGACAAGACGATCACCGTGCGGATCGACGTGGCCCGCCGCCACCTGCGCTACGAGAAGATCATCCGCTCGTCCTCCACGCTGCACGTCCACGACGAGCGCAACGACGCGAACGAGGGCGACATCGTCCGCGTAGTGGAGTCCCGGCCGCTCTCGGCGCTCAAGCGCTGGCGGCTGCTCGAGGTCCTGGAGAGGGCCGAGTAACCCACCGTGATCCAGAACGAGACACGCCTGCGGGTGGCCGACAACACCGGCGCCCGCGAGATCCTCTGCATCCGCGTCCGCGGCGGCTCGCGCCAGCGCTACGCCGGGGTGGGGGACACCATCGTCGCCACCGTCAAGCAGGCCACCCCCCAGGGCACGGTCAAGAAGGGTGAGGTCGTGACCGCCGTCGTGGTGCGTACCAAGAAGCCCTACGGGCGCGACGACGGCACGTACATCGGCTTCGACGAGAACGCCGCGGTGATCATCGACGCCCAGGGCGCCCCGCGCGGCACGCGCATCTTCGGCCCCGTGGCCCGCGAGCTGCGTGACAAGAACTTCATGCGGATCGTCTCCCTCGCCCCCGAGGTCCTGTAGATGGGCTCGAACCTGAAGATCCGGCGGGACGACGAGGTGATGGTCACCTCGGGCAAGGACCGGGGCAAGGCCGGCAAGGTGCTCCGCGTGGACCCCGCGAAGGAGCGCGTCTACGTCGAGGGCCTGAACATCATCAAGCGCCACCAGCGCCCCAATCCGGCGGCCCCGAACGCCCCGGCCGGCGTCATCGAGAAGGAGGGGCCGATCCACGTGTCCAACGTCTCCCTGCTCGATCCCGTCGACGGGAGGCCCACCCGCGTGCGCATCGAGCGCGAGGACGGCAGGCGCTTCCGCGTGGCCAAGCGCTCGGGCCGGAGGATCGACTGATGGCCGCGCGCCTCAGGGAGCGTTACGAGGCCGAGATCCGTCCCCAGCTCATGGAGCGGTTCTCCTACCGCTCGGTCATGGAGGCGCCGCGCATCCTCAAGGTGACGGTGAACATGGGCGTGGGTGACGCCAAGCAGGACACGAACATGCTCGAGGCGGCCTCCGAGCAGCTCGGGATCATCACGGGCCAGAAGCCGAGCGTCCGCCGGGCGCGCAAGTCGATCGCCGCCTTCAAGCTGCGCGAGGGGATGCCCGTGGGGGTGGCGACGACGCTGCGCGGCGAGCGCGCGTATGAGTTCCTCGACCGGCTCATGTCGGTCGCGATCCCCCGGATCCGCGACTTCCGGGGGCTGAGCCCCCGCTCGTTCGACGGGCGCGGCAACTACTCCGTCGGGGTCCGCGAGCAGGTCATCTTCCCCGAGATCGACTACGACGCGGTCGACCAGGTCCGCGGTCTCGACATCACCATCACGACGACGGCCGCGACCGACGCGGAGGGGTTCGCGCTGCTCGGAGCGCTGGGCATGCCCTTCGCGGGCGAGACCCGCCCCACGGTGTCGGCGGCGGCCGCATAGGAGAAGAACGAGTTGGCAAAGACATCGCAAAGGGTGCGCCAGCAGCGCCCGGCGAAGTACCGGACGCGGGAGTACACGCGCTGCCGCCGTTGTGGCCGCGCGCGCTCCGTGTACCGCAAGTTCCTCATCTGCCGCATCTGCCTGCGCGAGCTCGCGCACGACGGCTACATCCCCGGCATGACGAAGTCGAGCTGGTAGCCCGGCCATGTCGATGACCGATCCCATCGCGGACTTCCTCACGCGGCTGCGCAACGGCGCGCACGCCAACAAGGAGCACGTGATGATCCCGAGCTCCAAGCTCAAGACCGAGATGGCGCGGATCCTCCGCGAGCAGGGCTACATCGACGGCTGGGACGTCGAGCCCGCCAACGACGAGCATCCCGGCGACGTCCTGCGCGTCACCCTGAAGTACACCGAGGACCGCAAGGCCGTCATCACGGGCCTGAAGCGCCTGTCGCGGCCCGGGCGCCGGGTCTACGCTCCGGCCACCGGTCTCCCACGGGTGCAGGGCGGCATGGGGACGGCGATCGTGTCGACCTCGAAGGGCGTCATGACCGGTCATGAGGCCCGTCGGCAGGGCGTGGGCGGGGAAATCGTCGCCCTAGTCTGGTAGCTCGCTGATGAGTCGTATCGGCCGCAAGCCCATCCCGCTTCCCGACGGCGTCTCCGTGACGGTCGAGCCCGAGATCGTCCGCGTCGCGGGCCCCCGCGGCGAGCTCTCCGAGCGCGTGAACCGCGCCATCGGGGTCGAGCAGACCGACGGCGAGCTGCGCGTCACGCGGCCCACCGACCGCTCCGAGCACCGTGCCCTGCACGGCCTCACCCGGTCGCTCGTGGCGAACATGGTCGAGGGGGTCACGCAGGGCTTCGAGAAGCGCCTGGAGATCCAGGGCGTGGGCTACCGCGCCCAGCTCCGGGGTAAGGACCTCGAGCTGGCGCTGGGCTACTCGCACGCCGTGCACGTCCCCGCGCCCGCGGGCGTGGAGTTCGAGGTGCCCCAGCCCACGCGCGTGATCATCCGCGGGAACTCCAAGCAGGCCGTCGGCGAGGTCGCGGCGGTCATTCGCAAGAAGCGCCCGCCGGAGCCCTACAAGGGCAAGGGCATCCGCTACGAGGGCGAGTACGTCGCCCGGAAGGTCGGGAAGCGGGCATGACCGTGAAGACCGCCGAGCAGCGCCGCCTCAGGCGCCGCCGCCGCGTGCGCGCGAAGATCTCCGGCACCGCCGTCCGCCCGCGCATCTCCATCTTCCGCTCGAACAAGGGCATCGCCGCGCAGCTCGTCGACGACGAGGGGCGGCGCACGCTGGCGGCCGTCAACTGGTACGAGCCCGATCTGGCCAAGCTGTCGGGGATGGAGCGCTCCACGCGCGCCGGGGCCATGCTCGCCGAGCGCGCGCAGGCCGCGGGCATCGAGCGCGCCGTCTTCGACCGCGGCGGCTACCGCTACCACGGCCACGTCAAGGCCTTCGCCGAGGCCGCCCGCGAGGGCGGGCTCGCCTTCTAGAGTCAGGGGTTCGTCATGGCCGCTTCCAAC
>JBBSGJ010000198.1:0-4074 GCA_038254195.1 Solirubrobacterales bacterium
CACGCAGCGCCGGGGCACCTCGGGGTCCACGTCGGGCATCGCCAGGACGGCCGAGAGGTCGACCCCGCGCGCCTTCCAGTGGTCGATCGCCTCGTCGGCCACGAGCAGGTCGGCGCGACCGATGAGCTCGGCGAACGTCCTGACACCGAGCCGCGCCATCAGCGCGCGGACCTCCTCGGCGACCCAGAACAGGTACTTGACCACGTGCTCCGGGGTCCCCGTGAAGCGCTCGCGCAGGACCGGATCCTGGGTCGCGATCCCCACAGGACACGTGTTGAGGTGGCAGACGCGCATCATGATGCAGCCCATCGCGATGAGCGGCGCGGTGGAGAAGCCGAACTCGTCCGCTCCGAGCAGGGCGGCCACGACGACGTCGCGCCCCGTCTTCATCTGCCCGTCGACCTCCACGCGGATCCGCCCGCGCAGCCCGTTGAGCAGGAGGGTCTGCTGGGTCTCGGCCAGGCCGATCTCCCAGGGCACGCCCGCGGACTGGATCGAGGACTGGGGGGAGGCGCCCGTGCCGCCGTCGTGGCCGGCGATGACGACGTGGTCGGCGTTCGCCTTGGCCACGCCCGCCGCGACCGTCCCCACCCCCACCTCGGAGACGAGCTTCACGGACACCGACGCGCTGGGATTGGCGCACCGCAGGTCGTAGATGAGCTGCTTGAGATCCTCGATGGAGTAGATGTCGTGGTGCGGCGGGGGCGAGATGAGCCCCACCCCCGACGTGGAGTTGCGCAGCGAGGCGATGTAGGGATCGACCTTGTGGCCCGGGAGCTGGCCGCCCTCGCCGGGCTTGGCCCCCTGGGCCATCTTGATCTGGAGCTGGTCGGCGTTGACGAGGTAGTGCGCCGTCACCCCGAAGCGTCCCGAGGCGACCTGCTTGATCGCCGAGCGCCGCCGGTCCCCGTTCGGGTCGGGAGTGAAGCGCCGCGGGTCCTCCCCACCCTCGCCCGTGTTCGACTTGCCGCCGATGCGGTTCATGGCGATCGCGAGGGACTCATGGGACTCGGGAGAGATCGAGCCGAGCGACATCGCGCCCGTGGAGAAGCGCTTGACGATGTCCTCGGCGGACTCGACCTCCGCGAGCGGCACGGCCTCCTCGACCCAGCGGAGCTTGAGCAGGCCGCGCAGCGCGGCGCGGCGGGTGGACTCGTCGTTGACCTTCGCGGCGTACTCGTCGTAGGTCTCCGCGCCCTTCCCGTCCTCGGAGCGGACCGACTGCTGCAGGAGCGCGATCGTGTCCGGGTTCCACACGTGGAGCTCGCCGTCACGGCGCCACTGGAGCTGGCCGCCCACGGGTAGCAGGTCGCGGTCGTAGCGAGGGTAGGCCCGGCCATGGCGCTCGATCGCCTCCCGCGCGAGGACGTCGATTCCCACGCCCCCGATCCGCGAGGGCGTCCCCGTGAAGTGCCGGTCCACGAGCTCAGGCGCGAGCCCCACCGCCTCGAAGATCTGCGCCCCACAGTAGGACTGGATCGTCGAGATCCCCATCTTGGAAATGGTCTTGAGCAGGCCCTTGCCGATCGCCTTGACGATGAGCCGCTCGGCCTCCTCGCGCTCGAGGTCGAGCGGGAGCAGGTGGCGCTCGATCAGCTCGTCGAGCGACTCGAACATGAGGTAGGGGTTGATCGCCGACGCGCCGTATCCGATGAGCGTCGCCATGTGGTGGATCTCGCGCGGCTCGCCCGATTCGATGATGAGCCCGCAGCGCAGGCGGGTGCCGCAGCGCACGAGGTGCTGGTGGACCCCGGCGACGGACAGGAGCGAGGGGATCGGCGCGCGCTCGGGCCCGACGTTGCGGTCCGAGAGGATGAGGATGTTCGCCCCCGCGTCGACCGAGCGCTCGGCCTCGGTGCAGAGGCGATCGAGGTCGGCGGTCATCCCGTCCGGTCCCTCCTCGATCGGCCACGTGATGTCCAGGGTGCGGGCCCGGAAGACCTCGTGGTCGACCTGACGGAGCTTCTCGAGGTGCTTGGAGCGCAGGATGGGCTGTTGGAGTACGAGCTGGTGGGCGTGCTCCGGGGTCTCGGCCAGGAGGTTCTGCTCCGACCCGACGGCCGTGTACAGCGACATCACCACGCTCTCGCGGATGGGATCGATCGGCGGGTTCGTGACCTGCGCGAAGAGCTGCTTGAAGTAGGAGAAGAGCGGCGGCTGGCGGTCGGAGAGGACGGCGAGCGCGGCGTCGTTGCCCATGGACGCCGTGGGCTCCTCCCCGCGGGTGGCCATCGGCGCGATGGTCATCCGCAGGTCCTCCTGCGTGTAGCCGAAGGCGAGCTGCCGGGGCCGCAGGGGCTCGATGCGCGGCACCCGGGGGTCGCGGGCGGGCAGGTCGTCGAGCATGACGGTGTTCCGGGCGTACCACTCGCCGTAGGGCTGGCGGCGGGCGACCTCGAGCTTGATCTCCTCGTCGGCGACAATGCGGCCCTGCTCGAGGTCGACGAGGAAGAGCTTGCCGGGCTGGAGGCGGCCCTTGCGGACGATCTCCTCGGGTGGCGCTCCGAGCACGCCGGTCTCCGAGGCGAGGACGACGTAACCGTCGGCGGTCTGCTGCCAGCGACCGGGGCGCAGGCCGTTGCGGTCCAGCGTGGCGCCGACGTGGTGCGCGTCGGTGAAGGCGATCACCGCGGGCCCGTCCCACGGCTCCATGAGGCACGAGTGGTAGTCGTAGAACCCGCGCAGCTCGGGGGGAACGCCCTCCGCGTCGCGGTAGGCCTCGGGGACCATCATCATGATCGCGTGGGGCAGCGAGCGCCCGGCCAAGGTGAGCAGCTCGAGCACGTTGTCGAACGTCGCGGAGTCCGAGCCGCCGTGGTTGACGACCGGCAGCACCTTGGCGAGGTCGTCCCCGAAGACCTCCGAGGCGAGCTGCGACTCGCGGGCCTTCATCCAGTTCACGTTCCCGCGCAGCGTGTTGATCTCGCCGTTGTGGGCGATGAGCCGGTAGGGATGGGCGAGCGGCCAGCTCGGGAACGTGTTCGTCGAGAACCGCGAGTGGACCAGCGCGACCCGGGAGGCCATGCGCGGGTCGGCCAGGTCCGGGAAGTGGCGCATGAGCTGCGGCGCGGTGAGCATCCCCTTGTAGACGAGGGTCCGGGACGAGAGCGAGGGGATCGCCACCTCGGGGGCGAGCTCGCGCTCGACGAGCCGGCGGATCACGTAGAGCCTGCGCTCGAAGGGGAGGCCGCTCTCCAGGTTGTCCGCGGCCGCGACGAAGAGCTGGCGCACGCAGGGCGCGGCGGCCGCGGCCGTCCGGCCGGCGTGGGCGAGGTCGACCGGGACGTCGCGCCAGCCCAGGACGCGCTGGCCCTCGGCGTGGATGATCTCCTCCATGCGCCGCTCGACCTCGTCGCGGCGGCCCGCGTCCCGCGGCGAGAAGATCGTCCCCACCGCATAGCGTCCCGCGGGCGGGAGGGCCGTCGGGGCCACGACGCGCAAAAAGGCGTCGGGCATCCCCAGGAGGATCCCCGCGCCGTCGCCGGTGGAGGCGTCGGCGCCCTCGGCCCCCCGGTGCTCGAGGTTCGTCAGGGCGAGGAGGCCGCGCTCGACGACGCCGTGGTCCGGCCCGTCCGTGAGCTTCGCCACGAAGGCGACGCCGCACGCGTCGTGCTCGTACGCGGGGTCGTAGAGGCCGATGGCCCCGGGGGGGGTCGAAGGGTGCATGGGAGAGGAGGGGTGCGAGCGGCGGGCGGGGAGACCGCTCAGAGCGAAGCAGAAGATTATCAGCGATCCACGTCCCCGCCTACCTCGCTCCTAGCGGTGGCGGGCGGTGCTCGCGGTCTCGTCGAGGCAGGCCGCGAGGCGGGCGGCGAGACTCGGCCACGCGTAGTGCTCGAGGGCGGCTTCGCGCGCGTTCGCGCCCCGGCGCGCGCGCTCGGCGGAGTCGCCCGTGGCCTGGGCCAGGGCCGCGGCGAGGGCGGCCTCGTCGTGGGGCGGCACGAGCCAGCCCGTCTCGCCGTCCGCGACGATCGTCGCCGGGCCGTGGGCGTCCACGGCGACGGGCGGGACGCCGCACGCCATCGCCTCCACGAGAACCTGCCCGAACTGCTCGCGCACGGACGGGAGGACGAG
>JBBSGJ010000199.1:0-3992 GCA_038254195.1 Solirubrobacterales bacterium
GCCGGGGAGGACCCCAACCTGCGCGCGGTCGTCGCCGAGGGAATGCTGCCCGGCCTGCGCGTCCTGCTCACCGCCGACGCGGAGTCCGACGTCACCCTGCCCCTCCCGCTCGAGCCCGTCGACGTGCTCAAGGTCGCCCACCACGGCTCGGACGATCCCGGCCTGCCCGAGCTGCTCACCCGTCTCCGTCCTCGCGAGGCCGTGATCGAGGTCGGCGCGCACAACTCCTACGGCCATCCGACCCCCTCCACCCTCACGGCTCTACATGCCGCCGGTGTCCCGTTCATGCGCACCGACAAGGACGGGACCGTGGAGGTACGCGGTCGGGCTTCGCCGAGCGGTGCCCGCCGCCTCCGGCACCCCTAGCCTCCACCCGTGGCCGAGCTCAAGCGGGCCTACCTCTTCCACGGCGACGATCACGCGCGGATCGGCGAGCGCCGCGCCGGCCTGCGGGTCCTGGCCGAGCGCGAGAGCGGGGCGGCCGGTCTCGAGATCCTCGAGGGCGACGGCGCCACCGCCGACGCCGCGGTCGGCGCCCTCTCGGCGCTCACCTTCGCCCTCGGGCGGCGCTTCGTGGTCGTCGACGGGGTCGAGCGCTGGACCGCGGCCGACGCCGACCGCGTCGCCTCCGCCCTCGCCACGCTCACCGACGACATCACCGTCGCCTTCTTCGCTCGCGAGGAGGGCCGTGCGAAGGTGCCCAAGAAGCTCGCCGACGCGATCATCGCCGCCGGCGGGGACGTCCGCGAGGAGGCCATGGTAAAGCCCTGGGAGCTGCCGAAGTGGGTAGCCGCGCGTGCCCGCGAGCTCGGCCTCACCGTCGAGCCCGGGGCGGCGAAGGCGCTCGTGGCCAACGTCGGTGAGCGCCAGGCGCGCCTCGTCCGGGAGCTCGAGAAGCTCGCACTCGCCCTGCCCGCGGGCGGCACGGTCACCCCCGAGCTCGTCGACGAGCTCAGCGCACCCTCGGACGAGCGCAAGGCGTGGACGCTCGCGGACGCCCTCGTCGCGGGGGACGGCGCTGCCGCCCTGCGCGCCTACCTCGACCTCCGCGCCCAGGGCGAGCGGCTGCCCGGGTTGATCTACCAGATGGTCCGCCGGCTGCGGGACGCCCTCGGCGCCGCCACGCGTCTCGAGGCGGGGGAGGCGCCCGCGCAGGTCAAGCGTTCGCTGCGCATGCCCCCCCGCGCGGCCGAGCGCTTCCTCGCCGACGTCCGGCGGACGGACTCGGCCACCCTCCGCGACGCACTGACGACCATCGCCGACCTCGAGCTCGCGTCCCGCGGCGGGGGCGCCGGGATCCTCACCGAGGACACGCGCGCGGTGCGCGCCCTGGCGGACATCGCCGCGTGAGACCAGGTGAGCGCCCGCCGCTCCTCACCGGGCGGGTGCTCTCGCTCCAGGTTGGTCGCCCGACCCACCTGCCCCGGGAGGAGCGCTAGGAGAAGGCGCCGGCCTGCATCCGCGCGGCGCGGGACTTCTTCCGGGCGCCCGTGTTGCGGTGCATCGCGCCCGACCGGACGGCCTTGTCGATCGCGGAGACGAGCTCGCGGTGCTCGACGTCCGTCATGGCCTGATCGCCCGCGGACACGGCGCCCTCGAGCCGACGGAAGTACGTCCGCACGCGCGAGGTGTAACGGCGGTTCTCGAGTCGCTCGCGCTCCGTACGCAGGATGCGCTTCTTCTGGGAGGCGATGTTGGCCACAGACGGGCTTACCATAGCGCCCGCGTGACCACATCCAGCGCCGCCCAGATGCCCGCGCCACGGGCGCGACGGCGCGTCGCGATCAACACCGCGATCTTCTCCGTGGCCACCGGATTGTCCCGGATCATGGGGCTGATCCGCGAGGTCGTGGCCTCGCGCTACTTCGGCACGAGCGGCCCCGCGTCGGCCTTCACGCTCGCCTTCCAGGTCCCCAACCTCGTGCGCTCCCTGTTCGCCGACGCGGCGATCTCCGCGGCCTTCGTGCCCGTGTTCACCGAGCTGCTCGAACGAGACGAGAAGAAGGAGGCCTTCCGCCTCGCCTCGACCCTGTTCTGGGTGATCCTCGCCGTCCTCGGCGCCATCACCGCGCTGTTCATCCTCGGCGCGGGGGTGATCATGCCGCTCTTCACCGGCGATTTCGGCCCGGGGCTGGTCCACCTCACCGTGGGGCTCTCGCGGGTGCTGTTCCCGATCGTCGTGCTGCTCGGCCTCAACGGGCTGACGGTCGGCATTCTGAACGCCTACGACCACTTCTCGATCCCCGCGCTCGCGCCGCTGGTGTGGAACCTCGTGATCATCGTCGGGCTCGTGACGCTGCGGTCGCAGTGGAGCGGGGACCGGCAGATCTACGCCTACGCCGTCGCCGTGCTGGCCGGCACGGTCGTCCAGTTCGCGATGGCGGTGCCGCTGCTCGGGCGCTATGGGTTCCGGCTGCGGCCCCACGTCGACTGGCGGGACCCCCGGGTCCGCCAGGTGCTCAGGCTCATGCTCCCGGTGACGATCGGCCTGGGGGTCATCAACTTCGACCTCGTCATCAACTCCTCGCTCGGGTCTCTCGTCTCCGACCAGGCCCCGCGCGCGATCGATGCCGCCTTCCGGATCTACATGCTCCCGCAGGGGATGTTCTCGGTGGCCCTGGCCACCGTGCTCTTCCCCGCACTCTCGCGCTACGCGGCGCGGGGGGACCTCGACGGCCTGGGCCGGACGATGGCCAACGGCGTGCGGCAGATCGCCCTGCTCCTGCTGCCCGCGGCGGCCGCCACCGTCGCGCTGGCCACCCCCATCGTCCGCCTCGTCTACGAGCGCGGCGCGTTCACCGCGGGGTCCACCGAGCAGGTCTCCCTCGCGCTCTTCTGGTTCTCCTTCTCGCTGCCGTTCGCGGGGATCAACCTGCTCATGACCCGCACGTTCTTCTCGCTCCAGTCCCCGTGGATCCCGACCGGCCTCGCCGCGGGCAACCTCGTGGTCAACGCCGCGGTCTCGCTCGCTCTCTACCGGCCCTTCGGGATCGCCGGACTGGTCATCGGCACCGCCGCCGCGTCGGCGGGGATGACCGCGGGGCAGGGCCTGCTCCTGCACCGCCGGCTCGGGACGACCGAGCCACGCGCGACCGCCCGTGCCGTGGCGCTCATGGTCTTCGCCGCCACGGCGTTCGGGGTCGTGGCGTGGGGGACGTGGTGGGGGCTGGACGACGCGCTCGGCCACGCGCTGATCGCCCAGCTCGTCTCCGTCGGACTGGCGTTGACCGCGGGCGCGCTGGTCTACGTCGGGCTCGTCCTGCTCATGGGCATCCGCGAAGCCGACCAGATCCGCTTCCTGCTGACCTCCCGGCTCAAGCGCCGATGACCCTCTACGCCGTCAACCCCGCCGGCCTCGACCTCGACGACGTCATCGCCCTCTACCACGACTCGACGCTCGGCGAGCGCCGCCCCATCGGGGATCGCTCGCGGATGGCACGGATGCTCGCCCACGCGAACCTTGTCATCACCGCCCGCGACGCGGACGGCCGACTCGTCGGGATCGCCCGCTCGCTCACCGACTGGGCCTACGCCACCTACCTCTCGGACCTCGCCGTCCACGCCGGGCTCCAGCGCACCGGGATCGGACGGGAGCTCGTGGACCGCACCGCCGCGGCCGCCCCCGAGGCGAGGCTCATACTCCTGGCGGCGCCCGCGGCGGTCGACTACTACCCGCGGCTCGGGATGGAGCGCCACCCGGCGGCGTTCACCCTCCCACCTAACCTCCGATGACGTGGATCAGTCCCACATCCGCAACTTCTCGATCGTCGCCCACATCGACCACGGCAAGTCGACGCTGGCCGACCGGATCCTCGAGCTCACGAGGACCGTCGAGAGCCGCGACATGCGCGCCCAGCTCCTGGACTCCATGGATCTCGAGCGCGAGCGCGGGATCACCATCAAGGCCCAGGCCGTCCGCGTGCTCTACGAGGCCCGCGACGGCGAGACCTATCAGCTCCACCTGATCGACACCCCCGGCCACGTCGACTTCA
>JBBSGJ010000200.1:0-3965 GCA_038254195.1 Solirubrobacterales bacterium
CAGATCAACGGGAAGGTCCGCGACCGGGTGGCGGCGCGCGCGGACGCCTCGCGCGAGGAGCTCGAGGCGCTGTGTCGAGAGGCGCCGAACGTGCGCGCGCACCTGGGCGGGGGCGCCGTGGTCAAGGTGATCGTCGTACCGGGCAAGCTCGTGAACCTCGTCGTCCGGTAGGTCCGGGCGGCGGGGCCGGCGCTGGTCGGGTAGCGGCGCGCGTCCGTGGCCCGCACGCTCCTCCTCACCGCGACCCTCGCCCTCGCGTCCGTAGCGACGCCGGCGGTCGCCGGGGCGCAGGCCGCGACGCCCCGCCGCCCGGCTCGCGCGGAGGCTCCGGCCGCCTCCGCGCCGGTCCCCTCCCTCCGCGGGCCGCGGGAGGTGGCCCTCGGCGGGCTGCTCGAGCTGCACGGCGGGGCGGCGCGGGGGGAGGCCGTGCGCGTCGAGCGGCGGCTGGGCGACCGGTGGCGGACGGTGGGGCGGGGCCGGGCGAGCGCGGCCGGCCGGTTCCGCGTGCGCTTCCGCGCGCCGGGCCGGTCGGGACGGCTGACCCTGCGTGCACGGGCCGGGGACGGCGCGCCATCACGTCTCCTGCGCGTCGGGGTCCGGCCGCTCGTCCTCGCCGCGGTGGGTGACGTCAACCTCGGGGACCTCCCCGGCGCCTACATCGCGCGCTTCGGTCCCGGCTATCCGTGGGGCTCGGTCGGCCCGGTGCTGCGCCGGGCGGACCTCGCGTTCGCGAACCTCGAGTGCGCGGTCTCCCGGTACGGGCGGCGGGTCCACAAGCGCTTCACCTTCCGGGGACGGCCGTTCGCGCTGCGCGGCGCGCGGCGCGCCGGCGGCCTCGACGTGGTGAACCTCGCGAACAACCACTCGGGGGACGTCGGGCCGGGCGCCCTGCGCGACACCCTCCACTGGACCCACCGCTTCGGTATCGCCGCGGTGGGGGCGGGCCGGGACGCCGCGGGCTGCGGATCGCCTTCGTCGGCTTCTCGGACATCCTCCCGTACTCGCTGGGCAACTTCGTCTTCGGCGCCGTGTCCGCGCCCACCGCGCGCACCGGGATCCTCCTCGTCCGCCTCGCTCGCCGCGGCGTGGTCGGGACCCGCTTCCGGGCGGCGCGGATCGTCGCGACCCGGCCCGTCTTGCGCTAGCTCCGGCGCGCACCTGGCGCAGCATCGTCACGAAGCGCGCGTCCTCCGTGCGCGGCGGCGATCTAGCGTCGCGAGCACGATGGTCGACGCGCAGAAGGTCCAGTGGGCGGGGTACGCGGTGGCCGCGGTCCTCGTGGTCGTGCTCGGGGCCACGTACCTCAGGTCCGGAGGCGGAGGGACGGCCGGGGGCGCGGGCCCGGGCGCCTCCCGGACCGCGCCGGTCAAGGTGACCCAGGGCGGCGGAGCGGACGCGGTGGTCGACGTCACCGGCGCCGTCCGGAGGCCCGGTGTGTACCGCTTGCCCTCCGACCGGCGCGTGCAGGACGCGGTGCGCCGGGCGGGTGGGCCGACGCGGCGCGCCGAGCTCGCGGCGGTGAACCTCGCGGCCCGGCTCACCGACGGGGCGCAGATCCTCGTTCCGGTCCGGGCCGTCGCCGGCGGGGGAGGGGTCGCGGCCGCGAGCGGGACGGCGGTCACGCCGGCCGGTCCGGTCAACCTGAATACCGCGACCCCGGAGCAGCTCGACGGCCTCGACGGCATCGGGCCCACCACCGCCCAGAAGATCGTCGAGTACCGCAAGGAGCACGGGGGCTTCGGCTCCCTCCAGGATCTCGACCGCATTCCGGGAATCGGGCCCAAGCGCCTCGCCGCGCTCAAGGGCAAGGTCACGCCCTGAACGCGCGGGCGCTCGTCTCGAGGTCCCTCGGCGCCCTGCGGGCACGGCCGCGACACCTCCTGCTGTGGGCGCTGGTGGCCGGGCTGCTCGCCGCGTCCTTCGGCCCCCCGGTTGCGCTGCTCGTCGCGACCGGAGCGGCGCTGCTCGGCGGCCGGGCGGCGCTCGCGCTCGCTGCGGCCCTCGCCGTCCTCGCCGGAGCGTCGCTCGGCGGTGCCCGTCTCGACGCGCTCCACGCCACCGCCCTGGGTCCCGCCTTCGGTCACGAGGTGACCGTCCGCGGGGTGGCCCTCGAGCCCCCACGCCCACGGACGTTCGGCGGTCACACCGCGCTCGTCCGGCTCGCCAGTGGTCGGGGGAGGGGGGAGCGGGTCGCGGTGCAGACGCGCGCAGCGGGCGGCTGGCGAGCGCGGTCGACGGCGAGCGGGGGCGCGGCGGCGAGCGGGGGACCCGGACGCCGAGGACCACCCCCCTCCGAGAGCGCTTCGCGCGAGGGGTGGCCGGTACGGGCCGTGGGGGCGCAGGTGAGGATCTCCGGGCTGCTGCGCAGGCTGCGCGACACGGAGGGCTGGCTCGGCCGCCGGGGGGCGCACGCGGTGCTCGTCGCGGATGCCATCCAGCCCACGGGCCGGCGCCGGGGCGGCGTCCCCGGCGCGGTGGACCGGCTCCGGGAGCGGGCGGAGGACGCGCTCGCCGGGCGACTCCCCACGCGCGAGGGGGCGCTGCTGCGCGGGATGGTCCTCGGCGAGGACGATGCTCTCCCGGCGGAGGTCCGCGACGACTTCCGCGCCGCTGGACTGTCGCACATCGTCGCCGCCTCGGGGCAGAACATCGTCCTGCTCGGGGCGCTGGCGCTCCCGCTGCTCGCCCTGATGGGCCTGGGCCTCCGTGCCCGTCTCGGCGCCCTGCTCGGGCTCACCGCCCTCTACGTCCCGCTCGCGGGGGGAGGGCCGTCGATCCAGCGCGCGGGGATCATGGGTGCGGCGGGGGTCGCCGCCATGCTCGCCGGCCGTCCCGCCCAGCGGTTCTACGCCCTGGGCCTCGCCGCCGCGGTGACCCTCGCGCTCAACCCGGCGAGCGCCGGCGACCCGGGCTGGCAGCTCTCCTTCGCCGCCGTCGTGGCGATCTTCCTCCTCGCGCCGCGGCTGGCCGCCGGCCTGTCGGACCGCCGCGTTCCCGGTCCCCTCGCGGAGGCGGCCGGGCTCACGGCGGCGGCGACCCTGGGGACCGCCCCGCTGCTCGCGCTGCACTTCGAGCGGCTCTCGCTCGTCTCCCTGCCGGTGAACGTTCTCGCCGCCCCCGTCGTCGCGCTCGCGATGTGGGTGGGCTTCGCGGCGGGGGCGGTGGCGCAGCTCGCGCCCGCCGCCGGGGTGCTGCTCGCGCTCCCCGCCGCGCCGCTGCTCGGCTTCCTCACCGGGCTGGCGCACGTGGCCGCGAGGCTGCCGCACGCTCAGCTCGGCCTCCACCTCGGCGTCCTGGCGCTCCTCGGCGTCTACGCGCTCGGCGCCGTCGTCGTCCTGCTCCCGCGCGCCCGGCGGCCCGCGCTGGCCGCGAGCGCCCTGGCCGTCCTTGCCGCCCTGGCGTGGCCGGCGGTCGCCGCGCCGTCCCCGCCCGCGGAGCCCCGCGCGCTGTTCCTCGACATCGGTCAGGGCGACGCGACCCTGCTCCAGGCCGGCCCGCACGCCGTCCTCGTCGACGCCGGGCCGCCCGACGGCCCCATCCTCGCCCGGCTGCGCGACGCGGGGGTCACGCGGCTCGACCTCGCGGTGATCACGCACGCCCAGGCCGACCACGAGGGCGGGATGGGACCCGTGCTGCGGACGCTCCCGGTGGGGGCGCTGCTCGACGGCGGCGCCGGCGCACGCACCCCCGAGCATCGGGGGCTCGCCGCCCTCGCCGCCACCCGGCATGTGCCGCAGCTCATCCCGGACGCCGGGCAGGTTCTCATCGCCGGCCCCATCCGCCTGCGGATCCTCTCGCCCGAGGCCGAGCCCGCGGCGCTCCATGCCGGGGAGGACCCCAACCTGCGCGCGGTCGTCGCCGAGGGAATGCTGCCCGGCCTGCGCGTCCTGCTCACCGCCGACGCGGAGTCCGACGTCACCCTGCCCCTCCCGCTCGAGCCCGTCGACGTGCTCAAGGTCGCCCAC
>JBBSGJ010000201.1:0-3922 GCA_038254195.1 Solirubrobacterales bacterium
GACCCGCCTGGGTGCTCGGGTTCGAGAAATGCGACGCGACGCGCTTGCGGATCGACTTCGCCTTCCCGACGTAGATCACCCGTCCGCGCTCGTCGTGGAAGAGGTAGACGCCGGGCTGGTCGGGCAGGCCGCGGCGCTGCTCGACCAGGCGCTCGGCGCGCGCGGACTCGGCGGTCTGGGACATGTGAATCGAGTCTAGGGACGGCGCTCGAGCCGCCTGCGAAAGGCGCCGGCGCCCTCGACGGCCGCGCCGAGCGACCTGACCCGCGCGGCGAGCGCGGCGTCGGAGGTCACGACGCGCAGCGAGGCGCGGTCGACGTCGGCGGCCACGAGTCGGACGATCTCGTCGTCGGCCGCGTCGCGTCCCCGGCGAGGCGCGACCACGACACGCACCGGCGCGGAGTCGGCGAGCTCGCCGGGCGGAACGTCGAAGACGACGGTCACCGCCTCTCGGGATGCGACCGCGTGGTCGCGCAGGTCGGCGGCGAGCCGGCGCATCGCGCCCGGGCGGTCGCGCCACCAGCCGTCCGCGCGAGCGCCGATGACGTTCATCGCGTCGACCAGGAGCCGGATGGGGGGCGGCGGCGTCACGCCAGTCGCGACGGTAGCTCCGCCAGCCCGTGGACGACGTCGACCTCTGCAGCGAAACGCAGACGCCCGCGACCGGCGTGATCACCGCGCGGTGTCGCGCAGAACCGCAACTGTTGGTCAGGGCGGCTCGTTTCACGGGGCATGACGGCGATCTCGATCACCAGGCGCGCGCTCCTCGGCGTGGTGGCGCTCGTGGCTCTCGCCGCGCCCGGCGCCGCCCAGGGCTCCACCCTGCGGTTGGAGATCAACCCCGAGCCCGAGCATGGCGGGACGACCCTCTTCTATGCCGCGGCTCCGGGCGAGGCCAACGACCTGCGGGTGATCGTGGCGAGCGGCTCGGCGACGATCGAGGACCCGAACGCCACGATCACGGTGGCCGGCCCGGAGTGCACGACTTCGGGCCCCCACAACGCGACGTGCGCCGCCGCCCCGGGGATCGTGAACGCCGTGCTCGGGGACGGTACGAACGCCGCCCGCGTCATCGGCCCGACCGGGTCCCAGCTGCGGGGCGGCGAGGGCTCGGACACGCTGGACGCCTCGGGGACGATTGGGAGCGCCCGGCTCGAAGGAGGAGGCGGGACCGACGTCCTCACGGGCGGCGCCGGGGCCGACGAGCTGTTCGGCGGTACGGGCGTCGATGCGCTGCACGGCGGCCCGGGCGACGACCAGCTCGGAGGCGGCGCCCTCGGCGACAGCGGCAGCGACGGGGAGGACGCCGCGCCCGCGTCCGATCTGCTCGACGGCGGCGACGGACGCGACGTGGCCGATTACGGCGGACGCAGGTCGACGATCACCGCCGACCTGCTGGACCCCCGCCGCGCCGGCGCAGCCGGTGAGAACGATCGCCTCCAGGGCATCGAGGATCTCACCGGAGGGTCGGGGGTCAGCCACCTGGCGGGGGACGACGGCCCCAACCAACTCAACGCCGGGGAGAGATCCGCCAACGTGCTCAAGGGCCGGGGCGGTAACGACCTGTTCCACGCCTTCGACCACGCGCTGCTCGGCAAGGGCACGGTCGACGGTGGAGCGGGGAACGACGTCGTGTTCGCGGGCGAGCGCGTACAGGGCGGACCGGGCAACGACACCCTCCTCGCCTACCCGGGGACCAGGACGATCGACGGCGGCCCGGGGAACGACCTTCTCCGCGCCCTCAACGCCCACGACGTGGCGTGCGGAGGGGGTACCGACGTCATGGCCCTTCGCGATCAATTCGGGGACGGAAGCTTCAGCAGCCCGATCGGCCCGCTCATGCGCGGCCGCTGCGAGCACGTCGACGTGATCGGGTTCTTCCTCGACCGGCTGCACAGCGCGGGGGGCCGGGTCCGGGCGCTCGCACGCCGCGAGGTCTCCCTCACGTGCGGAGCGGCCGTCCAGGTGCGGGCCCTCAGGGGCCGCAGCACGGGCGCCCTGCTCGCCTCCGCCCACTGGCGCTGGCCACGGACCGGGCGCAAGCAGCTGTCGATCAGGCTCGGCCGCGCCGGCCGCCGCGCGGCCCAGCTGCACCGGATCGTCGTGGTGCGGACGGTCTCCTACCAGCGCTGCCCCCGCGGTGGCCCGATGAGCCGCCTCTACCGGATGCGCCGCGGCTACCCGGCGACCGCCAACCTGCGAATCCGGCTGTAGCGCCAGGCGCGACCCGGCGCGGGGCGGGTTTCGAACCGGCGCCTGTCACGTAAGCTGCGCATCCGATGTGGCATCGCCCCGAACGGCGAGTGACCGGCGCCACCCTGGGCGCCACGGACTGAGGGCGTTGGCGGCCCGGATCGACGCCGGGGAGCGAGACGGGCTCGCCGTGCGGACGCTCGTCGCCGGCGAGGGCGAGCTCGACGCGACCTGGGTCCCGGGCGTGGGAATGATCGGCTGCTCGCTGCGGCACCGTGGCGAGGAGCTCCTGGGGCAGCGACGAGGCCTGACGGCCTACGCCCAGTCCGGCTCGACCATGGGCATCCCGCTGCTCCATCCGTGGGCGAACCGGCTCGACGGCCTGCGCTACCGGGTCGGCGCCCGCCGGGTCGAGCTCTCCCCGGAGCTGCCGCGCCTGCGCCTCGACCCGGGCGGCCTCCCCATCCACGGCGTGTGCGCCGCCTGCCCGTGGTGGAGCGTCGTGGACGAGCGGATCGACGGGGACGTGGCGACGCTCCGCGCGCGCCTCGACTTCGGGCACCACGAGGAGCTCATGGCCGCCTTCCCATTTCCGCACGTCCTCGAGTACGCGGTCACGCTCGCGCCCGGCCGGTTGACGCTCGAGACCGTGTTGAGCGCCACCGGCGCGGACCCGGTCCCCGTCTCCTTCGGCTTCCACCCCTACCTCGTCCTGCCCGGGGAGCGGCGGTCGGACTGGGAGATCGAGCTGCCCGCCCGCGAGCGGCTCGCGGTCGACTCGCGCGGCATCCCGACCGGCGCACGCGAGCCCTTCTCACGACCGCCCGGGCCGCTCGGCGGCGAGACGTGGGACGACGGGCTCACCGGCATCGACCGGGACGTGCCGTTCACGCTGACGGGCGGCGGCCGGCGGATCGCCGTGCGCTTCGAGCGCGGCTACCCGTTCGCGCAGGTCTATGCTCCGGAGGGAGACGACGTGATCTGCTTCGAGCCCATGACGGCACCCACGAACGCGCTCGTGACGGGCAGCCCGGACCTTCCCCTCGTCGCTCCCGGCGAGACCTTCACGACGGCGTGGACCGTCACGGTGCAGGACGCATGACCCTCACCCTCGGCCACGGCCCGCTCTCCAGCCGGCCCGCCGGCGCGACCAACTACGCCATCGACGGTCCGGCGCACCGCCTCCTCTTCGAGGACCACCCGCGGCGGATGCGGGCCGAGGTCGACGGGCGGCTGGTCCTCGACACCACGGGCGGAAAGCTCCTGCACGAGTCGAACATCCTTCCTGTCCTCTACGTGCCTTTCGGGGATCTCGACGCCGCGATCCTCGAGCCGACGGACCATACGACGCACTGCCCGTTCAAGGGCGACGCGTCCTACTGGTCGCTCCGGGTGGGTGACGAGGTCCGCGAGAACGCCGTGTGGGCCTACGAGGCTCCGCTGCCCGAGGCGACGTGGCTCACCGGCTACGCGTCGCTCACCTGGGACGCCGCCGACGCCTGGCTCGAGGAGGACGAGCGCCTGCTCGGCCGCCTTCGCGACCCGTATCACCGGATCGACGTGCGCGCCGCCGCCCGACACGTCGAAATCCTCGCCGACGGCGAGCTCATCGCCCGGAGCGACGCTCCGCGCCTGCTCTTCGAGACCGGGCTGCCCGCGCGGATCTACCTCCCCCGCGAGGACGTCCGGCTCGAGCGGCTCGAGGCGAGTCCGACGCGTACGGTCTGCC
>JBBSGJ010000202.1:0-3896 GCA_038254195.1 Solirubrobacterales bacterium
CTCGCTCGCGACCGCGCGCGGGATCGGCTCCTTGGTCGTGCGGTCGCTCACCAGCTCGAGGGCCATGAGCATTCCCTGACCCCTGACGTCGCCGACGATCGGATGGCGCTCCTGGAGCTCCCGGAGGGCGGCGAGGAGGGACGTGCCCAGGCGACGGGCCTCGTCGACGACCGTGCCGTCCTCGAGCAGGGCCAGGGTGGCCGCGCCCGCCGCGCAGGCCAGGTTCCCGCTGGCGAACGTCGAGGCGCCCCCGCCCGGCTGGCCGAAGGGCAGGGAGTCCATCACCTCCCGGCGCGCGGCGATGAGCGAGACGGGGTAGCCGGAGGCCAGTCCCTTGCCGGCGATGAGGACGTCGGGCACGACGCCGGACTGCTCGAAGGCCCACATCGTGCCGGTGCGGCCGACCCCGGTGAGGATCTCGTCGAAGATCAGGAGCGCGCCCGTGCGGTCGCAGAGCTCCCGCAGGTGGGCGAGGAACTCGGGCGGGTGGACGATGGCCCCGCCGACCCCCTGCGTGGGCTCGACGATGACCGCCGCCAGCCGGCGCTCGCTCGCCTGCTCGTAGACGCGATCCACGAAGCGGGCGCAGGCGACCTCGCAGCTCTCGCGGGTGAGCCCGATCGGGCAGCGGTAGCAGTAGGCGTTCGGGCTGTGGTGGAAGCCGGGCGCGAACGGGCCGAGACCCTGCTTGACGGGGAACCCGCCCATCAGCGACATCGCCGCGAGCGTGCGCCCGTGCCAGGCGTTGAAGAACGAGATGAACTCGTAGTTGCCGGTGTAGGCCTTGGCCAGCCGCATCGCCGCCTCGACCGCCTCGGCGCCCGTGGTGTACATCTGAAAGGTCTGGAGGCTGGGGGGCAGCGTCCGGGCCAGGGCCTCGAAGAACACGGCCCTCGGCGGCGTGGCGAAGTCGAAGAAGTGCATGAGCCGCCCGGCCTCCTCCCGGAGGGCGTCGACCACGGAGGGCGGCGAGTGGCCGAGGTTCGTCACCACGATGCCGGACGAGAAGTCGACGAACACGTTGCCGTCGACGTCGCGCACGAGCGCGCCGGCCGCGTCGTGCACCACGATTCGCAGCGTCTGGGCGGGTGGGGACGAGTTGCTCGCGTGGTGCCGAGCGTCGCGTTCCCACAGCTCCGCCGAGCGCGGGCCGGGCAGCTCGGTGCCCACCAGCGGGAGCAGGCTCTCGTCGAGCTCGGTCAGCGGGGTGTCGAGCGCGGGCGGGTCGCTCATCGCCCGGCCGAGGCGCGGGTCAGCGGGGCGCGCTCGCGCGCGAGGCGCTCGAGCAGCCGGACGCCGTCCTCGGGGCCGGGCATCGCTTCGATCTCGTGCGCGACGTGCCGCGCGCGCTCGCCGTAGGACGCCTCCCCGCGCAGGGCGCGGACATCGCGGCGCACGGCGGCCGCGGTGACCTCGGAGGGCAGGAGCCTGCGGGCGACGCCCGCGCTCACGCACGCCTCGGCGTTGTGGAACTGGTTCGCTGCCTGGGGCAGGATGAGGAGTGGCAGGCCGTGCGCGAGGATCGGCAGGATGGCCGTGCCGCCCTGGTTGACGACGAGGTCGCAGTAGGGCAGGAGCGCGGACTGGGGAATGAACCCCTCAACATGGACGTTGTCGGGCTGCGGACCGAGCGCCGCGGGGTCGTTGCCCGCCCCGATGGTGACGATCACGTTGAGGTCCGAGTCCCGCAGACCCTCGAGGATCGCGGCGAACACCTCAGGGCTGCGGTTGAAGATCGTCCCCAGGCTCACGTACACGGTCGGCACCGCCGGGAGCTCGTCGACCCACCCCGGGACCCGCTCGTCGCCGGTGTCGATGTGGGCGTTCTGCATCTGATGGGCGATGTCGATCTGGCCGATCTCGGGCGATTGCAGGCTCGGCGGGCACACGTCGAGGTAGAGGTGGCGGTAGAGGCCGGCGAACGGGCCGAGGTCGACGTCCCACGCCCTCTGGAGGGGGGCGCTCGTCGCGCCGGCGAGCCGGGCCATCTCCAGCGGGCGGAAGATGCCCACGCTGTGGTCGGCGCAGGGGACACCGGCCACGGCGGCGGCCACGGGAGCCCCGAGCTCGGTCTCATCGTGGACGAGGAGGTCGGGCCGCCACTCCCGGACGATGGGGACGAGGTCGGAGGCGCGGGGCGGAGCCGCGACGCCGGCCAGCATCCGCGGGACGAAGGACTGGAAGCGCTCCTTGCCGGGGGCCAGCGCGTGCTGTTCGGGGAAGCGCCGGGCCGCCTCCTCGAGCTGCTCGGGGAGGCTCAGGCCGGCCGGGAAGGCGGCGAAGCCGGCCTTCTCGACGTGGGGACAGAAGTCCGCGGCGGTCGCGAAGCCGACCTCGTGACCGGCGCCCGCGGCCGCACGGGCCAGGGGCTCCATCGGCAGGAAGTGCCCGAACCCCGGAAGACAGGTGCAGAGGACTCTCAAACGCGAACCGGACCTTCCCGCCCGTGGACGGGAGGCGCCATGCTAGCGTCGCGGCGCGATGCCGCAGGCGACGCATGTTCCGGATCTCCTGCGAGTCCGAGCAGCCACGGCACCGGACCACGTCGCACTCGTGGTCGACGGCGGCCAGAGCCTGACCTACCGCGACTGGGAGCGCCGCTCGGCTGCGCTGGCCCGGGGGCTTGCCGCCGAGGGCGTCCGCCGGGGCGAGCGCGTCGCGCTCTTCTTCGACAACGCCCACTGGAGCGACTACGCCGTCTCCTACCTCGCGGTGCACAAGGTGGGCGCCGCGGCCGTTCCCCTCTCGCCGCGCTTCTCCGCCGCCGAGCTGGGGCAGGTCCTCGGCCATGCCGACGTGGCGCTGGTCGTCTGCCCCTCGGACCTCTTGCCACCGGTCGGCGTGGACCGGCTCGCACACGCCGGGGAGCTCGAGGCGGGGCAGCCGCAGGAGCCCTTCCCGGCGGTCGCCGGGGCGGACGAGCTGGCCGAGATCATCTACACGTCGGGGACGACGGGAACCCCGAAGGGAGTGACGGTCTCCCACGGGAGCCTCGTCGCCCACGACCTGCCGGCCGAGGCGGCCGGCGCGCTCGCGTTTCTGCACGCCTTCCCGCTCGGCACGAACGCGGGCCAGGAGTGCCTGCGGATGCCCCTGCGCCGACCCGCGACGGCCATCGTGCTGCCGTCCTTCGACCCCGAACGGCTCTGCGCGGTGGTGGCTGCACGGGGGGTCCGGCGCCTCCAGCTCGTGCCCGCCATGGCGCAGCTCGTGCTCGAGTCGGACGCGGTGGCGCGCTACGACCTCTCCACGATCGAACGGGTGACGCTGTCCTCCGCCCCGGCGCCGGCGGCGCTGTGGGAGCGCCTGGCGGCGGCGTTCCCGAACGCGTCCCTGTGGAACGCCTACGCGCTCACCGAGGGGGGGAGCGCGCGGACGGTGACCCAGTACGACCCCAGCCGCCCGGCGTCCGTCGGACGTCCCGTGGGGGAGAGCGAGGTGCGCGTGGTCGACGACGCGGGGGCCGAGCTTCCCTCGGGCGACACGGGCGAGGTCTGGCTGCGGCGCCCGGGCGCGCCGCCACGGGAGTACTTTCGCGACGCGGCGGCCACCGCCGCGGCCTTCGCGGACGGCTGGCTGCGGACCGGGGACCTCGGCTACCTCGACGAGGACGGGTACCTCTACCTCGTCGATCGCAAGAAGGACCTCGTCATCAGCGGCGGCCTCAACATCTCCTCGGTCGAGGTCGAGGACGCGCTCTCCGGGCATCCGGCGGTGGCGGAGGCGGCGGTGTTCGGGGTCGCTCACGCGGTGCTCGGCCAGGCCGTCGCGGCCGCGGTCGTCGCGCGCGTGCCGGTCGACGCCCGCGAGCTCCAGTCCTTCGTCCGCGAGCGCCTGGGCGAGCACAAGGTCCCCCGCGGAGTGCACTTCGTCGAGGCGCTGCCCCGCAACGACTC
>JBBSGJ010000203.1:0-3867 GCA_038254195.1 Solirubrobacterales bacterium
GACGACCTGATGGAGGAGGTCCGCATTCGCTCCGAGGTCGAGGAGCGGGTGCTCGTCACCACGCTCACGAAGAAGATGGCGGAGGACCTGACCGGCTACCTCCTCGAGCACGGCTTTCGCGTGCGCTACCTCCACTCGGAGGTGGACACCCTGGAGCGCATCCAGATCATCCGCGACCTGCGCCTCGGCGAGTACGACGTGCTCGTCGGCGTCAACCTCCTCCGCGAGGGCCTCGACCTGCCCGAGGTCACGCTCGTGGGGATCCTGGACGCCGACAAGGAGGGCTTCCTCCGGGGCGCGACCTCGCTCATCCAAACGATCGGGCGCGCGGCGCGGAACATCCGCGGGAAGGTCGTCATGTACGCCGACAAGGAGACCGCGGCGATGCGCACGGCGATCTCCGAGACCGACCGCCGGCGCGAGATCCAGCGCGCGTACAACTCAGAGCACGGGATCACTCCCGAATCGATCGTCAAGGGGATCTCCGACATCGCGGAGTTCCTCCAGTCGGAGTCGAAGGTGCCGAGGAAGCGGCGGGGGACGCGGCGCAAGGACCATGGGATGTCCCGGGAGCAGCTTGAGGGGACCATCGTGGAGCTCGAGGAGGAGATGCTCGTCGCCGCCGAGGAGCTCCGCTTCGAGTACGCGGCGAAGCTGCGTGACGAGATCAAGGATCTCCGCCGCGAGCTGGCCGAGGTCGCGCCGGCGTAGACGCTGGAGCCCGTCCGTCGTGCGCGCGTGCTCGCCGGGCCGGCGCACGGCGGTCTGATCGAGCAGGCTTCCGGGCACGTCTCCGCTCCCGCCCGGTAGTCTCCGCCGCGCCCCGACCGTCCCCCGGAGGAACCGCCCGTGGCCCTCGACCGCCAGAGCATCGAGAAGAGAGACTTCCCCATCGGACGCCGCGGGTATGACCCCGACGCCGTCGACACCCACCTCGGCGACATCGCGGCCGAGATGGAGGACCTGCGCCGCCAGTCGCGCGAACGGACCGGCAACCTCGCCGCGATCGCTTCGGAGCAGGTGCGCTCCATCGTCGAGGCCGCCGAGCACAGCGCGGCGGAGATCGCCCGCCAGGCCGAGGCGGACGCCCGCGAGATCCGCGAGGGTGCCGACGAGGAGGCCCGCTCGTCCCGCGAGCAGGCGACCGAGCAGGCCCGGGACTACGTGGGCAAGGTCGCCGAGGCCTCCACGGAGCTCCTCGGGCGCGTGGACGCCATGGAGTCCGAGCTCGGGCAGCTGGTGGAGACGCTGCGCACGGGGGCGAACCGCCTGAACGCCGACCTCCAGCTCCTCCAGGGCAACCTGGCCGAGGTCAGCGACGCCACGGGCGCCGGCCGCCGCTTCGAGCCCGAGCCCGGGTCCGAGCCCGCCACGGACGCCACCGCGGGCGTCGCCGGCCCGAGCCCGGCGCCGCCCGAGGCGCTCGCCGAGGAGGAGCTCGCGGACGAGCCCGAGGCGGTCGGGGCCGAGCCGGAGGCGATCGACGCGGAAGCGGAGACCGACGAGGACCTCGAGCCCGTCCCCGCCGACGGCTCCGGTGGCGACGACGACGCCGAGGGCGCTCGCCTCGTGGCGCTGAACATGGCCCTCAACGGGTCCTCGCGCGACGAGACGGATCAGTACCTGTCCGAGCACTTCACCCTCGCGGACCGCGCGGGCCTGCTCGACGAGGTCTACGCCACCGTCGAGGGGTAGGGGGTCCGGACGGGTCACCGCCCGGACCCGCCCATAGACTCATAAGGATGCCTCCGGCGGACATCCTGCGCGTCACGGGCGCCCGCGAGCACAACCTGAAGGACGTCACCCTGGAGATCCCCCGGGGCTCCCTGACGGTCATCACCGGGCTCTCCGGGTCGGGGAAGTCCTCGCTCGCCTTCGACACGATCTACGCGGAGGGACAGCGACGCTACGTCGAGTCCCTGTCGGCCTACGCCCGCCAGTTCCTGGGCCAGATGGACAAGCCGGACGTCGATTCGATCGAGGGGTTGTCGCCCGCGATCTCCATCGACCAGAAGACCACCTCGCGCAACCCGCGCTCCACGGTGGGGACGGTCACCGAGATCTACGACTACCTCCGCCTGCTGTGGGCGCGGATCGGTCACCCGCACTGCCACATCTGCGGGCGCCCCATCACCGGGCAGTCGGCGGAGCAGATCATCGACCAGGTGTCAGACCTCGCGGACGGGACCCGTTTCATGGTCCTCGCCCCCATTGTCCGCGGGCGCAAGGGCGAGTTCCGCGACGTCCTCGAGCACCTACGGGGGGAGGGCTTCTCCCGGGTGAAGGTCGACGGCGAGCTCAAGCGTCTCGACGAGCCCATCGAGCTCGACAAGAAGTTCAAGCACGATGTCGCCGTGGTGGTCGACCGGCTCGTGATGAAGCCGGACCTGCGCAAGCGGCTGGCCGACTCCGTGGAGACCGCGGTCGCCCTCGCGGATGGGCTGCTCGAGGTCGAGCTCGTGGACAGCGGCGAACTCAGGACCTATTCGGAGAAGTTCGCCTGTCCCGTCCACGGCCCGTCGGTGGCCGAGCTCGAGCCCCGCATCTTCTCCTTCAACTCGCCGCACGGGGCCTGCCCGCGCTGCACCGGGCTCGGCTCCCAGCAGGAGATCGACCCCGAGCTCATCGTCCCCGACGCCACGCTCTCGATCGGCGAGGGTGCGATCGCGCCCTGGGCGCAGTCGGCCTCGAACTACTACGACCAGCTCATCGACTCGATCGCCGAGCGCTACGACGTCGACCTCGAGACCGCCTGGCAGGACCTCCCCGAGGAGGCCCGGGGGTTCTTCCTCCACGGCACCCAGGGCGAACGGGTCCAGGTCTCCTACCGCAACCGCTTCGGCCGCCGGCGCTCGTACTCGACGCAGTTCGAGGGGATCGTCTCCAACCTCGAGCGCCGCTACCGCGAGACGGACTCCGAGCAGGTCCGGGAGAAGATCGAGGAGTACATGACGCTGCGGCCGTGCCCGGAGTGCCGGGGCGCTCGCCTGAAGCCGGAGTCCCGGGCCGTCCTCGTGGACGGGATGCCCATCCACGACTACACGCACCTCTCGGCGCACCGCGCGCTGGCGTGGGTGGACGGCCTCGACCTCTCCGACACCGATCGCCGCATCGCCCGGCTCATCCTCCGCGAGATCTCCGAGCGCCTGCGCTTCCTCGTCGACGTCGGGGTGGGCTACCTGTCCATGGACCGGGCCGCGGCGACGCTGTCGGGCGGCGAGGCCCAGCGGATCCGCCTGGCCACGCAGATCGGGTCCTCGCTCGTGGGGGTCCTCTACATCCTCGACGAGCCCTCGATCGGCCTGCACCAGCGCGACAACGAGAAGCTCATCGGAACGCTCGACCGCCTGCGCGACCTCGGGAACACGGTCCTCGTCGTGGAGCACGACGAGGGGACGATGCGGGCGGCCGACCACGTCGTGGACATGGGCCCGGGCGCCGGCGAGCACGGGGGCTGGGTGGTCGCCGAGGGCACCGCGGAGGAGATCGAGGCGGTTCCCGATTCCCTCACCGGCCAGTTCCTGTCCGGCCGCCGGCGGATCGAGGTGCCGTCCAAGCGGCGGACGCCCTCGGGCTACGTGGGGATCGAGGGGGCCTCGCAGCACAACCTCAAGCACGTCGACGTGAAGATCCCCCTGGGGGTCATGTCCTGCGTGACGGGCGTGTCGGGGTCGGGGAAGTCGACGCTGGTCTCCGATGTCCTCTTCAAGGCCGTCTCGAACAAGCTCCACAAGGCCAAGCAGAAGCCCGGGGCGCACAAGCGGGTCACCGGCCTGGACCAGCTCGACAAGATCATCGCCGTCGACCAGTCGCCGATCGGGCGCACCCCGCGCTCGAACCCGGCCACCTACATCGGGCTCTTCGACC
>JBBSGJ010000204.1:0-3866 GCA_038254195.1 Solirubrobacterales bacterium
ACCCGGGCGGGCGAGGTCCCCGAGGTCCTGGCCGGCGACGGCCGCGAGCACGAGGGCCGGCTGCTCGTGCCCTTCTCCATCGCCGCGGCGCAGGAGCTCGACGAGCGGGAGGGCGCGCAGCTCGCCGCCGGGGCGCGGCTCTGCGTCCTGGATCTGCTCTCGGGGCGGATGCCCCCGCCGGCGCGCCTCGGGCTGACCCACGGGGTCGAGGGCACGAGCCTGCGCCTCGACGTCCTGTGGGACGCGGACACCGGGAAGGCCTTCGACCGCCTGCCCGGCGCGACCCGCGTGCGCACGCTGGCCAAGGACCCCTGGGTGATCGGGGAGCTCGACGCGTTCCTCACGCTCCACGGCGCGGAGGTGACCGCCGCGGCCCTGCCGGTGCTCGAGGACCTGCGCGCCCAGGAGCGGGCGGCCGCCGACGCGGTCCGGCGCTCGCGTTCGGCGGCAGCGGATCCGATCCCCGGGGTCGCCGAGCGCCTCGGCGGCGAGCTGCGCCCCTTCCAGTGGGCGGGAGTGCGCTACGTCCTCGATGCCCGGCGATCCTTCCTCGCCGACGAGCAGGGCCTGGGCAAGACCGTCGAGGCCCTCGCCGCGCTCGAGGCCGACGACGCCTTCCCGGCCGTGGTCGTCTGCCCCGCCTCGCTCAAGCTCAACTGGGCGCGGGAGGCGGCGCACTGGCTGCCCGAGCGCTCCGTCGCCGTGATCGAGGGCCGGATGGCCGTCCCGCCCGCGGGCGAGATCACGATCCTCAACTACGAGATCGTCGCCGCGCACCGGGTCGCCCTCGCGCGCCGCCGGCCGCGCGCGCTCGTGATTGACGAGTCGCACTACGTCAAGAACCCGCGGGCCAAGCGCACGCAGGCCGTGCGGCGGCTGGCCTCATCGCTCCCGGAGGACGGGCTGCGCCTCGCCCTCACCGGCACGCCGGTGGTCAACCACGCCGAGGAGCTCATCGCCCAGCTCCGGGTCATCGGCCGCCTGGAGGACTTCGGCTCGGGGGCGAGCTTCGCCCGGGAGTTCAAGGAGGTCGACTCCGAGGAGCGGCTGCACTGGCACCTGCGCCGACGTTGCTTCGTCCGCCGGCTCAAGTCCGAGGTGCTGCCCCAGCTCCCGGCCAAGGAGCAGGTCGTGGTGCCCGTCGCGCTGTCCAACGAGGCGGAGTACCGGCGGGCGGAGGAGGACGTCATCGCCTGGCTGCGCGAGCAGCCGCTCGACCTGCACGAGCTCGAGGTGAAGGTCGCGGCGGCGCTGCGCGCCCAGCGTCTGGCCCAGCTCACCGCGCTGCAGCGCCTGGCCGCGCGGGGCAAGCTCGCCGCCGCGCTGGGGTGGATCGAGGACTTCCTCGCCTCGGGCGAGCCGCTCGTGGTCTTCGCCCGCCACATCGAGGTGCAGGAGGCGGTGATCGCGCGCTTCGGAGAGGCCCTGCACCTGCTCGGCCGCGACTCGATCCAGGCCAGGGAGGCGGCGGTGCGCGCGTTCCAGGAGCCCGACGGGCCGCAGCTCATCGTCGGCGCGACGCGCGTGGCGGGGCAGGGGATCACGCTCACGCGGGCGTCCAACGTCGTCTTCCTCGAGCTCGAGTGGACCCCGGCGCTGCACGACCAGGCCGAGGATCGCTGCCACCGGATCGGGCAGCGGGACTCCGTCACCGCCTGGTACCTGCTCGCCGCCGAGACGATCGACGAGACGATGGCGCGGCTCATCCAGCGCAAGCGCGGGGCGATCGCGGCGGTGACCGACGGGCGGCGCCTCGACGGTGACGGGATGGTCGACGGCGTGGTGCGCGAGCTGCGCGGCGGGAAGCCCTTCCGGCATCTGCGCGCGGTGGCAGGCAACCGGGGGACGTAGGGGATGTGTCGCTAGCGCCGTGCGGCTGCGCGAGCTCGTGGAGACGTCGGTCGCGGTGGGAGCGACGCGGTCGCGGACGGCGAAGCGCGATGCGCTCGCGGCGTTGCTGGCGGCGGCGGCGCCCGAGGAGGTGCCGGCAGCGGTGGCCTTCGGCTCGGGGACGCTGCTCCAGCTCGTCCACGGGCTGCTCGCCCGCGCCGATGGCGACGAGCAGCGCTTCCTCGTCCGCCTGCTCCTCGGCGACCTCGGCCAGGGGGCGCTCGCGGGGGTCATGGTCGAGCGCGTCGCCCGCGCGGCGGGGCTGCCGGCGGCCGAGGTCCGCCGGGCGCTGATGCTCCGGGGTGACCTCCCGGCGGTGGCCGCGCTCGCGCTGTCCGAGGGGTCCGCCGGGCTGGGCGCGCTGCGCCTCGAGGTCGGTCGGCCCGTGGCGCCCATGCTCGCGAGCACCGCGGCCGACCTCGGGGCCGCCCTCTCCCGGATCGTCCCCGCGGCCGTGGAGTGGAAGCTCGACGGCGCGCGGATCCAGGTTCACCGCGACGGCGAGGACGTTCAGATCTTCAGCCGCACGCTCGACGAGGTCACGCCGCGGCTCGTCGACGTCCTCCCCCACCCGCGCCCATGGCCGGGGACGGTAGCCGGAACGGGCACAATGCCCGCATGAGCCGTGAGGCAGACCTGAACGTCGTCGGCGGCTCGCTGCTGCCCTGCTCCGGCGAGCCGGTGACCGGCTTCTACCGGGACGGATGCTGCGCCACCGGCCCCGAGGACGTCGGCAGCCACACCGTCTGCGCGATCATGACCGCGGAGTTCCTGGAGTTCAGCGCGCGCGCCGGGAACGACCTGTCCACCCCCCGTCCCCAGTGGGGCTTCCCCGGGCTCTCGCCGGGTGACCGCTGGTGCGTGTGTGCCGCGCGGTGGCTCGAGGCCTACGAAGCCGGCTGCGCCGCGCGGGTCCTGCTCGCGGCGACCCACGCCCAGGCCGTCGAGGTCGTGCCGATCGACGCCCTCATCGCCCACGCCGAGCAGCCGGACCTCGCGGAGTAACGGACCGGCTCCCCGACCGCGCCGCCCGGGGGCGCCCGAGGGCCGCCGTTCGGTCAGACCGTCGACGGCATGGGGCTCCTGCGCCGACGCTGACGCCGAGCCCCTATGCGACGTTCTCGGAGCAGTGCCGGCTCGTCGGGGGAGGAAGTAAGCCCCGGAGGAGAAGCGGGGGCGACGGGACTCGAATCCGCGATTTCCGGCGTGACCACGGATTCTCGCCGCGTCCCCCCGCGGAGGCTCGCCGGCCCGGCGAGGTCTCGATGACGTCGGCCTCTGAGTCCTGTGACGGGCGCGCAGAACGACGCTCTACGCGCCGGTCGTGCATTGCTCTCGGGTATGCTCTACGCATGACGAAGCAGATCGCGGTCAAGCTCCCGGACGACCTCGTCGGAGCACTGGACCGACTCGTCGACGAGGGATCCTTCGCCAGCCGATCCCAGGCGGTCCGTACCGGTCTCGAGACCGTGATCGCCGGACGGCGGCGCGACGAGCTGGACCGGCGCTATCGGGACGCGGCCATCCGGCTTCCCGAAACGCCCGACGAGATGGCGGACGCGACACGTTTAGCGCTCGACGCGATCCATGACGAGCCGTGGGAGCGATGGTGGTAGCGCGCGGCGAGGTCTGGTGGGGTGAGGCGCCCGACGACAAGGGTCGCCCGTTCCTCGTCGTGAGCAGAGACGGAGCCAACGCGGTGATGCAGCGCGTCCTCGTCGCCCCGGTGACCCGACGCGTCCGGGACCTGCCCAGCGAAGTACCGCTCGGACCTGAGGAGGGGCTGCCCGTCGCGTCGGTCGCGTCATTCGACAACCTGCGCCCCTTCCCGAAGGCCATGCTCGTCCGCCGGCTCGGGACCCTCGGCCCGCGGCTCGACGAGATCTGCCGAGCGGCGGCGACGACGCTCGACTGCTGAAGGGACGGAGAACGGGAGCGACGGGACTCGAACCCGCGACCTCCGGCGTGACAGGCCG
>JBBSGJ010000205.1:0-3864 GCA_038254195.1 Solirubrobacterales bacterium
CTGGGCCAGGTAGGCCTGGCGGCCGAAGTAGTCCAGGGCGAACAGCGCCGTCCCCGACTTGTTCGGGGTCGCCCGCAGCTTGGGGGAGTGCAGCTCGATGAACCCGTGCTCGTGCCAGAACGCCCGCATCGCCGAGAGCGCGGTCGTCTGGACCGCGAAGATCAAGCGCCGCTTCGGGTGGCGAAGGTCGAGGTAGCGCCAGTCCAGTCGCTCCTCGAGCGGCGAGGATTCGGTGATCGGGAGCGGGCCCGAGGCGGGGCCGGCCACGTCGATCCTCTCCACCACCACGCGGACCTCTCCGCCGGGCGCCGCCTCCACCGTTCCGAGCGCCTCGATCGCCGACTCGGCGACCAGGCCGTCGATCACGTCCTCGGGCGCACCGCGCCCGCTGACGAGCCGCGCGAGGCCGGTGTGGTCGCGGAGCACCAGCCCCCCAGGGTCCGCCGAGGACCGGACCTCATGGGCCCAGCCGCACATCCGCACGCGCGCGCCGAGGTTGGCGCCGAGGTCCGCGACGAGCGTCCGCGGGAGGTCGTCGTCCGTCACCGCGGGGGTTCGGAACGTGTTCGAGAACCCGCCCACGCGGAGTCTCCCCACCCGTTCTCAATGGGCATGGGCGCCGGCGACGGCGGCGGCGAGCTCCGCCACCGTTGGCCACTCGAACACGGCGGTGACGGGAAGGTCGACGTCGAAGGCGTCCTGGAGGCGGGCCCCGACCTGCGCGGCGGCGATCGAGTGCCCGCCGAGCTCGAAGAAGTCGTCGTGGACGCCGACCTCGGCGAGCCCCAGCACGTCCCGCCACACGGCGGCGACGGCCTCCTCGGCCTCGCCGCGGGGGGGCGACGACGCTCCGCTCGGCGGACGAGCCGCGAACTCCTCGCGCAGCTCGCGCTTGAGGACCTTGCCCGAGTCGTTGCGGGGCAGCGCCTCGACGAAGTGCACTCCGCGGGGGACCTTGTGCTCGCCCAGGCGCTCGCGGACGAAGGCCTGGAGCTCGCGGGCGTCGACCGGCACGCGCGCGACGACGGCGGCCGCGACGGCCTGGCCGAGCACCTCGTGAGCGACCCCGAACACCGCCGCCTCCGCCACCGCCGGATGCCCGGAGAGGGCGTCCTCGACCTCGACCGAGGAGATGTTGAGGCCGCCGCTGATGACGAGGTCCTTCTGGCGATCGACGAGGTAGAGGTAGCCCTCCTCGTCGAGGCAGCCGAGGTCCCCGGTCCGCAGCCAGCCGTCCGCGAAGGCCGCGGCGGTGGCCGCCGGGTCGCGAAAGTACTCCCGTGTCGGCGCGCCCGGGCGCCGCAGCCAGATCTCCCCCGTCGCGCCCGAGGGAAGCTCGGTCCCCGTGTCGTCGACCACGCGAACCTCGCTCTCCCCCACGGGACGTCCGACGGATCCCGGGCGGCTGGGGTCGTACCGCGTCACCGTCCGCGCGCTCCCCCCCTCCGTGAGCGCGTAGGCGTTCCACAGCGAGGCATTCGGGAACGCCGCCGCCAGGCGCTCCCACAGCGCCGCGGGCGCCGGGGCCGAGGACAGGGTCACCCGCTCGACCGTGGAGAGGTCGTAGCGCTCCACCGCACCCGACTCGAGCACGAGCTGCGCCATCGTCGGCACGAGCTGGAGGCGCCGGACCCCCCGCTCGGCCACCACCGCGCACAGCCGTTCGGGGTCGAAGGACGGCAGGACGATGGCCGTCGCGGGTCGGCGCAGGGGCATCCTCAGGCACTCCTGGCCCGCGTTCGTGCCGAGCGGGAAGGCGTGCAGGAACGCGAGCGCGCCGGCGGCCTCGGCCGGCAGGTCGTGGGCGACGAGGCTTCCGTGGGAGACCGTCACCCCCTTCGGGCTTCCCGTCGTCCCCGAGGTGTAGATGATCTCGGCCAGCTCGTCCGCCCCGGAGGCCGCCGGGAAGGGCTCCTGCGGCTGCCCGGCCTCGAGCGCCCCGACGTGTGCGAGCCGGTCCACGCCGACCGGCGGGGCCAGTTCTTCGGGGGAGACGAGCAGCGCGACCTCGGCGTGGTCGAGGACCTGACCGAGCTCGGCCGCGGAGAAGCGGGGCGAGAGGGGGACGGCCGCGGCGCCCACCTTGTGCGCCGCGAGGTAGGAGACGGCGTAGTCGCTCCAGTGGGCGTTGTCGAAGAAGAGCGCGACGCGGTCGCCCCGGCGCACGCCCTCGACGGCGAGCCCGCGGGCCGTTGCATCCGAGCGGCGCTCCCAGTCGCCGTAGGTCAGGCTGGGGCCGCCGTCCACCACGAGCGCGACGTGGTCCGGTGCCGTGGCCGCTCGGACCCGCAGGAGATCCGGAACACGCGTCGCCTGCGGCATCGCGCGACGACGCTAGCATGGCCGCTCCCGTCCACGGGCGGGAAGATCCGGATCGCGTCTTGAGAGTCCTCTGCACCTGTCTTCCGGGGTTCGGGCACTTCCTGCCGATGGAGCCCCTGGCCCGGGCGGCCGCGGCCGCCGGTCACGAGGTCGGCTTCGCGACCGCTGCGGACTTCTGTCCCCACGTCGAGAAGGCCGGCTTCGCCGCCTTTCCGGCCGGCCTGAGCCTCCCCGAGCAGCTCGAGGAGGCGGCCCGGCGCTTCCCCGAGCAGCACGCGCTGCCGCCCGGCAAGGAGCGCTTTCAGTCCTTCGTCCCGCGGATGCTGGCCGGCGTCGCCGCTCCGCCCCGCGCTGCGGACCTCGTCCCCATCGTCCGGGAGTGGCGGCCCGACCTCGTAGTCCACGACGAGACGGAGCTCGGGGCTCCGGTGGCCGCGGCCGTCGCCGGCGTCCCCTGCGCCGACCACAGCGTGGGCATCTTCCGCCCGCTCGAGATGGCGCGGCTCGCCGGGGAGACCAGCGGCCCCCTCCAGGAGACGTGGGACGTGGACCTCGGCGCCTTCGCCGGCCTCTACCGCCACCTCTACCTCGACGTGTGCCCACCGAGCCTGCAGTCGCCCGAGATCGGCCAGATCCACGTCGCCCACCAGATGCAGAACGCCCACATCGACACCGGCGACGAGCGGGTCCCGGGGTGGGTGGCTGACCTTCCGACGGTGCCGACGGTGTACGTGAGCCTGGGGACGATCTTCAACCGCAGCCAGGAGGTGTTCGCCGCGATCCTCGAGGGGCTGCGGGACTCGGACCTCAACGTGATCGTCACCATCGGCGCGGGCAACGACCCCGCGACGCTGGGTCCGCAGCCCGACAACGTCCATGTCGAGGGGTTCATCCCCCAGTCCGCGCTTCTGCCCTACTGCGACCTCGTCGTCAACCAGGGGGGCACGGCCATCCTGCCGATCCTCGCGCACGGCCTGCCACTTCTCATCCTGCCCCAGGCGGCGAACCAGTTCCACAACGCCGAGGCGTGCGTGAGCGCGGGCGTCGCCCGCCGGCTCCTGCCCTCCGAGGTCACCGCGGCCGCCGTGCGCCGCGACATCCACGCCCTGCGCGAGGAGACGTCCTACGGCGAGCGCGCGCGGCACGTCGCGCACGAGATCGAAGGGATGCCCGGCCCCGAGGACGGCGTTAGGCTGCTCGAGCGCCTCGCGCGCGAGCGCGCCCCGCTGACCCGCGCCGCCGCCGGGCGATGAGCGGCCTGCCCGCGCACGACGCCCCGCTGACCGAGCTCGACGAGAGCCTGCTCCCGATCGTGCGCACCGAGCTGCCCGGCCCGCGCTCGGCGGAGCTGTGGGAACGCGACGCTCGCCACCACGCGAGCAACTCGTCGCCGCCGGCCCAGACGCTGAAGATCGTGGTGCGGGACGCCAGCGGGGCGCTCGTGCGCGACGTCGACGGCAACGTGTTCGTCGACTTCTCGTCCGGCATCGTGGTGACGAACCTCGGCCACTCGCCGCCCTCCGTGGTCGACGCCCTCCGGGA
>JBBSGJ010000206.1:0-3781 GCA_038254195.1 Solirubrobacterales bacterium
CCTCGTGCCCGCCGGCGCCGTCGCGAAGATCGCCGCCTTCCTGCCGGTGCCGGTGGTCGACCTGGTGCGGCGGGTGCGTGGTGGTGGTGGCGGTGGTGGCGTCGGCGGCGCAGCGGCGTCAGCGGCGCAGAGCATGGACGCGATGACCGCGGGCTGGTCGAAGGCGGCGATAGTGGTCGCCGCGCTGGCCACCGCGGGCGCGGGCGCCGGCGCGGTCCACGAGGTCTCCTCGGCGCCCGGCACCCCGGCGCGGACGCCCGCGCCCCGCGCTGCGCCCGCAGCCCCGCGGGCAGCGCGGCCCGCGGGCGGTTCGGTCACCGGCGGCGCCGGCGCGGCGGCGGAGAAGGTCGCCCCGCGCGCACGCCGCGACAACCCGCGCACGGCTGCGCGGCGTCGCGCGCTGGGCTCGTCGACGTCCGCGGCGCGGGCTCCCACCCGCCCGGGTACCGGCGGGCGCGCTCAGGCCGGTGGCGGACCGTCCGGATCGGCCCGTGGCGACGGTGGCGGCGCCAACGCACCGGCCCCGCCGCCGCGCTCTCCCACGACGCCCTCCACCCCGCAGCCCCCGCCCGTGAGCGGGCCGACCGTCAGGGTCCCCACGTTGGAGGTGCCGCCGGTGGTGGTGCCCGGCCTGCCGCCGCTGACCGTGCCGCCGGTGACGCTCCCGCCGGTGAAGCTGCCCGACCTGGGCGGCGTGGTGGGCGGCGCCGGCCGCACGGTCAAGGGCGTCATCGACCATGCACTCGGCGTCGACGGCTAGACTCGCCGTTCCTTCGGGGCGTGGCGCAGCCTGGTAGCGCGCACCGTTCGGGTCGGTGAGGTCCCCGGTTCAAATCCGGGCGCCCCGATTGCATCAAGGCTCCCGCGAGGGCCTCCCGACTCGCGTGTTGACCGCGAGCCGGGAGGGGGCGGGGATCAGCGTCGCGCGGTTCTTGCCCTCCCGCCGGTGACGACCCGGTAGATCACCAGCAGCAGCAGCGAGCCGGCGATCGCGATGATCCACGTCTTCAGGTCGAAGAAGTGCTTGTCGCTGCCGAAGTTGAGCGCCTTGGCGATGTAGCCGCCGACGACCGCGCCGACGATCCCGATGAGGATCGTGACGATGAAGCCGCCCGGATCGTTGCCGGGCAGGATCAGCTTGGCGATCGCTCCCGCGATCAGCCCGAGGACGATCCATCCGATGATTCCCATGCTGGTGAGACCTCCTGCGGCACCCGGCCGCGCTGGGGACGAGTGACACCTACCCAGGAACCGCGGCGGTCAGACGCGGCCTCGACCATGGTCCGAGATCGGATGGCGGATCCGCGTCAGGAGCCCTCCTTCTCCTGCTGCTCGCGCCGGGCCCGGGCCTCGGCGCGGAGGCGGCTCTGCAGGTCCCCGCTGTTCGCCGACGCGTCCGCGCGCCGCTTGGCCAGCGCGTCGGCTCGCCTCCCGGCCTCCGCCGCCTCGAGCTCGGCGGCCGCCTTCTCGGCCCGGCGCCGGAGTCCGTCCCCGACCTCGTCGGGGCCCGCGCCGTCGCGCGGCTGGGCGCGCCGATGCTCGTCGGCGAGACGGCGTGCCTCACGCGACGCCTCACGCAGCCGTCCGAGCGGCTCGGGGTTCGACGATGACTGAGGCATCGGGGAGCCCCTTTCGGTTGACGCCCGAGCCTCTGAGGTTAGTCGACCTCACTCCTCGCCCCGCAGCACGAGGCGCAGCCGCGGGTGGGGGCCGGGCTCCGCGATCGTGAGGCGGCCTCCCTCGGCGTGCGCGAGCGCGCGGGCGAGCGCCAGGCCGATGCCGTGGCCGTCCGCCTCCGGTGCGCGGCGGACGAAGGCGAGTTCGGGATCGCCGCCGAAGCCGGACCCCTCGTCGGCCACGTCGACCGTGACCCAGGCGCCCGCCCCGCGCGCCTCGAGGGCGACCGTCCCGGCTCCGTGGCGCGCGGCGTTCTCCACGAGGACGTCGAGGACCTGGCGGATGACGGCCGGCGTGGCCCGCGCCCGGAGCCCGGCTTCCCCCGCGCGGATGCGCAGGGCGCGGCCGGACGCCGCGAGCGGCCCGCGCCAGTCCGCCTCGACCTCGTCGAGCATGCGCTCCAGCGTGCAGACGCCGGATGTGCCTGACTCATCCCGCGCCACGCGCAGCAGCGTCTCGACCGTCTGCTCGAGCCGGTCGATCTGCGCCAGAGCGGCGGTGAGCTCCGGGGTCGGTTCGGCGCGGAGGGCCAGGGCCTCGAGCTCGATCCTCAGGGCGGCGAGGGGCGTGCGCAACTGGTGGGACGCGTCGGCCGAGAACGCGCGCTCCCGGGCCAGGAGGTCGCCGAGGCGCGCCGCGGTGGCGGCGAGCGCGGTCCCCACCGCGTCCACTTCGGGGATGGAGGCGCGCGGCGCCGTGGCCGTGAAGTCGCCCTCGCCCAGGCGGCGGGCGGCTCCCGCCAGCCGCTCGAGGGGGTGAGCGAGACGGCGGGCCACGAGCACCGCGGCGCCGACCGCCACGAGGACGATGGCGCCCGCCAGCCCGCCCAGGGCCAGCCATGCGCGGCGGGCGTCGGTCGCCGCCCGCGCGTCGGGGCGCACGGCGCGCAGGGCCCCGGCCACCCGCTCGCCCACCAGGAGCGGGACGGCGGCGACGAGCCGGCCCTCCGCCTCCGAATCGGCCGGTCGCCCCGTGCTCAGGACCCGGGACACCAGCCCGGGGGCGAGCCGCGGTCCCGATCCTACCTGGCGGCGCCCGGAACGGTCGTACACGGTGAGCGCGTCGCGAGTCGGCGGGAGCTCGACCCGATCGGTCCCGCCGCTCACGTCGATGGACCGGGTGGCGGCGATCGTGTCGCGCTGGAGGCGGAGCAGCTCCTCGTCGCGGTAGGAGCGCGCGAGCACGAGCCCGAGCGGCACCGCGAACAGCACGACCGCGGCGGCCGCCACCGCGACGATCGCCAGGACGAGCCGGCGCCTCACTCTGTCTCGAAGCGGTAGCCCACGCCCCGCAGGGTGACGATCGCCTCGGGCCGGAGCTTCCCGCGCAGGCTCAGGACGTGCGTGTCGAGCGTCCGCGTCGACCCCATCCAGTCCGTGTCCCAGACCTCGCGCATGATGCGCTCGCGGGTGAGGACCCGGCCGGCGTGGGCCACGAGCAGGGCGAGCAGCTCGAACTCCTTGGGGGGCAGGGTGAGCTCCTGCTCGCCGCACCAGGCGCGGCGGGCCGCAGGGTCGATCCGCACGTCTCCCGCGGACAGCGGGGCCGCCTGGGGATCCGGAGCGGGAGCGGCCGTGCGGCGCAGATGCGCCCGGACCCGGGCGAGCAGCTCGGAGAGCCGGAAGGGCTTGACGAGGTAGTCGTCGGCCCCCGCGTCGAGCCCGGCCACGACGTCGAGCTCCTGGTCGCGGGCCGAGAGGATGAGAACGGCGAGCCCGGGACGGGCGCTCCGCAGCCGCCGGCAGACCTCGATGCCGTCGAGGTCGGGCAGCCCGAGGTCGAGGATCACCAGGCCCACACCGTCGTCCCCGGCCGCGGCGAGCGCGGGCAGCCCGTGGGCGAGCCGGCGCACCGCATAGCCCTGGCCCTCGAGCACCCGCACGAGACCCGAGGCGATCGCCTCGTCGTCCTCGACGAGCAGGATGCCGGTGCTCATCGGGGCGCAGGCTATGGGCGCATCCGCCGGGTCGGGGCGGACCTTGACACAAGCTTGACCGGGGCCCCGCGGGGCCGTGACGTGCCGCACCTACGGTCACCTCCGATGGCTCTCGATCCCTCAGGAGGCAGCATGCGCTCGCCCATCGCCCTCGCCGCCGGAGCGGCA
>JBBSGJ010000207.1:0-3750 GCA_038254195.1 Solirubrobacterales bacterium
CCCGACGCGCTGCCCGTCGAGGGATGGGGGGGTGGGGAGGGAAGGGAGCGCCGGGCCGCCACTCCGCCCGCGGGGGACTGGGGCGCCTGGGCGGACCGATCCGGGGAGGACACGACCGCTGTCGAGCCGACCGCGCGTGACGACGCGGGGGCAAGTGCTTGGGGTGCCGCGGTCGCCGTTTCACCCTCTCCGCCGCCCGCACCCGCTGCCGCCGCCGAGGAGTGGGGAATGCCCGCTTGGGGCGCGGCCCCCGCGTCCGACGACGACGGCTTCACGCCCGCCCGCGCCACCGTCCCCGTTCGGTCCGACGACGACGGCTTCACGCCCGCCTGCGCCACCGTCCCCGGTCGGTCCGACGACGGACCGACGACCGGCGGCGCCGTCGCCGCTCCGGCCGCCTCGCCGGGAAGGCGCCGCGCCCGCGTCGCGCTCGTGGCCCTCGTTCTCCTCACCCTCGCCGCGGCGCTGCTCGGCACCCGGCTCGGACACCGGGAGACCGCACGGGCGGCTCCGCCCCCTGCCGCCCCCGCCGCGCGCCCCACCCCCGCCGACGATCTGAGCGGCCCGCTCCGCGACCTGCGCGCGAGGGTCGCGGGCCCCGCCCGCCGGCTCGCCGCCGCGCGGCCGGCCTCGGCCGGCGCCCCGGAGGCGCTGGCGCTCGGCTCCGCGTACGCTCGCGCCGCCCGGGAGCTGGCGGCGCGCCGTCCGGGCCCCGCCCGGCGCGACGCCCGCGACGCGCTGGTGCGCTCCTTCCGCCGCCTGTCCCTCGGCTACGCCCGCCTCGAAGGCGCGCTCGCCGGCAATCGACGGACCGCGGCCGACACCGCCCTGCGCGACCTGGAGCAGGCCCGCCGCAGCGCCGGCGACGCCGCCCGCACGCTGCGCCGCTGATCTCCGTCGGGCCCGGCGAGGGGACCCTCCCTCTCCGGAGGTAACGTTGGGCGCATGGCCGTGGCGACCTCCCCCCACGCGGACAAGACCGACGAGCAGAAGGCGATGACGGAGATGGTCCGTCAGTTCGCAGACGAGCAGATCCTCCCCAACGCCGAGCACTACGACGGCGCCGACGAGTAGGAGGACTGCCGGGCGGCCATGCCCCGTCTACGTTCGGATCCATGACGCCTTCCGAGAGCATCACGCGGTCGCGCGCGGCCGTCGCCCTGGTCGCGCTGCCCGCTGTCGGCTGTGGCGGCGGGGCGGGGCGGGGCGGAGCGGAGTCGCGTCACCCCGAAGAGGCCGAGCTCCTTCATCTGCTCGACGATGGGCCCGGGGTTACTCGACGGGGATGCCGGTGAGGCGCGGGCCGCCGCCCGGCATCGCCACCGTCATCGTTTCGACCGACGGAGGCGGAGCCGCGAAGTACACCCAGAGATGGGACGCCGTGCCGGGTCGCAGGTCGACGCCGGCGGCGAACGGGAGGTCGTCTGGTCCGCGGGCCGGAACGTAGGTGGCGTCGCGAGCGGGATCCACGAGGGAGATGCCCCCGGCGGTGTTGTAGAGGGCGATGGGCTCGAGCTGCGTGAGCCCCCCGAAGATGGGATCCTGCGCCAGCAGGACCTCCTGATCGCAGTTGTCCGAGGTCGAACGCTCGCAGGTCACCCGGAGGTCGAGCACGGCCATGGCGCCACGGCGGCGGATCGAGGAGACCTCCACGCCCACGTCGGTGCGGTCGCTCTCTCCGGTCGTGTACGTCGCGGAGCGCACGGGCGGCCCGGGTTCCGGCGCGGGGGCCCCGGACTCCTCGGCGGACGGGCGGGCCGGACGGCCGCTGCGCACGGAGAAGCCGATCGTCACCCGGCGGTTGAGCCGACGTCCCGCCGGGTTGTCCTCGCCGTTCTTCTGGTTCGGCGCCACGGGATCGGCCCCGCCGTGGCCGACGGCCCGCAACTCGCGACCGGCGCCGAGGCGCTGCGCGAGAGCGTCGCCGACCGTCTCGGCGCGCCGCCGGGAGAGCCGGAGGTTGTACGCGGGGGACCCCTTGGAGTCCGTGTAGCCGTCGATCGCGACCGGCCCGACCGCCCGCCGCGCCACGGTGTCGGCGACCTCGTCGAGCGCCCCGCCCGCCTGGCCCTCCAGCGTCGCGCGATTGAAGGCGAAGAGCACGTCGGTGGCGAGGGTCACCGTGCGGCGCCCGGCCCGCTCGCGGACGCGCTCGTTCCCACCGCGCGAGCGGACCTCGAGCTCGAGGTCGTCCACCCCGACGTCGAGCCCCTGCGCGCTCGTGCTCTCGGGTGGCCGGTCGAAGTCGGCCGGCTCCGCTGCGACCTCGCCCGAGCCCACCGGGGCGGGGTCGACGCCGCCCCCCTCCGTGATCGGGAGTCCGTCGACGTGTGGGCCGCCGTTCGGGAAGGCGAGGTCGATCGCCTTGACGGACGCCGGCGGGGCCGCGAAGCGCACCCACGCCCGGTAGCGCCGGGACCCGGGGTCGTAGGAGGACTCGAGCGCGGAGGCGTAGGGCTGGTCGTCTACGTTGCGGACCACCCGGTACTCGCGCGCCGCCCCGGGGTCCAGCAGCCGGAGCCCCGCCATCGTGTTGAAGTCGTCGGTGTTGACCCCGGTCTCGATGAAATCGAAGGTGCCGTCGCAGGAGGCGTACCGGTCGCCGTCGGCGCGATCGCACGCGAAGACGAGGTTCAACGTGAGGAACGGCCCCGAGCGCCGCAGCGAGAAGATGTCGATCCGGTAGTGCGAGGTGGCCCTGACGGCGATGTCGAGGGACCGGATGGCGCCCGGCGCGGTGGCGGTCGTCCTGGTGGTGGTGGTCGGGGACGTGGCGCCGGCGCCGGTCGTGCGCCGTTGCGGAGCGGGCTCCCCGCCGTCCCCACCCCCGCAGCCCGCTGCGGCCAGCGCGACGGCGATCGCGACGGCGAGGAGGTGTCGGGCGGACATGGCGCGAACCTAGGTCTGGGCGCGGGGACGGGGTAGGCATCCTAGGGTGACGGTTTCCTCCACCCCACGCGTCGTGTTCCCGCCCCCTCCGACCTCGCCCTCCGAGCTCAAGGCCGTGCTCGAGGCCGAGCGCGCCGGCGCCGCCTTCCTCGTCTTCCGCGACGGGGAGGGCACGCAGCGGATCGCCTCGCTCGGCCCGGGCGATCGGTTCACCCTCGGACGCGGGTCGGGCAACGAGGTCGTCCTGGCCTGGGACCCGAACGCGTCCCGTGTCCACGCGGCGCTCGAGCGCGTCGGCGGCGTCTGGACCCTGGTCGACGACGGGCTCTCGCGCAACGGCTCGTGGGTGAACGGCGAGCGGATCGCCGGGCGCCGGCGGCTCCTGGACGGCGACGTGGTGCGCGTGGGGGACACCACCATCCACTTCCGCGCGCCCGACGTCGACGCGGGGGAGGCCACGGTCCCGGACACCACCGGGTACGTCCCGCCCGAGCTCACCCCGATGCAGCGCCGCGTGCTCGTCGCCCTCGCCCGGCCCTGCGGGACCGCCGCCGCGGCCCGACCGCCGGCCACGAACGCGCAGATCGCCGCCGAGCTCTTCCTGTCGGTCGACGGGGTCAAGGCGCACCTCCGCGCCCTCTTCGCGAAGTTCGGCGTGGCGGGGCTCGCGCAGAACGAGAAGCGCTTCGCCCTCGTGCGCGAGGGGTTCGCCTCCGGCGCCATCTCCCGCGGCGAGGTCTAGCTACTTGCCCCGGACAAAGTCCGGCTGATTGACGCGGGTCTGTCCGGTCCGGTCGGGATGATTTGCCTGCAAATCGGGTGGATCATGGAGGCTGTCATGTTGCGTCTGTCGGGTGGGCA
>JBBSGJ010000208.1:0-3747 GCA_038254195.1 Solirubrobacterales bacterium
AAGACCTCGCGTCCCCGCCACAGCGTCCGCTTGGCCGACCACACGAGGCCGTGCCGCGCGAGCTCCGAGCCCAGCCCGGTCCGCATCTGCTCCAGGAGCTCCAGGGAGGCGCGGTGCGTGTAGATCGCCCGGCTCCCCGGCCGCGGTCCGTCTTCGCCCCGGGCCTCGAGCACCGTGGCCTCCATGCCCCGCGCCCGCAGGGCGAGCGCGCAGGACAGCCCGACGGGGCCCGCCCCGACCACCAGCACCGCTCGCCCCGTGCCGCTCGGGTCCCTGACCCGGTCGCGACCGGCCATACCCGCAAACGACCCTTACTTGCCGTGCGACTTCATGTCGTGCGACATCTTGCCCTTCGACGCCACCCTGACGCTCAGGGGGATGGAGGCCTCGCCGCCTCCCTTGCCGGTCACCAGCTTCCCCCGGTAGGTGCCGGCCAGGCCGAACCTGATCGGCACCCGGTAGCGGCCGGGGCCGACTTCCTGGCCCCTGGCGGTGTAGTGCATGCTCGTCATGCCCACCATCGCGGTGTTGACGCAGACCTTGGCTCCCGACACTGGGCGCCCGTCCCGCGTCACCCGCAGTACGTGCTCGGTCTGGTCCATGCTCACCTGCCCCTCGAACCTCCCGGAGTAGGAGCCGGCCTGGCCGGTGGCCCGCGGGCAGTCGCGCTTCATCGGCTATCTCCTCCTTGAACTGCGGACTTTCGGGCGGACCCGTTTCGAGCCGGCGCGCGACTGCGTGCTCGCCCTCCGGACCTTGACGATCAGGGGCGTGGAGACCTCCGCGGTCCCCTTCCGCGTGACGACGTTGGCCCGGTAATCCCCGGCCATGGCGAAGCGAAACCCGACCCGGTAGCGACCGGGGTTCAGCTCGTGGGCCTTGGCGGTGTAGCCCATTCCCGACATCCCGATCATCTCGGTGTTGATGCACACCGCCGCCCCGCTCACCGGGCGCCCGCTCCGGCTCACCCGGAGCACGTGCGTGGGCTGGCCCATGCTCACGGTCCCCTCGAACCTGCTCGAGTAGGAGCGATTGGTGTCCGCGGCGAGCGGACAACCCTTGCGTTCCGGGCTGCTGAACACCACCATCGCGGCGACGAAGGCGGCCAGGGAGATCAGGACGACCGCGGCGAGGCGCTTCACGGCGTGCTCGCGCTCCCTACGTCAGCACCCGCCGGCGGAAGCCGCGGAGGCCGATCGTCCCGAACAGGATCGTGAAGCCCACGAGGGCACCGTAGACGGCGACGAGCGGCATGTGGGGAATGCCGGCCACGGTGGCCGCCCGGGCGCCCTCGCTCATGTACACGAGGGGGTTGGCGAGCACGGCGTACTTGATGATCGGGGACGGATCCAGCGCATCCCAGGTGTAGAAGACGGCGCCGAAGAAGGCCAGGGGAAGGGCGACGACGCTGAACAGCCACGGGCCCGAACGTGGCTCGAAGATCACGCCCAGGGCGAGCCCGAGCGACGCGGCGGCCAGGCACGCGAGCGGCAGGACGGTGAAGAAGACCGGCCAGTCGGCGGAGAGGTGGATGCCGGTGGACGGCAGGAAGGCGGCCACCGGGAAGACGATCAGCCCGGCGACGGCGGCCTGGAGGGCGCCGCCGACGATCTTCGCCAGGGCCGCGACGGCGATCGGCGCCGGCGCCAGCACCCGGTCCTCGAGCTCGTCGGCGTCGAGCTCGAGGATCAGGTTCATCCCCACGCTGAAGATCCCCACGAAGAGGAGCGACTGCGCCAGGACGCCCGGGAGCAGGGTGGTCGAGAAGCGCTGTCCACCGTTCTGGCCCCCCACGGTCTGACCGATGGTCGGAAACAGGTAGGTGAAGACGAACACGAGGAGCAGTGGCTGCACCGTCGCGCTGGGGACGAAGCGATGGAGGTTGTTGTCCAGCACGGTGAGGTCGCGGGCGACGAACGCCCGGAAGGCCGCCCAGCTCGCTCCCCGCGGCGAGCGGCGCACGGCGCGGGTCACGGGGATGGGGATGGGGGTCGGAGGATCCGCGGTCGTCATTCGCGCAGGTCCCGGCCGGTCAGCTGGATGAAGACGTCCTCGAGATCGACCTTGTCCGACGCCACGTCGGACACCCGGAAGCCGGGCCCGGCGGCGGCCATGACCCGGGCCGCGCCGTCGGCGCTGGTCACGCGGAGGCGCAGGACGCCATCCGGGCTCCAGGTGCCGGTCAACCCCTCGATCGCGCCGAGGCGGCCGGCGAGCCCCGCACCGTCCCCCTCCACCTTCCCGGTGATCGTGGCGCCCGTGCCGATCGATCGCTTCAGCCGGGCGGGGGTGTCGAGCGCGAGGATCCTGCCGTGATCCATGATCGCCACCCGGTCGCAGAACTCGTCGGCCTCCTTCATCTGGTGGGTGGTGAGGAGCACCGTCCGCCCCGCGCCGCGCAGGCCCTCGATGATGTCCCACAGCGCCAGACGGCTCTGGGGATCGAGCCCCGCGGTGGGCTCGTCGAGGAACACCACGGACGGGCCGTGGAGCATGGCCCGGGCCAGCATGACCCGGCGCGCCATCCCCCCCGAGAGGGTCTCGATGGCGGCATTCGCCCGGTGGCCCAGGCGGAAGGCCTCGAGCCAGAGGTCGGCCGCCTCCCTCGCCGCCCTGGCCGTCATGCCAAAGTAGCGGCCGTGGAAGTAGAGGTTCTCACGGACCTTCAGGCCCCGATCGAGGGTGTTGCTCTGCGAGACGACGCCCAGCACCTCCCGGGCGCGGGCGGGCTCGGACACGACGTCGACTCCGCCCACGAGGGCGGTGCCGCCCGTCGCGACGATCCGGGTGGTGAGCATCCCGACCGTCGTGGTCTTGCCCGCCCCGTTCGGCCCGAGGAGACCGAAGATCTCGCCCGAGCGGACGGACCGGTCGAGCCCGTCGACCGCGGTGATCGCACCCGGGTAGATCTTGGTCAGGCCCACGGTCGCGATGGCGTCGCCCGCGTCGGGCGCCTCGCCCGGAGGCGGCGACGCGGGTGCCGTTGCGCGGGGGTCGTGCCGCGAGGTGACGGTCGCGTCCATGGGCGTCAAGAGGCTAGCCGGGAAGCGGCGATGTCGAGCGAGTTGGAGATGTCGGCGGATGCGGCTCGTGCCCGGCCGGGGCCGGTCGTTCCCGCGCGGTGACCCGAGCCGCCCCGAGACCCGCCGGCGCGGGCACCCACCCGACCCGCTCGGTGACCGCCGCCGATGGGGTCCGCGTGGCGGTCCACGAGCTCGGCGGCGCCGGACCGCCCCTCGTACTCGCCCACGCCACCGGCTTCCACGGCGCGGTCTGGGGCCCGCTGGCCGAGGGGCTCACGCCGCACTGGCGCTCCGTGTCCCCCGACCTGCGCGGCCACGGCGACTCGCCGCTCCCGCTCCGCGCGGGCTTCGACTGGCGAGGCTTCGCCGCCGACGTCCTCGCCGTGGTGGACGAGCTCGGGCTCGAGCGCCCGCTCGGCGTCGGGCACTCCAGCGGCGCGACCGCCCTGCTGCTGGCCGAGCAGGCCGCCCCCGGCACGTTCGCGGCGCTGTACTGCTTCGAGCCGATCATCGTGCCCGCCGTCCCCCCGCTGGGAAGGGACCCCGACAGCTGGCTGGCCCACGCCGCGCGCCGCCGCCGCGCCGCCTTTCCCGGCCGCGCCGATGCCCTGCGTCACTACGCCGGAAAGCCGCCCCTGTCCGCGCTTGACCCGCGCGCGCTGCGCGCGTACGTGGACAATGGCTTCGCGGACGTCCCCGGCGGTGGTGTGCGGCTCAAGTGCAC
>JBBSGJ010000209.1:0-3741 GCA_038254195.1 Solirubrobacterales bacterium
AGGACATCGAGGAGGACGTGCGCCAGTCCATCGCCCGGATCGAGGCGAGCCCGTTCGTGCCGGAGAAGGGCTCGATCCGCGGGTTCGTCTTCGCGGTGGAGACGGGCCGGCTGCGCGAGGTCGAGCGGAGCTAGAGACGCTTCTTCGCGCACGCACACGGCTGGCGCGAGCCGGTGGCGTTTCGGCACGGAGTCGCGGCGCCTTCGTGGCGATCGGGTGTGGAGACGCATGAGGCTCCGGGGCGAGCATGCGTTCTGTCCGGGGCCGTGCCTAGCGTGGCCGTCCGATCCAGTGGCAGAGGAGTGACATGGCAGCGAACGGGGACGAGAAGGCGGCGAAGGCACGGGAGGCGGCGCTCTCGGGTGCGCTCACGCAGATCGAGCGCCAGTTCGGCAAGGGCACCGTCATGCGGATGGGCGACCCGGGCGCCCAGGTCCGGGTGAACGCGATTCCCACGGGCGCTCTGTCGCTCGACCTCGCACTGGGGATCGGCGGCGTCCCGCGCGGGCGCATCGTGGAGATCTTCGGCCCGGAGTCCTCGGGCAAGACGACGCTCGTCTACCACATCCTCGCCGAGGCCCAGAAGCTCGGCGGCGTGTGCGCGTTCATCGACGCCGAGCACGCCATGGATCCGCTCTACGCCCAGAAGATCGGCGTGGACATCGACGAGCTACTCGTCTCCCAGCCCGACTACGGCGAGCAGGCGCTCGAGATCGCCGACATGCTCGTGCGCTCGGGCGCGGTCGACGTCGTCTCCGTGGACTCCGTGGCGGCGCTGACCCCGCGCGCCGAGCTCGAGGGCCAGATGGGCGACCAGACCGTCGGCGCCCAGGCCCGGATGATGAGCCAGGCCATGCGCAAGCTCACCGCGAACCTCAGCCGCACGCAGACCCTCTGCCTGTTCGTGAACCAGATCCGTGAGAAGGTCGGGGTGATGTTTGGAAGCCCGGAAACGCAACCGGGCGGCCGCGCGTTGAAGTTCTACTCGTCCCAGCGCCTGGATATCCGCCGGATCGAGACCCTCAAGGAGGGCACGGAGGCGGTGGGCAACCGCGTCCGGGTCAAGGTCGTCAAGAACAAGGTGGCGGCGCCGTTCCGCCAGGCGGAGTTCGACATCGAGTTCGGGAGGGGCATCTCCACCGCGGGCTGCCTGCTCGACCTCGGGCTCGAGCACGATGTCGTCTCCAAGTCCGGCTCGTTCTTCTCCTACGGCGAGGAGCGGCTGGGGCAGGGGCGGGGCAACGCGAAGGCCTACCTCGACGAGCACCCGGAGGTGGCGCAGGAGATCTCTGACAAGGTCTACGCCGCGCTCGGGCTCGACGACGACCTCGTGCAGGCGATCGACGACGTCCCGCCGGCGCTCGAGGCGCTCGGGGGCCAAGCGCTGGAGGGCCCGGCGCTGGAAGGACGGGCCGCTTGACGGCGGCGGAGCGGGTGACCGCCCTGGAGAACCCCGCGGCGCGGCTCCAGCACGCCCTCGATCTCGCGTTCCGCTCGCTGAACCGCCGCGAGCTGACCGTGCTCGAGCTGCGGCGCGTGCTCGAGGCCAAGCGGGTGGAGCCCGCGACGATCGAGGAGGTCATCACGGAGCTGCGCGGCCAGGGCTACCTCGACGACGCCCGCTTCGCCACGCGCTTCGCCGAGGACAAGCGCCACCTCGAGCAGTGGGGGGCCGACCGCATCGAGCGCCGGCTACTCGCCCGCGGGATCGACCCGGACACGGCGCGCGGCGCCCTGGCGGGCTGTGACCGCGCGTCGGAGCTCGACGGCGCGCTCGCGCTCCTGCGCCGCCGCTTCCCCCGCCCGCCCGCCGACTCGAAGGCGTGGCGCAGCGCCTACGGCGTCCTCGTCCGCAAGGGGTTCGACCCCGAGCTGGCGGGCGACGCCCTGCGCGTCTACGGGCACGAGCCCGCGATCTGACGACCGGCGGTCATCCGGGGGGCGAACCGCCGTTCGTTTGCCGGAAACCAAGCCCATCACTAGGCTTGTGCGCAAGCGAACGACCGGCCCCTCGCGGGCCCGCAGAAACCCAAACCAAACCGACACCCTTCACCCCTTCCCAGGCACACCCGATCCCCCGGCATCCCCACACCCGACCGCGCCCGCACCGGGCGTTTGCCGCACCCCCCACGCACCCGCCCGACTTCGGCTAGAGAGCGCCGCGGTCGACGCGGCGCTCGGTTCCTGAATCCCCGTCGCGCGCCGCGCGGCCGGTCCGACGCCCCACAAACTGATGCGAGCGGATCTGCACGCCCGGGCGTTCTCGCCCGGGCAGGCCGACGAGGAGAGGAACATGGACATCGTGATCGCGGCGGTCGTGCTGGCAGCGGGGCTGCTCGGCGCGTCGGTGCTCTACACCCGGGCTCGTCCCCACGCAGCGGCCCCGACGGGCCCTGCGCCCCCGGCGCCGCGCGACGACGCGGGCCTCGAGGCGCGGCGCGCGGAGGTTGTCCGCCTCGAGGAGCGCATGCTCTCGCGGGAAGAGTCCGTGGAGCGCGGGCGAGACGATCTCGCGCGCCGGGAGGAGGCGCTCGGCGCCCGCGAGCAGGAGCTCGCCGCGCTGCGCTCCGAGCTCGAGCGCCACGACGGCGAGCGCCGGGCCGAGCTCGAGCGCCTCGCCGGCCTCTCCGCCGCGCAGGCCAAGCAGGTCCTGCTCAAGGAGGTCGAGGATGGCGCGCGCCACGACGTGGCGCGCCGGCTGCGCGCGGTGGAGGAGGAGGCCAAGCGCTCCGCCGACCGCCGGGTGCGCAACATCCTCTCGGTCTGCATGCAGCGCATCGCCGCCGGCCACGCCGCCGAGACCACGGTCTCCGTCGTCCAGCTCACCTCGGACGACATGAAGGGGCGCATCATCGGTCGCGAGGGCCGCAACATCCGGGCCCTGGAGAACCTGACCGGCGTGGACTTCATCATCGACGACACTCCGAACGCCGTCGTGCTCTCGGCCTTCGACGGGGTCCGGCGCGAGGTGGCCCGCCTCACGCTCGAGAAGCTTCTCGCCGACGGACGCATCCACCCGGCCCGGATCGAGGAGATGTTCTACCAGGCGAAGTCCGAGCTCGAGGACCACCTGGTCGAGCTGGGCGACCAGGCCGTGTTCGACGCCGCGGTGCAGGGGCTCGACCCGGAGCTGGTGAAGATCCTCGGCCGCCTGCGGTTCCGCACGAGCTACGGTCAGAACGTCCTCGCGCACTCCGTCGAGTGCGCGCACCTGGCGGCGCTCATGGCCCACGAGCTCGGCGCAAGCCCGAAGACCGCCCGCCGAGCTGCTCTCCTGCACGACATCGGCAAGGCGGTTTCGCACGAGGTCGAGGGTCCGCACGCGCTGGTGGGCGGGGATCTCGCGCGCCGTCACGGTGAGCCCGAGGCGGTCGCCCACGCGATGGAGGCCCACCACAACGAGGTCGAGCCCCAGACCGTGGAGGCGGTGATCATCCAGACGGCCGACGCCCTCTCGGGCGCCCGCCCCGGTGCGCGCGGCGAGTCGCTCGAGAACTACGTCACCCGCCTGCGCGACCTCGAGCACATCGCCGAGCGCCACTCCGGTGTGGACAAGGTCTACGCGATGCAGGCCGGCCGGGAGATCCGGGTCATGGTCGACCCCAACGGCCTCGACGACGACGGCGCGGTCCTGCTCTGCCACGAGATCGCGCGCGAGATCGAGAAGGAGCTCGAGTTCCCGGGACAGATCAAGGTGACGATCATCCGCGAGTCCCGCGCGGTCGACTACGCGAAGTGAGC
>JBBSGJ010000210.1:0-3696 GCA_038254195.1 Solirubrobacterales bacterium
GAGCGCCGCCTGGGCGGCGGGGTCACGGTCGCGCCGGGCCACGGTCAGCTTCCCGCGGACGAGCGAGCGGCCGGCCCGGTCGTAGAAGCGACGGTCGCCGCCCCGTGCGGGGACGAGGCGCAGGGGCCGGCGGGGCAGCGTCCCGCCCAGCAGCACCGCGGGGCCGAGGGGGGTGGAGAGCGCGGGTAGCGGCGAGGGCGTGGGCGCCGCCCCAGCGGTGAGCGCGGCCGGGGCGCCGCCCGGCGAGCCCACCGGCCCGTCCTCGTTGCCTGCGGGCGCGACGACGAGTGTGCCCAGGCGCGCGGCGACGCGGGCCGCGCGGGCCTCCGGAGCGTCGGCGAAGCCCGCGTAGGGCGCCGAGACGGTCACGAGGGCGACGCGGGCGTGGCGGGCCACGGCGCGCTCGAGCCCGGCCAGAAGCGTGTCGGACGTCGCGTAGACCTCGGGAGCGGGCAGGCCGGGCGCCGGGTGGGCGCGCGCGACGGGATCGACCCGCGCCCGGGGCAGCAGCCCGCCGAGGGGGTCGGCCGGGGTGCCCAGGAGCACGACGCCGTCCCCCCCGCTCCCGGCGGGGCCCTTCTCGGGGCCCATGACCGCGGCGGTCGGGTAGAACCGGCGCACGGGCTCCGCGCGGACGCCGAGGGAGGGCAGCCGCGCGAGATCGCGGGCGCGGACGGTGGCCGCGAAGCCGTCGTACACCCGCCCGAAGGGAACGACGCCGGTGAGCGCGATCCCCCGCGCCCCCAGGGCGCCGCGCAGGGCGCGGGCCTCGTCGTGCAACGAGGCGAGGTAGGCGGCCCGGGCCCGGGGATCCCCGGGAGGGTTCCTCAGTCCCCCGAGGGGCGGCCGGGAGAGGCGGACGAGCACGCGCTCGGTCGCACCCGCCGGCGCGGCCGGGGAGCGGCCGTCGAGCGGGATGGGCGAGACCGGCGGGGGGCCGTCGTGGGCCTTGTGGCGGCCGCCGATCAGCGCCGCGAGCGCGACGAGCGCCGCCATCCCGAGCAGGACGGCGGCGCGGCCACGCTCAGAGCCCACGCGCGCCCGTGGCATAGGCGTCGAGCGCGAGGTAGTCCGGGTAGGGCAGCGCGGGGAGGTGCCGCGCGGCGGCGGCGATCATGGCCGCGTTGTCCGTGCAGAGCTCGGGCGGCGGGACCTTGAGCCGCACGCCGAGCGTGGCCGCCCGCTCGCGCAGCCGGCGGTTGGCGGCGACCCCGCCGCCCAGGGCGAGGCGGTCGAGGCCCGTGGTCTCGAGGGCGCGCTTCACCCGGCCGAGGAGCTGCTCGACGATGGCCTCCTCGTAGCTGGCGGCGAGGTCCGCCCGGCGGCGGGTGGCCTCGGCCTCCCCCAGGTCGCGGATCGCGTAGAGCAGGGCCGTCTTCACCCCCGCGAAGGAGAGCTCGAGCCCCGCCACCTTCCGCGCGCGCGGGAAGGCGAACGCCTCCCGGTCTCCCCCCGCGGCGAGCTCCGACAGCGCGGGGCCGCCCGGGAAGCCGAGCCCGAGCATCCGGGCGCCCTTGTCGAAGGCCTCGCCGGCGGCGTCGTCGAGGGTGGCGCCGAGCACCTCCCAGTCCGGTCCGTGGTCCTCCACCCGCGCCAGCAGGGTGTGGCCTCCGGATGCGAGCAGGCAGAGGAACGGGGGCGCGAGCGGGTCGGGCGCGAGCGACGTGGCGGCGACGTGGCCGTGGAGGTGATCGACGGGCGTGAGGGGCAGCTCGTGGGCGGCGGCAAGCGCCTTGGCGCTGGCCAGGCCGACGAGCAGGGCGCCGACGAGGCCGGGCCCGCGGGTCACCGCGACGCTGGCGACGTCCTCGAGCCGGACCCCCGCCTGCGCGAGCGCGTCGACGACGACGGCGGGGAGAAGCTCGAGATGCTGCCGGGAGGCGACTTCGGGGACCACGCCCCCGTAGGCGTCGTGGATCCCCTGGGAGGAGATCACGTTCGCGCGGACATGGCCGCCGTCGTCGACGACGGCGGCACAGGTGTCGTCGCAGGAGGTCTCGAGCGCGAGGATCACTCGGGTCACGGCACGCGCGCGGGGAGCCCCGGCACATCCTCCAGCGAGCCCCTCAGGGTGGCGGGGGTGCGCCACATGATCAGCGCGTCCTCCCCATTGTCCTGGTAGTAGCGCCGGCGCAGGCCCGCCGGGAGGAACCCGATGGACTCGTAGAGGGTGATGGCGACCGCGTTGGAGGGCCGGACCTCGAGCGTGTACTGCGCGAGGGGGTCGTCCACGCGGGCAAAGAGCTCGGCCACCAGGGCCCGGGCCAGGCCGCGGCGCCGCTGGGAGGGCTGCGTGGCGACGTTCATGAGGTGCCAGACCGTGTCGTAGCGCGAGCAGACGAGGTAGCCGACGAGCCGACCCTCCGCGCGGGCGGCGAGGCAGATCCCGCTCGGCTTGGAGAGCTCGAGGACGAACATCGCCAGGGACCACGGGGTGGGGAACGAGCGGCGCTCGATGGCCAGCACCTGGGGCAGGTCGGCATAGGTGAGGCGGCGGATGTCGAGCGCGGGGGTCATCGGGGGCGGGCGTCGGGGGCGCGCCCGTAGGTTGGCAACACCTCGCCGGGCGGCGTGGCCGGGGCGTCGGCGGCGAGGCGGCAGATCCAGGCGGCCTGGACGCGGTGCGCCGGCGCGCGGTCCTCGGGCACGCGCGCACCGGCCTGCTCGAGCTCCGCGCGATAGCGCACCGCGCCGTCGCCGACCGCCACCGGCAGGGTCGGGAGCGTCCGCACCGCGTCGCCCACGTCCTCGACGCGCACCGCCCGGGTTCCCTCCCCCACGTCGAGGAAGACCTCGCCGCGCCGGGCGTCGAGGACGGGCAGGACAAGCTCGGGGCCGAACCCGGGCTCCCCCTCCACGGCGGCGATCAGCGCGGTGAGGGTGGGAACGCAGACGATGGGCAGCGCGCGGGCGAGCGCGAGTGCCCGGGCGGTGGCGAGGCCGATGCGCAGCCCGGTGAAGGACCCGGGGCCGGTGCCGACGGCAAGACGGTCGACGCCGGTCCAGCTCCTGCCTCCCCGCACCCGCTCGACGAGGGGCAGCAGCTCGTGCGTGTGCCCGGGCCGCTCACCGGCAGCGGGGTCGTGGCGGGCCGCGATCGCCTCACCGGTGTCCGTGTCCAGGAGCGCGACGGTGGTGGCGGGGGTCGCGGTGTCCCAGCCGAGGATCAGCACCGGGCGACGGTCACGCCCCGGCGCTGCTCGCGCTCGTGGGAGAGCGTGACCGTCCAGGCGGGGGTCGGGAGCAGGCCGCGCGCGGCGCCGGGCCACTCGAGGAAGGCGACGGCGTCGGGGGTGAGGTGGTCGGCGAGGACACCCTCGTCCTCGGGGCCGAGGCGGGCGAGGCGATGGAGGTCGAGGTGGTGGACGGGGACGCGGCCGGGCAGGCGGCGCGCGAGGGTGAACGTGGGGCTCGTGACGCGGCCGGTGACGCCGAGAGCGCGCGCCGCGCCGCGCACGAACGTCGTCTTGCCCGTGCCCATCTCGCCCTCCAGCAGCACGACGTCACCGGGTCGCAGACGCGCGGCCAGCGCCGCGCCGATCTCCTCGGTCTCCTCCGGCGAGTGGCTCGTGAAGCGCCCGGGGAGGGCGAGCGTCAACGAACGCGGACGCGCGCGCGCAGACCGCCGCCCGTGATCAGGAGCCCGGCGCCGAACATCGCGACGAGACCGGGCTCACCGCCGCTGCGGGGCAGCTC
>JBBSGJ010000211.1:0-3668 GCA_038254195.1 Solirubrobacterales bacterium
CGGGCGAGGTTGGCGCCGGTCATGGGCAGCCGGGCCTCGTGGAGCCAGAACAGGGACTGGAGGTACTCCTCCTCGGCGACGGTCGCCTCAGCCATGCCCGGGATCCTACGCGCGCAGGGGCGGCGCCTTCAGGGCGCCGCGCGCTGCGCCGCGCTCATCCGCCCGTTCAACGCGCTGGCTTGATCGCGACGACCTCGATGAGGCTCTCGGTGCCCCTGAAGTCCTCGGGATTGCGCGTGTAGAGCGGGAGGTCGGCAGCGAGGGCGCTGGCCGCGATCAGCAAATCGAGGGACCGCGCTCCTCGTGCTGTGCGTCCGGCTCCTACCACAGCCGCGTAGATGCGGCCGTAGGCGCGGGCGACGGCCGCGTCCACGGGCAGCGGGTCGAAGGTCGCCTCAACTCGCTGCAACCTGTCCTGCCGGCGCGCGCGCTCATGCGGATCGGCGGTTGCGTGTGGCCCTGCCGCGAGCTCGGCCAGCGTGATCGCGGACACCGCCAGCGTCGCCGAGAGATCCTCGGCGACGAGGTGCTCGAAGTCGATGACGACCGACGTGTCGACGACCCCCCGCGCGATCGGCGAATCAGCCACGCGGGGCGGGATCGTGGTCGAGCACGGCGTCGACGTCGGCGCGGAACCGGTCGGCGGCGATCGCGGGCGCGCCCGTGAAGACGGCCAGGGCGGCGTCAGCCGCGACGAACCGGCGCGCGCGCAGCGGGATCAGCTCGCCGACCGGCACGCCGTTCCGCGTTACTACGAACGCCTCTCCACGGTCGAGCGCACGCATGACGTCGCCACTGCCGTTGCGAAGTTCGCGTTGGGTGATCTCACGGGCCATGGCGTTACTGTAGCACGGGTGCTACGCAGCCGCGCGGGTGTACGGCCCGCGCCATTACTGCCTGGTGCCGCTCGCCCTCCGAGTATCCCGTCACGAAGCGGTCGGAACCCGTGGAGAGGTGGCGATGCGCCTCGGTTGCGCTAGGGAGCGACGAGCTCGAAGCCCTGCTCGGCGAAGTGCTCGTCGAACGCGAAGGCACGGCGCAGCGCGCGGCGGCGCATCACCTCGAAGCTCACGCGATCCACGAAGCTGACGTCGCGCCGGCCGGCCGCGAGCGTCGCGGCGAGCGCCTCCCCGTGCAGATCTGAGTCGACCCAGGTCTGTCCTACGACCGCCAGGATCGCGTCGCGCAGCACCGTCACCGCCGGAAGGCCAAGCCGTCGCTGGGTGAGCGCCACCGTCTCGACGACGACGTAGTTGTGCGTGAGGAGAGGCTCTTCATCCGCGAGCAGCCCTGCGAACGCGCGACGCGCGACGCTGTGGGCCTCATCGGCCCGGTTGAGCAGCGCGTAGAGCGCCGACGTGTCGACGAACACGCTCACGCGCGATACGCGTCATCGAGATGCTCGTCGTGGCGGCGGGCGGCGTCCGCGGCATCCGTGAAACGACCCACCGCCGCGAGCGCACGGTTCCGGCGGTCCTCCCGCGTCTCGCCGGCACCCTGGCCGAGCACGAGGTCGGCCCCGCGCCGAAGCAGCGCGGCGATGGACACGCCCTCCTCGGCGGCCAGGCTCCGGAGCCGCCGCGCTTGCTCTTCGGTGAGCTGGGCCTGAACGCGTAACATGCAATCATGCTACCAGTAGTGATGGCAGTGACGCACGGGTGAAGATCCCCTCGACCTTCCTCTCACCCGCCCTGTCGGTCACGCGCCGGTCAGCGGCCCCACCCGCTCGGCGGCGGCGATCACCGCCCGCGCGGCCGGCGAGAGGGCGGCGCCGCGGCGCGAGACCCAGGCGAAGGTGTCGTAGAACGGCTCGGTGAACCCCACGGTCCCGAGCCGTTCGCGCACCCGGGGGTGCGCGGCGATCGTGCGGGCGAGGATCGTGTCGCCCACGCCGCGGGCCACGAGCTCGAGGGCGACCTCGACGTCCTCGACCTCGACCACCGGCGCGAGGGACACCCCCGCCGCCTGCGCGCGCTCGGCGAGCTGCCGGCGGGTCGGGTCCGCCTCGCCCCAGCGGGCGTCGTAGAGGACGAGCGGCGCGGCGGCCAATCGCTGCACGGTCATCCGGCGCTCCAGCCGCACCGGGTCCGCGCTCGCGTAGAGGACCTCGTCGCGGATCGCCGGCCGGACCTCGAGCCCCCGGTCGTCGATGGGCAGGACGACGAGGCCGAGCTCGAGCTCCCCGCTGCGCACCGCGTCGGCCACCTCCGAGGAGTTCTGGCCCACCGCGCGCACCCGGAGGTCCGGATGCTCGGTCCTCAGGGCCGCGACGACGTCGGCCAGCCGGTACCAGCGCGAGGAGCCGAAGACGCCGAAGGAGAGCGTCCCCGCGCGCAGCTCGCGCACCCCCGCGACGGCCTCGCGCGCACCGTCCACGGCGCCGAGGACCCGCTCGGCCTCCGGCACGAACGCGCGACCGGCCTCGGTGAGCTCCAGCCCTCGCCCCACGCGCGTGAAGAGAGCGGCGCCGAGCTCCGCCTCGAGGCGGCGCACCTGCTCGGACAGCGAGGGCTGGGCGAGGTGGCGGTCGGCGGCGGCGGCCGTGAACGACCCGAGGCGAGCCGCGGCGAGGAAGTAGTCGAGCTGCTGTAGGGTCAAGGCTGAGCCTTGAGATCGTAGAGGCAGTCAAGGCTTGAAGGGAGAGACTCGGCCGCCTAGCGTCGACGGAGTGACCCGTGACCGCGAAGGCCTCGCGCTCTGCGCCCTCTCCGCCCTGGGCTTCGGCGCGATGGCCGTGCTGGTCAAGCTCGCCTACGGCGAGGGCGTCGGCGTGCTCGAGCTGCTCGCGGTGCGCTTCGTCGTCGCCGCCTCCGTCCTCGGCAGCCTCGCCCGCCGCGAGCTCCCGCGCGGACGTGCCGCGGCACGCGGCCTCGCCCTCGGCGCCGTGGTCTACGCGGCCGAAGCGGGCCTGTTCTTCGCCTCCCTGACCCGCATGGGCGCCGCGCCGGCCGAGCTCCTGCTCTACGCCTATCCGTCCCTCGTCGTCCTCGGGGCCGTAGCCCTACGCCGCGAGCGGGGCTCGGGGCGCAAGGTCGGCGCGCTCCTGCTCGCCTCCGCGGGCGTGGGGCTCGTGCTGCTCGGCGCCGGCGCGGGCTTGGTCGACCCCCTCGGCGCGGCGCTCGCCCTCGCCTCCGCGGCCGCCTACGCCGGCTACATCCTGCTCGCCGACGCGATCCGCCTTCCCCCCCGGGCGCTCGCCGCGCTCGTGTGCGCCGGCGCGGCCGCCTCCTTCACGCTCGCCGGCGCCGTCTCCGGCACGCTGGCCCTGGACTGGAGCCCCGCGGGTTGGGCGCTCGTGGTCGGCATCGCGGTCGTCTCCACCGTCGTGCCCCTCACCGCGTTCCTCGCCGGCATGGAGCGCATCGGCCCGGGGCGGGCATCCATCCTCTCCACCCTCGAGCCGCCGGTGACGGTGGGCCTCGCGTTCCTCGCCTTCGGAGAGACGCTCGGGCCGCTCCAGCTCGCCGGCGGGGCGCTAGTGCTCGCCGCGGTGGCGGTCCTGCAGGTGAAGGTAGGCTCGCCCGCCGTGGCGCTCCCGCTCACGCCGCCCGTCCTGCCCCAGCTCGCGAAGTCGCGCCGGGAGCTGCCCGAGGGTGATGGCTGGGCCTACGAGCCCAAGTGGGACGGCTTCCGCGCGCTCGCCTTCGTCGACGGCGAGGAGCTGTTCC
>JBBSGJ010000212.1:0-3651 GCA_038254195.1 Solirubrobacterales bacterium
ACCAGTCCGCGCGCTACACGCTGTCGGTCGACGGCCGCGGGGAGCGTCAGTCGTCCTCGGGGGTGATCATCGCCACGGGGACGGGGGCGACGGGCTGGGCCGCGAGCATCAACGCCGCGCGGGGCGAGCCGCTCGCGCTGCCGGGGCCCGGCGAGCCCACGCTGGCGTTCTTCGTCCGCGAGGCGTGGCCGAGCCCGACGACCGCGACCCGGATCACCGCGGGCATCCTCACTGCCGAACGCCCGCTCGTCATCACCGGCGAGCTCGGGGAGGGGGGCGTGGTCTTCGGCGACGGGATCGAGGCCGACCGCGTCGAGATCCTGTGGGGTCAGCGCGTGGAGGTGCGTCCCGCGGCGCGCCGGCTGCGTCTGGTGGAGTGAGGCCCCGCCGCGGGGCGACAGCCGGCGCACCCGCGCCGGCTGCGCCTCTCCTATCGGCGGGACGCACGCCGCGCCCCGGCGTGACTAGCCTCCGCGCGCCATGGCCCCGATCCGGCTCCACGACACGCGGAGCGGGATGCTCCGGGATCTGGTGCCCGGGCCCGGCGGCCGGGTGGGCCTCTACGCCTGTGGCCCGACGGTCTACGACCGCATCCACGTGGGCAACGCCCGGCCCTTCGTGGTCTTCTCGCTGCTGCGGCGCTTCCTGGTCCACGAGGGCCTGGCACCGCGGCTCGTGATCAACGTCACCGACGTCAACGACAAGATCTACGCGGCGGCAGCGGCGCGCGGGGTGCCGAGCGCCGAGCTGGCGGCCGAGATGACCGACGCCTACGTGCGCGACACCGACAAGCTGGGCCTCGGACGCCCCGACGCCGAGCCGCTGGCCACCGAGACCATCGGGCCGATCGTCGCGCTCATCGGCGACCTGATCGAGAACGGTCACGCGTACGCGGCGGGCGGCGACGTCTACTTCGGTGTACGCACCTACTCCGCCTACGGAGAGCTGTCTCACCGGGAGTTGGAAGATCTCGACCAGGGTGAGGAGCGCGACCGTAAGCGCGATCCGCTGGACTTCGCCCTGTGGAAGGCGGCCAAGCCCGGGGAGGACACCGCCTGGGACGCTCCGTGGGGGCGCGGGCGGCCGGGCTGGCACATCGAGTGCTCGGCGATGGCCGAGGCCGAGCTCGGCATGGGCTTCGAGGTCCACGGCGGCGGGTCGGACCTCGTCTTCCCCCACCACGAGAACGAGGCGGCGCAGACCGGGGCGGCCCGGGGGCGGGACCTCGCGCAGATCTGGATGCACAACGGGATGGTCCGCCTCGAGCAGGAGAAGATGGCGAAGTCTCAGGGCAACGCGTTCGCCCTGCACCGTGCGCTGGAGGAGTTCGCGGCCGAGACGCTGGTCATGTACTTCTGCGGAGGCCACTACCGCCAACCGCTGGCGTTCTCCGACGAGCGCCTGGCCGAGGCCCGGGCGCGGTGCGCGGGGATCCGCGACGCGGTGCGTCGGCTGCCGCCCGGCCCCACCCCCTCGGAGGTCTCGCTGTCGGGAGAGTTCTTCGCCGCGCTGGCCCACGACTTCAACACCCCCGCCGCGCTCGCCGTGCTGGCCGAGCAGCTCCGGCGACTGTCGACGGCCGGCGCCGGCCGCGGCGTGCTGAGCGAGATGCTCGAGGTGCTCGGCCTCGAGACGCTGCTCGTCTCCGAGGATGCGCCCCCGGAGGTCCGCGCGCTCGCGGAGTCGCGCGCACGCGCGCGCGAGGAGCGCGACTGGACCGCGGCAGACCGCCTGCGCGACGAGATCGCCGCCGCGGGCTGGACGGTCCGGGACGGGCCGGAGGGCCCCGAGCTGGTGCCCGCGTGACTCTCTGGGCGTGATGATCATCTATGGCCGCAATCCCGTGCGGGAGGCGTTGCGCGGACGCCGGCGGGTCCACCGGGTGTGGGCGACTGCGCGCGCGGCGCGGGAGCCGTGGCTCCCGGGCGGCGCCTCCGTGGAGATCGTGGGTTCCGAGGAGATCGAGGCCCGGGCGGGCACGGGCGCCCACCAGGGGATGTGCGCCGAGGTCCCGGCCTTCCCGTACGTGGGCGAAGAGGAGCTCCTCGCGCGGACCGATCCCCTGCTCGTCGCTCTCGACGGAATCGAGGATCCGCAGAACCTGGGGGCGATCTGCCGTTCGGCGGAGTGTGCGGGGGTCGACGGGGTGGTGATCCCCGAGCGTCGCGCGGCCGAGGTGACCCCCGCGGTCTGCAAGGCCGCCGCGGGCGCCGTCGAGCACCTCCGGATCGCTCGCGTCCGCAACATCGCGGACTTCCTCGCGGCGGCGAGGCGCCGCGGGTGCTGGAGCTACGGCGCGGCGGCGGGGGCGCCCCGGTCCTACCGCGAGGTCGACTGGCGCGGGGGGGCCGTGCTCGTGATCGGGGGAGAGGGGCGCGGGCTGCGCCCGCGCGTCGCGGGGGTCTGCGACGAGCTCGTGAGCATCCCCCTGCGCGGGACGCTCGATTCACTCAACGCGAGCGCCGCGGCGGCCGTGCTGCTCTATGCAGCCCTTGACGCGCGGGCGTGACTATGGCACCCTGCGACAGGCATAAGGGTGGACTCGAGGTCGAGCTTCTGCCCTGGATCGCATTCGACGGGCGTCCTGGGGAGGTAAGCGCGCCGAAACCGCACCGGCCCTGTTGTAGGGGTTGAGGAAGGCGTCCCAGATGGCACGGCTCGGAGCCGCTCCCCAGTCTCTACCTCAGGTCGAGGACTCCTATCTTCTCGCGCTGGCCCGCCAGGGCAGCCCGGACGCCTACGACCGCCTCGTGCGCCGCTACCACGGCTTCGTGCGCCTCAAGGCCTCCTCCTACTTCATCGCGGGAGGGGATTCCGACGACCTGATCCAGGAGGGGCTCGTGGGGCTCTACAAGGCGGTCCGGGACTTCCGGCCCGATCGGGAGTCCTCGTTCCGGAGCTTCGCCGAGCTCTGCATCACGCGGCAGATCATCACCGCGGTCAAGACCGCGACCCGGCACAAGCACACCCCGCTGAACGGCTACGTCTCCTTCTCGGCGTCCCCGGCCTCGGCGCAGGGAGACGGGGAGCCGACCCTCGAGGAGATCATCCCGGGCCCGCTGAGCCTTGACCCCGTCCAGCAGGTGATCTCCACCGAGGAGCTCCGCGCGCTCGTCGCCTGCCTGTCCACGGTGCTGTCCGACCTCGAGTCCCGCGTGCTGTCCCTCTATCTCGACGGTCACTCCTACGAGGAGGTCGGGCGCCGGATCGACTGCGACACCAAGACGGTCGACAACGCGCTCCAGCGGGTGAAGCGCAAGGTCGGCGCGCACCTCGCGGGCCGCGCGCCCGTGCTGTAGCTGCTTCCCTGGGGGGATGCCCGTCTGGCTCGAGATCCTCCTGTTCGTCATCGTCGGGGTCGTCGTGCTTCTCGCCGCGGGTGGGGTGCTGGCGAACGCCCGGCGCCGGCAGCAGGTCGAGGGGAGCTTCGCCGAGCAGGTCAAGGCGGCCGACGCGCAGCTCGCGGCGGCGGCCGCCGAGGACCGGGGCTGGGATCGAGCGATCCTCGAGGACGCCGTGCGCAGCGCGTGGCGCGAGGCCCACGGCGCCGAGGAGCTGCTCGAGCTCGCGCTCGTGGAGGTGACCGACCGCCCGGGGACCGAGGAGGACGAGGCGGTCTTCCGGGTCACGGGGCGCGAGGGCGTCGAGCGG
>JBBSGJ010000213.1:0-3636 GCA_038254195.1 Solirubrobacterales bacterium
CGCGGGATGGCCGCGGCCGCCGACTCCTACCCCGTCGGCGTGGACGGCGCCCAGCGCCTCGCACGCGTCCTCGACGATGGGCAAGCCGGGGGCCTCCAGGGCGGGCACGTCGGCCGGGTAGCCGAAGATATGCACCGGGAGCAGCGCCCTGGTCCGCGGGCCGATCGCCGCCGCCGCGGCCTCGACGTCGAGGTTGAGCGTGATCGGATCGATGTCCACGAAGACGGGTCGCGCGCCCTCGTAGAGGATCGCGTTGGCCGACGCGACGAAGGAGAACGAGGAGGTGACGACCTCGTCGCCCGGCCCCACGTCGGCCGCCCGCAGCGCGAGGTGCAGCCCCGCCGTCCCCGAGGACACCGCGCACGCGTGGGCGACGCCGAGGCGCGCGGCGAACGCCCGCTCGAACTCCCCGACCTTCGGGCCGAGGGAGAGCTGGCCCGAGCGCAGGACCGCGAGCACGGCGCGCTCCTCCGGCTCGCCGAGGACCGGCTTGGCAAGCGGGATCACGCGGGCTGGATCCGGGCCGGCTGCATGCCGAACTCCAGGGAGTCCACCAGCGCGTCCCACGAGGCCTCGATGATGTTCTCCGACACCCCGATGCACCCCCACTGCTCGTGGCCGTCGGCGGCGTCGAGGAGCACCCGCGTCACCGCGCCGGTGCCCTTCGTCTCGTCGAGGATCCGCACCTTGAAGTTCGTCAGCGCGATGTCTCCGAGGTGCGGGTGGATCTCCCCGATCGCGGCGCGCAGGGCGGAGTCCAGCGCATGGACGGGACCGTTGCCCTCGGCGGTGCGGACGTAGCGCTCCCCGCCGATCCAGATCTTGATCGTCGCCTCGGTCTCGACCCTCCCGTCGGCACGCTTCTCGACGATGCAGCGCCAGGATTCGAGGCGGAACAGCGGCTCGTAGACGCCCGCCTCCTTGCGCAGGAGCAGCTCGAAGGAGCCGTCGGCGGCCTCGAACTGATAGCCCGCGTGCTCGAGCTCCTTGAGGCGCTCGAGTACGCGGCCCGCCCCGGACTCGTCGAGGGGAATGCCGGCGTCCCCCGCCTTCTCCAGAACCGTGCCACGACCGCTGAGCTCGGAGACGAGCAGCTCGTTCGCGTTGCCCACGAGCCCGGGCGCGACGTGCTCGAACGTCGAGGAGTCCGTGCGGACCCCGGCGGCGTGCAGCCCCGCCTTGTGCGCGAACGCGTCACGGCCCACGTAGGGCTGCTTGGTGTCGGGCGCGCGGTTGAGCAGCTCGTCGACGAAGTGCGCGACCTCGGTGAGCCGGGCGAGGCGCTCGGGAGCGAGCACGTGGATCCCGAGCTTGAGCTGGAGGTTCGCGATCACCGAGACGAGGTTCGCGTTGCCCGTCCGCTCCCCCACGCCGTTCATCGTCCCCTGCACCTGGGTGGCCCCCGCCTCCACGGCGACGAGGGAGTTGGCGACGGCGCAGTCGGCGTCGTTGTGGCAGTGGATGCCGAGCGCGAGCTCGGGCAGCTCAACCCGCACGGCGCGGACCGCGGCGGCGATCTCGCCGGGCAGCGTTCCGCCGTTCGTGTCGCAGGGGACGACGCGCTCGGCCCCGCCGTCGGCGGCCGCGCGTAGGGCGGCGAGCGCGTAGGCCGGGTCGGCGCGGAAGCCGTCGAAGAAGTGCTCGGCGTCGAACAGGACGCGCTTGCCCCGGCCGACGAGGAACGCGATGGACTCCCCGATCATCGCCAGGTTCTCCTCGGGCGAGACCCGGAGCACGGTGTCCACGTGGTGCAACGAGGCCTTGCCCACGAGCGTGCACACCCCCGCGAAGCAATCGGAGAGCACCTGCAGTCCCTCGTCCTCCTCGGCGCGCACGCCGCGCCGGCGCGTCATCCCGAAGGCGACGATCTCCGCCGTGGTGAGTTCCTCCCGTGCCAGCAGGCCGAAGAGCTCCGCCTCCTTGGGGTTCGACGCCGGGAAGCCCGCCTCGATGAGGTGCACGCCGAGCTCGTCGAGCTTGCGCACGACGCGGACGCGCTCCTCGGCGGTCAGGGCGATGCCCGCCCCGCCCATGCCGTCGCGGAGCGTGGCGTCGTAGAGCTCGACGGCGGCCAACGCCCTATGCCCGGGCGGGCAGCGGCACGAGGTCGAGCCACTCCGCGTGGCGGGGGTCGCGCCCGCGCACGGCGTCCTCGAAGGCCTTCTGCACCTCGCGCGTGACGGGCCCGGGCTCCCCGGCGCCGATCGCGTGGTCGTCGATCTCGCACACGGGGACGATCTCCGCCCCGGTGCCGCTCAGGAACACCTCGTCGGCGAGCGTCAGCTCCGCACGCGCCAGATCGCGTTCGATCACGGGATGGCCGAGGTCGCGCGCGAGCGTCATCACCGACTTGCGCGTGATCCCGTCGAGGATCGCCGCGGTCTGCGGCGGGGTCACCACGGCTCCGTCGATCACCGCGTAGATGTTCTCCGCCGACCCCTCGCACACGTGCCCGAGGTCGTCGAGGAGGATCGCCTCCTCGTAGCCGGCCTTGTGGGCCTCGATCTTCGCCAGCACGGAGTTCAGGTACTGGCCGCTCGCCTTGGCGTGCGGGATGAGCGAGTCGGGCGAGATGCGCCGCCACGAGGAGACCTTGGCGCGGACGCCACGCTGCTTTGACTCCTCCCCGAGGTACGCGCCCCACTTCCACGCCGCGATCGTCACCTCCACCGGCACCTCGAGCGGGAACAGCCCCATCTGCCCGTAGCCGCGGAACACGAGCGGGCGGATGTAGCACTCGGTGAGCCCGTTGCGCGCGATGGTCTCGTGCGTCGCCGCGCGGATCTCCTCGCGCGTGAACGGGATCGGCATGTAGTAGAGCTCGGCCGACTTGAGCAGGCGGTCGACGTGGTCGGCGTGGCGGAACACCGCCGGCCCCCGGTCGGTCTCGTAGCAGCGGACGCCCTCGAAGACGCCCGTGCCGTAGTGCAGGCCATGCGTGAGTACGTGGACCTTGGCCTCATCCCAGGGGATGAGCTCCCCGTTCATCCAGATGAGGTCGGCTGGCTCCACAACGGCCTCCTACGACAGGTTCTCGAGGACACCCCGGGTGGCTTCGGCCGTCGTCGCCGAGCCGCCCAGGTCGGCCGTGCGCAGGCCGTTCTCCAGCGCCCGGTCGACCGCCGATTCTAACGCCGCGGCCTCGTCGCCCATCCCGAGCCCGTGGCGGAGCATGAGGGCGGCCGAGAGGAGCATCGCGAGCGGGTTGGCCACCCCTTCGCCGGCGATGTCGGGGGCCGAGCCGTGGACCGGCTCGAACAGGCCGGGCGTCCCCTCCGCGCCGAGTGAGGCGCTCGGCAGCATCCCGATCGAGCCGGTGATCATCGCCGCCTCGTCGGAGAGGATGTCCCCGAACATGTTCTCGGTGAGCAGGACGTCGAAGTGGCGCGGCGCGGCGACGAGGCGCATCGCGGCGCTGTCGACGAGCAGATGCTCGAGCTCGATGTGCGGGAACTCGCGGCCGTGGAGCTCGTGGACCACCTCGCGCCACAGGCGGCTCGTCTCCAGGACGTTGGCCTTGTCGACGGAGGTCACCCGCGAGCGGGCGGCGCCGAAGGCGACCCGGGCGATCCGCTCGATCTCCGCGCGGGAGTAGGAGCAGAGGTCCGACGCGGAGTCCGCGGTCCGGGTCTTCTC
>JBBSGJ010000214.1:0-3626 GCA_038254195.1 Solirubrobacterales bacterium
AGCAGGCGGAAGGCGCGGGCGGGATCCGTGGTCCACGCGTGCCCCGCGGCGGTGTACTCGCGCTGGGCGAGCCACGGCGCTCCGAGCGACAGGGCCGCGACGACGGCCAGCAGGGCGACGGGCACGCCGCGCAGCCAACCGTGGGCGAGGGGAAGGTGCGGCCCGGCGGCCTGCGACCGGGTGACCGGGACCTCGCGCCCCGCCGGAGCCTCCCGGAGCGGCGCTCCGGCGCACGCCAGGCCGAGGAGCGCCCATGCCGGGGCCCCGAGGCCGGCGTACTCCCACAGCCAGTCGGCCGAGCCGTGCACGAGCCAGTAGAGGAAGGCCATGGCGGCGCCGCCGGCGACCGCGCCGGCGAGCCCCGCCCGGCGCATCGTCCGCCACGCCGCGCCCAGGGCGGCCCCGATGGCGCCCAGGAGAAGGACCGCCCCCACCACTCCCGTCTGGGCCAGCGTCCGCAGCTCGAGGGAGTGCGGATAGTGCGGCGTCTCGTGGCTCTTCCCCCGCGCGGCGTAGTCCTGCTGGAAGTTGTCGGCGCCCACGCCGGTGAGCGGATGGGCGGTGAAGAGCTCGAGCGAGACGCGGTAGAAGTCGTAGCGGTTCGAGCCCAGGCCGCTCACCAACCGCGACGAGGTGCTCGTGCTGCCGTATCCGTGCTTGAAGGAGCGCCAGGCATCGCCCGCTCGCGCGACGGGGTTGCCGAGCAGGACGAGGGCGGCCACGAGGCCCGCCACCGCGCAGGCGAGACCGGCGGCGCCCGTGATGCGGTGGGCGCGCCGCGCGAGCGCTGCGCTCGGCGGGCGGACGTGCTCGAGGAGGGCGACGAGGGCCGCGAGCCAGCCGACCACCGCGGCGGCGACGAGGACGGGCGGGGCGACACCCGCGAGCGCGTTCGCAGCGGTGGCGGGATCTCCGGCCCGGTTCGCGCCGTCGAGGAGCGCTTTGCCGGTCAGGGCGATCGCGGCGACCACCGGCATGCACACGACGAGGAGCCGCACCCGGCCCGGCACGAGAAGGAAGAGGATGAGGACGCAGATCGCGCTCGCGATGACGCCGCCCCGGCTCTGGTTGAGCAGGCTGATGTCGGCCAGCACGACAGCCGTCCCGGCGAAGAGCCCTCGCGCCCACCAGGGAACCTCGCGACGGGAGGCGAGCACGAGGGCCGGCCAGAGCGCCATGAGCCAGAGCGCCGCGCCCGCGTTCGCATAGCCCGCGGGCTCGAGGAGCCGGTCGGCGGCGAAGGTGCCGTGCCCGTCGGGAGCGATCGTGAGGAGCTCGACGACGGCCGCGATGCCCAGCGCCAGCGTCCACAGGCCGAGCAGCACCGCGCCCACGCCACCGGAGCGCCGCCACAGCGCGAACAGGGCGAAGACGACGAGGTAGAGGAGCGTCCGGTTCGCCCCGTCCCATGCGTCGCCCTTGTCGTCGGCCCAGGAGATGGAGAGGAAGCTCCAGGCCGCGTACCCGGCGAGCGCGCCGACCGCGATCCACACGCCGCGCGGGCGCCGGCCGGGGCCCGGCAGCACGAGCGCGCTGAGCAGGAGGAGGGCGAGGAGGACGAGCCCGCCCGGCGCCCACGTCCCGAGGTCCTGGCCCGCGTGGTGGGGGATCCAGACCACGAAGACGACGAGCGCGAGCGCCGCCGGTAGGGCGGGGGCGAAGCGTGAGAGCTGGTGAAGCCGGCGGGCCATGGGGATGGGCCGTCGAAGCATCGGCGGCCCGGACGGGATTCTCGACCGCCGAGCCCTTCCCTGTCGTGCCTATGGCCGGTTCCGCGTTCCTATACTCGCCGCGCGTGCGGATCCTGGTGGTCTCGAACCTCTACCCACCGGTCGTCCGAGGCGGCTACGAGGTCGAGTGCGCCGGCGTGGTCGAGCGCCTGCGCGGTGCCGGGCATCGCGTCCGGGTGCTGACCTCCTCCGAGGAGCGGGCCGTGCACCCGGCCTCGGAGGACGTGGTTCGCGAGCTCGATTTCCTGGACTACGTGAGGCGCGACTCCCTCCGCGCGCCCGTCGCCGCGCTGCGCGGAGCCCGGACCATGCGCCGCGAGCTCGCCTCCTTCCGCCCCGAGCTCGTCTTCGTCTGGAACGGCTCTCAGGTTCCCCACGCCGCCCTGCGGATCGCCGCGACCTCGGGAGTGCCGCTCGCCTTTCGCATATGCGAGCACTGGTTCGGCACGCTCTACTCGAGCGACACGTTCATGCGCCACCTCGTGCCCGGCGAGCGCGGCCTGCGGGGCGTCTGGGCGCGGCTCATGCGCCTCGTGAACCGCCACCCGGACCTCCGGCTCGACCTGGGGGGCACGACGCCCGCGGCGCTGTGCTGGAACTCCCATGCGCTCAAGCGGCTGAACCCTGTTCCGCCGACGATCGCGCCGGTCCTCGAGGACCTCATCTACCCGGTGACCGCCCAGGCCGAGCGCTTCCGGGCGGTGGCGCGCGCGCCGGCGATCGAGCCCACGCTCGCCTACGTCGGCCGCGTCGCGCGCGGCAAGGGTCCCGACGTCGCCTGCCGGGCCCTCGCCGCTCTGCGCGCGCGCCACGGCGTCCCGGCGCGGCTCGTCCTCGCCGGGGTGGTCGAGCCCGGCGTGCGCGAGTGGCTCGACTCGCTGGCGCGCTCGCTCGGGATCGCCGAGCACGTCGAGCTGCGCGGCCAGCTCGACACCCGCGGCCTCGGAACGGTCCTGGCCGCCGCCCACGCGATCGTCGTGCCTCCGACCTGGCAGGAGCCGGCGCCGCTGATCTGCATCGAGGCCGCGCTCGCCCGCGTCCCCATCGTCGCCGCCCGCAGCGGGGGCATTCCCGAGCTGGTCCACGACGGGGAGCACGCCCTGCTCTTCGACCTCGGGGACGCCGAGGGCTGCGCCGATGCCCTTGCGGAGACGCTGGCCGACCGGAAGGCGACCGCGGCTCGGGTCGAGCGCGCCTTCGCCCGCGGTCGCGAGTTCTCGCTCGAGGGCTACATGACCGCGACGGAGCGGTTCGTGGACGCCGCGATGGCGGCGCTCGCGCCAGCCGCCGAACGCTGACCCGCGGGCGCGGCCTACGCGGTCGCGAAGCGGCTGACCGTGCGCTCGGGGCGCACGCCGGCGAGCTCGGCGTCGAAGATCCGGAAGTAGGCGAGCTCCTCCCGGGTGCGCAGCGGTGGCTCGACTCGCCCCGCCTCGGCCGCGAGCTCCTCGGCGCTCACCAGGCTCTCGGCATGGCGCGTGAGGACCGATGCGGCGCCGCTCCCGTCGCCGAACTGCGATTTCTCCCGCCACAGCAGCTCGTCGGGCAGGCACCCGGAGAACGCCTGGCGCAGCAGGCGCTTCTCGGGCTCACCCGGCGCGGCCGTCTTCCACTCGGCGGGGAGGCCGAGGGCGAAGGCGATGAACTCGCGGTCCAGGAAAGGGACGCGCGCCTCGAGCCCGTGCGCCATCGTCACCCGGTCGCAGCGCTGGAGGTTGAGGTCGTGCAGCCCCTCGACCGTCCGCACGAGCTCCGCGTGGAGCTCCGACGAGTCGTCGAGCTCGCGGAGGTACGCGTAGCCCGCGAAGAGCTCGTCGGCTCCCTCCCCGGTGAGGACGACCTTCACGTGCTCCGCGGCGAGCTCGGCGAGGAGGAAGTTCGGGACGGCGCTGCGCA
>JBBSGJ010000215.1:0-3605 GCA_038254195.1 Solirubrobacterales bacterium
CGACATCTACGCTGCGACGGCCACGGGCGTCGAGGTCGTCTCGGAGAACCTCGACGAGTGCATCCTCTGCCGCCTGTGCATCGACACCGCCCCCGCGGGAACGGTGCGGATCGTCAAGCTCTACGACGACGGCCCGACGCGCGTCCTGTCCTCGTAGGGGACGGCCGGTACCCGCGGGTCGAGCCCGGCGAGCACCCGCCGCAGCAGATCGGTGAGCTGCGCGCGCTCCTCCTCCGCGAGCGGTGAGACCAGGGGGGCGGTCCGCGCCTCGGACTCGGCAAGCGCGGCGCGCACCCAGGCGCGGCCGCGGCGCGTGAGGTCGAGCGCGTAGCGGCGCCGATCCGCCGGGTCGCGCCGGCGCACGACGAGGCCGTCCTGCTCGAGGCGGTCGATCACGCCCACGAGATCGCTCGGGTCCCACCGCAGCCGGTGGGCGACGTCGCGCTGGGACTGCGGCCCGTAGTCCTCCAGGCAGGCGAGCACGGAGACCAGCGGCAGCCGGGGACCCTCGGGGCTCGCCTCCGCCGCCCGGCGCCCGGCGCGGAGGATCTGGACCATGAGAAACGAGGGCAGGGCGAGCAGGGACTCGGGCAGCGGGAGCTCGGAGGGCGCGCCGTCCTGATACCGTGGGTGTTTACCCATGGTTGCCACTGCCAAGGAGCTTACCGCGACCGGCGCCGCCCTCGCGGTCAGCGAGCTGCGCAAGCGCTACCGCCCCGAGGGTCCGGAGGCCCTGCGGGGCGTCTCGTTCGCCGTCGCCCCGGGCGAGGTCTTCGGCCTGCTCGGTCCCAACGGCGCCGGGAAGACCACGACGATCGGCGTCCTGACCACGCGCGTGCGGCCGACGGGCGGCTCGGCCCGGGTCGACGGCCTCGACGTCGCCTCTCATCCCGTGGCCGTCAAGCAGCGGATCGCCGTCGCGCCCCAGCGACCGAACCTCGACCGCTCGCTCACCCCGCGGGAGAACCTCGCGTTCCACGCCGCCTACTTCGGCGCGTCACGTCGCGAGCGGCGCGTCCGCGCCGAGGAGATGCTCGCCCGCTTCGGGCTCGAGGACCGCGCGGACGAGCGCGTGGACTGGTACTCGGGGGGGATGGGCCAGCGCCTGCTCATCGCCCGGGCGCTCATGCACGAGCCGCGCGTGCTGTTCCTCGACGAGCCCACCACGGGGCTCGACCCCCAGTCGCGGCTCTTCCTCTGGGAGCGCATCGGCGAGCTGCGCGAGCGCGGGGTCACCCAGCTGCTGACCACGCACGACATGGCGGAGGCCGACCGGCTGTGCAGCCGGATCGCCGTCATCGACCACGGCGAGATCATCGCGCTGGACACCCCGCGTGGACTGCGCGACCTGCTGCCCGGCGCCCGCGGCCTCGAGCTCACCCTCAGCGGGGGAGACGACCCGGCTCCGGCGTTCGCCCCCCTGGGCGAGACGGAGGCCGAGCGCGAGGGCGAGGGCCGCTGGCGGGTCCGGGTCTTCGGGGGCGCCAGCGCGGGGGCCGCCCTCGCCGCGGCGGAGCACAGCGGCGGCGAGGTCGTCGACCTGCGGCGAATCGAGGGCACCCTGGAGGACGTCTTCGTCCACCTGACGGGACGGGAGCTGCGGTGAGCCTCGACACCGCTCCCCCTGACCGGACGGGAGCCGCGCCGAGCGCCGGCCCGGTCCCGGAGCCGGCGCTCACGGCGCGGACCGCCGCCGTGCGGGCGTTTCTGGCGCTGGTCGAGCGCGACCTCTGGGTGATGCTCCACCGCGACCTCGCCGCGTTCCTCGCCCAGTCGCTGCTCCAGCCGATCTTCTTCCTGTTCGTCTTCGGCCGGGTCCTGCCCGAGATCGGAGCGGCGGGCCGCAGCTACGGCGCCCAGCTCCTTCCGGGCGTTGTCGCCCTCACCCTCCTGCTCACGAGCCTGCAGGCGACCTCGCTCCCGCTCGTGATCGAGTTCTCCTTCACGAAGGAGATCGAGGACCGCCTCCTCGCCCCGCTTCCCGCGGCGCTGGTCGGGGTCCAGAAGATCGTCGTCGCCGCGGTGCGGGGAATCCTCGCCGCCGTGCTCATCCTTCCCCTCGGTGCGCTGATCCTGCCCGGGGGGCTGCACCTCGCCGGCGCGAGCTGGCCCGGCTTCGCGGCACTCGTCCTGGCCGGCGCGCTCGTCGGGGCCGCGATGGGGCTCGTCCTCGGTACGAGCGTCGACGCCCAGCGCATCAACGTCGTCTTCGCGGTCGTGCTCACGCCGCTGCTGTTCACGGGCGCGACGTTCTACCCCTGGCAGTCGCTGGACCACCTGCAGTGGTTCCAGGTCGCCACCCTCGCCAACCCGCTGACCTACCTGAGCGAGGGGATGCGCTCGGCCCTGACGGCGATCCCCACGCTCGGGGCGGGATGGGTCGCGCTCGGGCTCGGGGTCGCCCTGGCGCTCTTCGCGGCCCTGGGGATCCGCGGCTTCCGCCGCCGCGCAATGGACTGAGAGGCGGGATCAGCCGCGCCCGTGGGGCGCGGTCCAGTCCATGTCGAGCGGCCCGACGGGGATGGTCCGCTTCGGGTTGAGCATGTCGTGCGTCGTGTAGTAGTGGCGCTTGATCTCCTCGAGGGAGATCGTCTCGGCCACGCCCGGCACCTGGTGCAGCTCGCGGGCGTAGGGCCAGAGGTTCGGGTACTCGATCAGCCGGTGGCCGTTGCACTTGAAGTGCGTGTGGTAGACGGGGTCGAAGCGCACGAGCGTGGTGAACAGGCGCCAGTCGGCCTCGGTGATCCGGTCGCCGGCGACGTAGCGCCGGGTGCCCAGCAGCTCGTCGAGCCAGTTCAGCGTCTCGAACACGCCCGCGAAGGCGCGCTCGTAGGCGGCCTGGGAGCCGGCGAACCCCGCCTGGTAGACGCCATCGTTCAGCCCGGAGTAGACGCGGTCGTTGATCGCGTCGATCTCCTCGCGCAGGTCTGCGGGGTAGAGGTCGGGTCCGGTCTCGCTCCACCCGTTCATCATCCGCACGATGTCGGCCGACTCGTTGTTGACGATGCGGCCGTCCTCGCGGTCCCACAGGACGGGGACGCTCACGCGACCGGGGAACGACGGATCCGTCGCGGCGTAGGCCTCGGCGAGGAGCTCCCACCCGTTCAGGGCGTCGACGTGGTCCCCGCCCGGGAAGGCCCAGCCGCGCTCGTCGCGGTAGGGCGCCACGAGGGAGACGGGCAGGAGCTCCTCGAGCCCCTTCAGGGCCCGGACGATAAGCGTCCGGTGCGCCCAGGGGCAGGCGAGCGCGGCGTAGAGGTGGTAGCGCCCCGGCGCGAGGGCGGCGACCCGGTCGCGGAAGGCGCTCTCCTGGCGAGCGAAGCGCCCGTCGGTGGCAGCCTCGCGGCCCAGGGAAAAGGATCTGGTGGCCATCGTTGCGCGGTCAACCATAGCTCGGCGAGGGCTCGGACCTCGCCCCCGGCGGCGTCCAGAGGTAGCGCCAGGCGTGGCCGCCCGTCCTCCCCCGCCAGGTGAACGTCCCGTCGGCCGCCGTGCGCACCCGCGCGACCGTGCGCCACGGGCGCCCAGCCTGCAGGCGGACCGTCACCGGACGGCGCGCCGGTCGGACCCGGCCCCACACCGCGCCGGGGGTCACGTCGAGCGAC
>JBBSGJ010000216.1:0-3603 GCA_038254195.1 Solirubrobacterales bacterium
ACACCTTTGGCTGGCCGCTGCGCCCCCAGGCCAGGTACCGCGAGTTCGGCGGCTCGTGGATCTACGGGATGAACCGCGACGGCGAGCAGCCGAAGGTCTCGATCGGCTTCGTTGCCCGGCTGAACCACGCCGACGCGAAGCTCTCGGTCCACGACGTCCTGCAGGAGTTCAAGCTCCACCCCCTCGTCCGCAAGATCCTCGACGGCGGCAGGCGCGTGGGGTGGGGCGCGAAGGCGATCCCCGAGGGCGGCTACTGGGCCATGCCCACGCTGCATGCGCCCGGGATGGTCATCTGCGGGGACGCGGGCGGGATGGTGAACGTCCCGAAGCTCAAGGGCGTCCACTACGCGATCCACTCCGGGATCCTCGCCGCGGAGACGATCTACTCACAGCTGAAGGCGGGCTCGCGGGACTTCTCCGCCTACGACGCCGCGGTGCACGACTCCGACATCGGCTCAGACCTCTACGAGTCGCGCAACATGGAGCAGCCCTTTGCGAGGGGCCTCGTGGTCGGCGGCGCGCTGGTCAACGCGATGGTGATGACGAAGGGGAGGTTCCCCGGAGGCCACTGGAGGACCCACCGCGACGCCGACGCCGCGCTGCTGTCCACGGACCGTGACAAGCGCTACCCGAAGCCCGACGGGAAGTACACGTTCGACAAGCTCTCGTCGGTCTTCATCACGGGCAACGAGACCCGCGACGACGCTCCAAGCCACATCCGCATCGAGAAGCGCGTGCCGCGCGAGGTCGCCGAGATGTGGCAGTGGATGTGCCCCGCGGGCGTCTACGAGGTCCCCGACGATGCGCCGGCCGAGGGTCCGGTGGACCTCGTCGTGAACTACACGAACTGTGTGCAGTGCGGCGCGATCACCGCCAAGGGCGGCCGGCTCACGGTTCCCGAGGGCGGCGACGGGCCGCTGTACCAGATCACCTGAGCGGCGTTCACGTCCGCGCAACTTCAGGCGCTCTAGCTTGTTCTGGGGAACGTGCGCCGCCTCGCCCTCACCCTGATCCTCCTCGGTGCCCTCGCCGTGCCCACGGCCGCGTCGGCCGCGTCCAAGCCCCTGCGGGTCAACCTCACCGCCTGCCGCCACGGCGTCAACGCGGTAAACCGCTACCTCCAGACGACCTCGACGGTCCGCCTCGTGCCGCGCTCGGTGCGGGTGGTGCTGCGCTACGAGCTCTTCTGGCGCCAGGCGGGCAAGAGCGGGTTCTCGCGCTACCCGTCGCCGCCCTTCGAGCGACGCTTCCGGAAGGCGAGCCAGCACGTCTACACCGTCGGAAACCTCCCGGCGCGGGCCGCCTACCGCCTGCATGTCCGGGCCCGATGGTTCGCCAAGGGCGGCCGCATCGTCCGCACCGACCACCGCATCACGCGGACCTGCTTCCAGCCCGACGTCCGGCCCGACCTCACCGTCGTGCGCTTCGTCCGGATCGGGAAGCAGCGGTTCGCCGCGGTGATCCGGAACGTCGGCCTCACCGCCGCCGGGCCGTTCGCGGTCGACACGACGCCGTTCGGCGGGCTCGGGGCGGGCCGGAGCGTCCGCGTGTTCGTCGGAGCGTGCGCCACGGTTACCGTCGATCCGGATGACTGGGTCCACGAACACGACGAGACGAACAACTCGCGTACGGCCCCCTGCCCGCCGGGCTAGGCTGCCGCCCCCATACCGGAGAGGGTCAGGCCGTAGACCGCCACATCGGGCGACCGCGCGGGGCAACGGTCCCTTCTCCTTCGCGTGGACGGGTCCCGGGCGACCGGCGAAGCCGCGAGGCGCGCGGATCTCCTTCGTGGCCACCAGGCCCGGTGTGCGGTTCGTGAAGGTGCAGGTGACCGACGCCGACGGCACGGTGACCCTGGCCGGGCGGCGGGTGCGGGTCGTCGACACGAAGAAGCCCGCGGTGACCTTCGCCGTGGGGGGCCGGGCCGGCGGCTGAGCTTCGGGGGCAACGTGGTCGATCCCGGCGGGATCGCGCGCGTCCGATCTCCTTCGGGGACGGGAGCTCACGCGCCCTGCGCCCCGGGCGGCGGGGCTACGTGGCGGCCCGCCACGTCTACCGCCGGGCGGGTTCCTTCACCGTGCGATTGGAGGCGACGGACCGCAGCGGGAACCGCGCGGTGGCGGTCGAACGGGTGCGGGCCGGGCGCTAATCTTCATATTGTGAAGCAAGGAATCCACCCCGACTACACCGCCGTGAACGTCCGCTGCACGTGCGGCAACGAGTTCACGACCCGCTCGACCCAGGGCGACATCCACGTCGAGATCTGCTCGAACTGCCACCCGTTCTACACGGGTCGCCAGAAGCTCGTGGACACGGGCGGCCGGGTCGAGCGCTTCCAGCGCCGCGCGCGCCGCGCCGCGAAGCCCGCCCCGAAGACCGCCGCGCGGTAGCGGGCGGGGGCGGGGGGCGGGCCGATTCCTCAGGAGTCGATCACCGGCTTCGCCGGTGGTGCCCGGGCTCCCGACGGGCGGCTCATGGCCTCCCGGGACGCGCCCGTCGGGGGGCAGGCCGTCCTCGAGGGCGTGATGATGCGCGGGGTCTCCACGTGGGCGGTCGCCGTCCGCGTGCCCGAGACCAACCGGATCGAGCTCACCTCGTTTCCGCTGACCTCGTGGCTCAAGCGCCACCGGGTGCTGCGGCTCCCCGTGATCCGCGGCGTCGTGGCGCTCGGGGAGTCTCTGAAGATCGGGTTCTCGGCGCTGCAGATCTCGGCCAACGCCCAGCTCGTGGCCGAGGGCGAGGAGCCCCAGGAGCTCTCCAAGGCCGCCTGGGCGGGGACGATCGTCGCCGCGCTCGCGCTGGCCGTCGGGCTGTTCTTCGTGGTGCCCGTGACCGCGACGTCGCTGATCAAGGATCAGCTCCACTCCTCGTTTCTGTTCTGGCTCGTGGAGGGCGTGCTGCGCACGGCGCTCTTCCTCGGCTACCTGCTGCTGCTCTCGCGCCTGCGTGACCTGCGGCGGGTCTTCGAGTACCACGGCGCCGAGCACAAGGCGATCGCCTGCTACGAGGCGGGCGACGAGCTCGTCCCCGAGCGCGCCGAGCGCTACTCCCGCCTGCACCCCCGGTGCGGGACGAGCTTCCTGCTCATCGTCATGATCGTCGCGATCTTCGTCTTCGCCCCGATCGGGCTGCCCGCCTGGTACCTGCTCGTGGCTACGCGGATCCTCGGCGTGCCGCTCATCGCCGGCCTCTCCTTCGAGGTGATCAAGTGGGCCGGCCGCAACCGCGGGAAGGCGTGGGTCCGTTCGGTCATGTGGCCCGGGCTCCAGCTCCAGAAGCTCACCACCCGCGAGCCCGACCGCGACGAGCTCGCGGTCGCGGTCACCGCGCTGCAGGCGGTGCTGTCGGTCGAAGGCGAGGGCGCGGCCGGGGCCGAGGACCTCGTGGGTGTGGAGGTCGTGGCCTAGCGACACATACTCCTACGGGACGCCGGCTCCGAGCAGGCCGGCGATCACGCGCCCGAACGCCTCCGCGCCGAACGGCTTGGCCAGGAAGGCGTCGGCCCCCGCGCGCCGACCGCGCTCCTCGTCGCGCTCGGAGGCGTGGGCGGTGAGCAGCAGGACGGGGACGCGGGAGAACTTCCGGATCGCCGTGAGCGCCCCG
>JBBSGJ010000217.1:0-3601 GCA_038254195.1 Solirubrobacterales bacterium
AGGTCGTGGTGGCCGAGCTCGCGCAGCAGGCAGAGCGCACCGGGGCACCCCTTGTCGTCGACGGTGACGGCGACGCTCGCCTCGAACGCGAAGGGCACGCCGTCGGCCCGGCGGCCCTCGAGCCGCACGATCCGGCGCGACACGGGCTCGCCCGCGGCGAGCAGGGCGCGGAGCGGGCCGGTATCACCGACGATGCGCTCGATGGGCGCCCCCGCGAGCTCCTCGCGCCGGTGGCCCACGAGCTCGGAGGCGAGTACGTTGACCGACGCGATGCGCCCGGCGGCGTCGAGCGCGAGCGCGGCCTCGGGCAGCCCCTCCAGGCCGGTGTCGAGGTCGGTTAGGGGCTCCGAGCGGAGGGATGCGGAGGAGGTCAACGCATGGTGATCAGGTTCTTCATCGATCCGGTAAGCGGAGTTTACGCGCCGCGCACCCTCCCACGCATCGTCGCCGTGCACTGCTACGGTTTCCGTCCATGGGCGGCGCCGTCGCCCGTGAGGTTCGTCGTTTCCTAGGCAGCGTCAGCGGTCCGGGCCCTTCTGAATCTCCCCGGATCTTCCGCCAGGAGCCTTTCGATGTCCACGCAGTCCTTCGCCGATCTCGGCGTGTCCCCCGTCGTCGTGCGCGCGCTCGCCGCCCACGGCGTCACCACCCCCTTCCCCGTCCAGGAGATGGTCCTCCCCGACGTCCGCGCCGGGCGCGACGTGCTCGTCAAGTCCCCCACGGGCTCGGGCAAGACCCTCGCCTTCGGGATCCCCCTCGTCGAGCGCCTGCGCGCCGAGGACCCGCGCCCGGCGGCGCTCGTCCTCGTCCCGACGCGCGAGCTCGCCTCCCAGATCGTCGAGGCGCTCGAGCCCCTCGCCCACGCCCGCGCGCTGTCGATCTGCGCGGTCTACGGCGGCGCGGGGATCACCAAGCAGGCCCGGCTGGCGCCGCGCTCGCATATCCTCGTGGCTACCCCCGGGCGCCTCGAGGACCTCATCGCCCGCGGCGACGTGCGGCTCGACCGCATCCGCGTCCTCATCCTCGACGAGGCCGACCGGATGCTCGACATGGGCTTCCGCCCGCCCGTCGACCGGATCGTCTCCCTCATCCCCGCCGACCGCCAGACCCTGTTCTTCTCGGCGACGCTGGAGGGGGAGGCGGGGCGCATCGCCGCGCTCTACACGCGCGACCCCCGGCGCCACGAGCGCCGCGCGCCCGTCGAGGACCGTGTCCAGGTCGAGCATCGGTTCCGCGACGTCCTGCACGAGCACAAGCTCGACGCCCTCGTCGACGAGCTCGGCCTCGAGCCCCGCGGCCGCACGCTCGTCTTCGTGCGCACGAAGCGCGGGGCCGACCGCCTGGTCAAGCGCCTGCGCGCGCGGGACCTCGAGGCGCTCGCGATGCACGGCGACAAGAGCCAGGCCCAGCGCGAGAAGGCGCTGCGGCGCTTCGGTGACGGCGAGGTCGACACCCTCGTGGCCACGGACGTGGCCGCGCGCGGGATCGACGTCGACGACATCACCCACGTCATCAACTTCGACGCCCCCGAGGACCGCGACGGCTACGTCCACCGCGTGGGCCGTACGGGCCGCGCCGGGCGGACGGGGGTGGGAATCACCTTCGTCACCGCCGACCAGTCGCGCGAGATGGGGCGCATCGCCTCCGAGCTCGGGCTGCACGGCGAGACGGCGCCGCGCCGCCCCGTCCGGCCTGCGCACCCCGGGGCCCGGCCGCGCCGGCGCCGCGGCCGGTAGGACTATGTGTCGCTATTCGCGACTGGGGACCCGCCTCCGGCGGCCATTAGACCACTCGGCTTCGCCGAGCGGTGCCCTCCACTCCGGCACCCCTAGCGAGCGAGAACCTCCGGCTACCGAAACGAAGCGCGGCAGCGGACGTCGCCGCTGCCGTCCGGCTCCGAGTCGAGCCGCAGCAGGGTCCACGGCCCCGGGATCGGCAGCCGCGACCGGGTGACCCGCACCCGGTCGCCCTGCCCGTCCAGGAAGCGGAGCAGCCGCCCGTCGACCACGCCCGGGCGCTCGAACGCCACCCCCACCGCGCGGGGGAGGCTCGTCGCGGTGGTCGACCGGTCGAGGTCCCAGGCCAGGCGGGCCTGGTAGGGGTGCCAGGTCGTGACGTGACAGTGCGCGAGCACGCCGAGCGCGTCCGCCGCGGCGACGGCGCGGTCCAGTTGCTCGGCCCCGAGCTCGTAGGCGTCGACGCGGTCGATCTCCCCCGCGAGCCCGGGTCGCTCGGCCACGGCGGATACGGCCACCGCGGCGACCGCGAGCGCCGTCACCACGCGACGCGGGCGGGGGCCGATCCGGGCGAGGAGCGCGCCGAGCCCTGCGCCGGCCAGCACGCACACGAGGACACCGGCGGGAATGAGGAAGCGCGCCTCGATCGGATAGCCCTGCGCGGCCTGGAAGACGACGGCGGCCACCCAGATCAGGACGGCGGCGAGGAGCACGAGGGCCTCGCGCCGCGCGCGGGCGAAGGGCGCGAGGGCGAGGAGGGCGACGCCCAGCCACACCGGCGACGCGGCGTCGACCGCGTAGCCGAGCACCGCCGAGACGAGGACGCTCGAGTCCGGCGTGCCGTTCGGGCCCACCGCCAGCTTGGCGAGCACCGAGCCGTGGAACGGGTCGCCGGAGCCGATCCAGTCGCCGCCGAACCACAGGATCGGTACGGAGGCGACGACGAGTGCGACGGCACGACGCGCCGGGGGCTCGCGCCGGGCCAGCCACGCGGCGTAGAGGGCCAGCAGCGCCCACACCTCGGGGCGACCCAGGCTCGCCAGCCCGAGCAGGACGAGGGCCTGACGGGATCGCCCGGCGAGGTGACGCTCGACGGCGCCGACCACGAGCGCGGCCACGAGCGGCTCGGCGTCGCCCCACGCCGCCGTCTCGACGAGGCGGGGGACGAAGGCGAGGCCGGCGAGGGCGAACAGGCCGCCGGCGGTGCCTCCCCAGCGCCGGGCCACGCGGAAGACCGCCACCGCGAGGACGACCACGGCGGCCCGGACGATCACGAGCCACAGCGCCGGCGCCGCTCCGCCCGTCAGCGCGAGCGGCGCGGACATGAGCCCCGGCAGCGGCTTCCAGGACGGGTAGACGCTCGTCCGGAAGCCGAACCCGAGCAGCCCGCGTCCCCACAGCAGCCATCCCGACGGGTCGAACTGGGGGATGGAGGCCCAGAGGAGCGACAGCCCGCCGACCGCGAGGGCCGCGGCGGCCAGGACCACCACCGGAGGAGCGGCCTTCCTCGCCACGGCGAGGGAGGCTAGGCGCGCGCGCTCAGGCGCCGACGAAGGCCAGCGCGCTCTTCACGCAGGCATCGCGCACGACGGCGGGGGCGACCCCGAACGCGCCGGGGACGCCCGGGGCGGCCTCGCGGACGCCGACCCCGAGGCGGGCGAGCTGCATCATGCCCAGGGACTGGGTGTAGAGGAGGTTCGCCACGAGATCGGGGTCCGCGATGTCGAGCTCGGCGAGGATCCGGGCGACGATCCCCAGGCAGTCGGCCATCCCCTGGGCCAGGCGGATCCACACGGCGTCCGAGACGAGCTCGCGGAGCTCCTCGGCCGGACGGCGCAGGAGCGAGAGGGCGCAGTCGGAGTAGG
>JBBSGJ010000218.1:0-3571 GCA_038254195.1 Solirubrobacterales bacterium
ACGACGCGCGGTGCGGCGACGGTGGCAGTTCGCGCAGACGACTTCGCACTTTGCCATCTCCTCGAGGATGCTCTCCCAGCTCCGGTACGCGAGCTGGTCCCCGATGTTGAAGCTCTTGTCGCGCAGATGGTCCAGATCAAGGACGACCGGGTCGGTCTCACCGCAGTCGCGGCACGGGTTCGCGGCGAAGTGCTCGAAGAGGAGCAGCGTCCGCTCATGGCGCCAGCGCTGCTTCTGCGCCGTCGCCCGCTCCTTGTAGAGCTCGCGGTTAGCCGCATAGTGAGCCTTTCCGTAGGCGGCGCGGCAAGCGCGGCAATGGTGAGCCCCACGTCCCGCGACTCCGCCGCCAGACGAACTCGCGAGCGTCGTACTCGAGCCCGCAGCGGCCGCAACGCTTCGTCTCATCGCCGTCCTGCCCCACGAACACATGTTCGCAGCGCAGGCGGACGGATTCACGGGGCAGCCAGGGATCGAACCTGGAACCTCCGGTTTTGGAGACCGGCGCTCTGCCTGATTGAGCTACTGCCCCTCAAAGAGAATCGTAGGCCCTGTCCGAACCCGAGTCGATGCGGGCGGAGGGACTTGAACCCCCACGGGCCGTGAGGCCCACCGGGACCTAAACCCGGCGCGTCTGCCGATTCCGCCACGCCCGCGCGTGGTGTCGCACCCATCTCAGGGGCAGGGTAACTTTCCCGGATGCCGCACAAGAGCAGGGTCGCGCCGCGGGAGTACACCATCGACCGGCCCAACCGCCGGAAGGCGTCGTCCAAGACCACGAAGGCGGTGGTGATCCTGCTGCTGTTGGTCTCCATCGCCCTGATGGTCGTCGTGGGCATAGGCGGTTGGAGCAAGCTCGTCGGCGCCCAGGCCGTGCTCGTCGCCTACGTCGCCCGCTGGAACCGCGGCGTCCTGCCGCTCGCCGCCGCGCTGGCGATCGTCCTCGGCATCTTCGCCGCGGTCGCGGGGCCGGCGTGGTTCCAGCGCGACAGGGTCGGCTTCGCCTCACCGGAGTCGCTCCTGGGCGGCCCCGGGCCGACGCCGATCTGCTGGGGCTCATCACCCTCGTGATCGTTCCCGTCCAGGTCCTGCTCCTCGCCTTCTCCATGCAGGGCTTCCGCCAGAGCTGGAACGTCGAGGTCGAGGTCTACGCGGACGAGGCACACGGCGGCGTGGACGACGGCGGGCGGCGCGGCGCCGTGTCCGCGTCCTCGGCCTGAGCTGCCGGCCCGATCATGCGGCGGGCGGGATTCGAACCCGCAAGCCCTCACGGGCAATGGATTTTGAGTCCATCGTGTATACCGTTCCACCACCGCCGCGCTCTGAGATTGTCGCAGCCGGCATTGCCACGACTGCTCACTCGGGCCGAGCTTGGCCTCGGCACACCTCCTGGGTGGCCTCCTCGCGCACCTCCGTCTCCTGCTTGGCCTTCTCGGCCGCCGACTGCTCCTCCTCGCGCTCCATGGTCCCCTCTCCTCGTACGGACCGACCTCCGCGGCGGCCTACCCGGAGGGTCAGGCCGAGGAACTGCGCACGAGGGGCGCGGGCCGCCGGCCGCAGGCGAGGCCGCGTCTTACCCGGGCAACCTATCTTGATGCCATGCCCGCGCTCGATGCTCCCGCCCGCGCCCTCCTGGAGGGCAAGAACTTCTGCACGATCTCCACCCTGCGCCCCGACGGCTCGGTCCAGGCGAACGTCGTGTGGGTCGACACCGACGGCGAGCGCGTCGTCGTCAACTCGGCCGAGGGCCGCAACTGGCCCGCGAACCTCGACCGCGACCCGCGCTGCACGTGCACGGTTCCCGCGGCGGACAACCCCTACGAGTACGTCTCGATCCGCGGGGTGGTCGACGAGCGCTCCACCTACGACGCCGACGAGCACATCGACAAGCTGACCCAGAAGTACATCGGGCAGGACAAGTACCCCTTCCGCCAGCCCGGCGAGACGCGGGTCATCATCCGCATCCGACCCGAGGACGTCTTCTACCAGAAGCAGGGCTAGATCAGGCCCGCGAGCTCGTCCACGAGCGCGGGCGGGGCGACGAGGATCCCCGCGCCCTGCGGTGGGGCGGCCGCGAGCTCCCGCACCGCGAGCCCCGCGCGGACGCATATCAACCGCCCGGCGGCGACGTCCCACGGCTGCACGCCGCGCTCGAAGTACGAGTCGTAGCGACCGGCCGCCGTCCACGCGAGATCGAGCGCGGCCGAGCCGAGCCGGCGCACGTCGCGCACGCGCGGCAACAGTCGCGCCACGATGGGCCCCTGCACGGCCCGGACCTCCGGGGCGTACCCGAAGCCGGTCGCCACCAGCGCGTGGGCGAGCGGGATGGGCGGGGTCGGCTCCGGCCGGTGCAGCGCGTCCTCACCCAGCCGGGCCGGCCCGTCGCGCGTCGCCGTCCACTCCTCCCCCCGGACGGGGTCGAGGACCACGGCGGCCAGCGCGCCCTCGTCGTCCTCGCAGGCGACGGACACCGCCCACTGCGGGATCCCGAACAGGTAGTTGACCGTCCCGTCCAGCGGGTCGACCACCCAGCGCAGGCCCGACGCGCCGGCGGCCCCGCCGCCCCCCTCCTCTCCGAGCACCGCGTCCCCCGGGCGGCGCCGGGCGAGCACGCCGCGGATCACCTCCTCGGCGGCGAGGTCGGCCTCCCCCACCGGATCGGTCGGCGTGGTCTTCGCACTCAGGGCGGCCTGGCGCCCGCCGAAGCGCGCGAGCAGCTCGGCGCCGCCGGCCGCGGCCGCCTCCCGCGCGACGTCGAGGAGCTCTTGGGCAGAGGGTGACATCCCTATAGGTTGACGCAGTGCGCCCGCCCGAGCCGCTGTGGACGCCTTCGCCCCAGGCGGTGGAGCGCGCGGTGCTGACGCGGTACATGCGCGAGCAGGGCCACGCGGACTATCGGGCGCTGTGGGCCTGGTCGGTGTCCGACCTCGAGGGCTTCTGGCGCTCGATCTGGGACTTCTTCTCGGTCGAGGCGGCCACGGAGCCCTCCGCGGTGCTCGGATCGCGCGACATGCCCGGGACCGAGTGGTTCCCGGGGGCGGAGCTCTCCTACGCCCGCCACGTCTTCCGCGGCCGCAACCCCGAGGACGTCGCCATCCGCCACGCCGCCGAGCACCGCGAGCTGGCGGAGATGACCTGGGGTGAGCTCGAGACGCTGACCGCCCGGATCGCCGCCGGGCTCCGGGAGCGGGGCGTGGAGCGCGGGGACCGCGTCGCCGCCTACCTGCCGAACATCCCCGAGACCGTCGCCGCGTTCCTCGCCTGCGCGTCGATCGGCGCGATCTGGTCGTCGGCCGCGCCGGAGTTCGGCGCCCGCTCGGTCGTGGACCGCTTCGCGCAGATCGAGCCCAAGGTGCTGCTGGCAGTGGACGGCTACCGCTACGGCGGGAGGGCGTTCGACCGCCGGGAGGTCGTGCGGGGGATCGCACAGGAGACCGGCGGTGAGCTCGTCGAGCTCGGCTACCTCGAGGACAGCGGCTGGGCCGAGGGCTTTCTCGGTGACCCGGACACGACCCTCGAGTTCACCGAGCTCCCCTTCGCGCACCCGCTCTGGGTCCTCTACTCGAGCGGGACC
>JBBSGJ010000219.1:0-3530 GCA_038254195.1 Solirubrobacterales bacterium
GAGCAGGTTCGGATCGAGCGCGAGCCGATCACCGACGCCAACATCGACGACGCGACCAGCGGTCCCGAGCTGACCGAGGACACCCACGAGGTGGTGCTCCACGAGGAGCAGGCAGTCGCCGACAAGGTGGTCGTCCCGAAGGAGCGCGTGCGCCTCGGCAAGGACCAGGTCACGGACGAGCACACCGTCGCCGACGAGGTCCGCAAGGAGCAGGTCGAGGTCGAGGGCGACACGCGGAGGGACGGCTAGCCCCATGTCGAACCACACCGATCAGGGCGCTCAGGACGCGTCGGTCGCAGAGCTGGTCAAGCAGCTCTCCGACCAGACGTCCGCGCTCGTACGGCAGGAGATCGAGCTCGCCAAGGTCGAGCTCACCGAGAAGGGCAAGCGGGCGGCCATCGGCGGTGGGATGTTCGGCGCCGCCGGTCTCGTCGCGCTCTACGGCGTCGGCGCTCTCGTGGCGGCGGTGATCCTCGTGCTCGCCACGGCGATCGCCGGCTGGCTCGCGGCGCTCATCGTCGCCGTGGTGCTACTCGCCGTCGCCGGGGGGCTCGCGCTCATGGGCAAGAAGAAGGTCCAGCAGGCCGGGCCGCCCGTGCCCGAGCGTGCCGTGCAGAACGTCAAGGAGGATGTCGAGGTGACGAAGCAGCGCGCGCAGGAGGGACGGCGATGAGTGAGAACGAGGAGCAGCGCGGGCCCGCGGAGATCGAGCGCGACATCGCGCAGACGCGCGACCAGCTCGGCGACACCGCCGAGGCGCTCGCGGCCAAGGCCGACGTCAAGGCCCGCGCGCAGGAGCGCGTGGAGGAGGCCAAGGGGACCGTGCGCGACAAGCGCGACGAGCTCCTGGGCAAGGCGAAGGGCGCCACGTCGGGATCCGCAGGCGGGGGGGGCGGCGGCGGCGGTGCGAGCGCCGGTGCGCAGCAGGTCAAGGCCAAGGCGCAGGAGAACCCCGTCCACACCGGCGTGGCCGGGGGCTTCGTCGCCGGCCTGCTCGTCGGGCGCATCCTGTTCGGGGGGCGCGGATGAAGACCATCTTCACCCCGCTCTCCCTGGGCGTCGGCCTCCTCGCCGGGCAGGTGGGCAAGAAGATCTTCGACGCGATCTGGGACAAGTTCGACGACGAGGACGCCCCGGAGGCCAAGCACCGCGAGATCGACCGGCGCAAGCTCGTGCTCGCCCTGCTCGTGCAGGGCGCGATCTTCCGCCTCGTCAAGGGCCTCACCGACCACGGCCTGCGTCACGCGTACGCGCGCGGCACCGGCGAGTGGCCCGGTGAGGAACGCCCCGAGTCCGACTGAAAACGACCGAGGAGCTCCATGGCCAAGAATGACCAGCCCGCCGCCGTGAAGGCGGGGAACCGCCCGGGCGACGGGGCGGACCCCGAGAACATCAACAAGGACGGTCCCGGGCGCCGGGCGGACTACCGCCCGCAGGGCGTCGACACCAAGACCGGCCTGCTTCCGACGATCAAGCGGACGTTCACGGAGTTCTCCGAGGACAACATGACCGACTGGGCGGCCGCCCTGACCTACTACGGGGTCCTCGCGATGTTCCCGGCGCTCATCGCGCTGGTGGCGCTCATCGGGCTGGTCGGTGACCCGCAGACGATCACGATGAAGGTGACCGACATCGTCACGAGCATCGGGCCCAAGTCGGCGGCCGACACGTTCGCGGGCCCGATCAAGTCGATCACGATGCAGAAGAGCGCGGCCGGCATCCTGCTGATCGTGGGCCTGGCCGCTGCGCTGTGGTCGGCGTCGGGCTACATCGGAGCGTTCATGCGGGCGTCCAACGTCATCTACGAGACGCCCGAGGGCCGACCGTTCTGGAAGCTCCGGCCGCTGCAGATGCTCGTCACGCTCGTCCTGTTGCTCCTTGTCGTCCTCGTGGCCCTGAGCCTCGTGCTCACCGGCCCGGTCGTCTCCGCGGTGGCCAAGCCCCTCGGCGTCGGCTCCACGGCGGTCTCGGTGTGGAACATCGCCAAGTGGCCGGTCCTCGTGGTGATCGTCCTGCTCATGTTCGCCGTCCTGTACTACGCGACGCCCAACGTGAGGCTCCCGAAGTTCTCGTTCGTGACGCCGGGGGCGATCTTCGCACTCGTGCTCTGGCTGCTGGCCTCGGTGGCGTTCGCGTTCTACGTGGCGAACTTCGGCTCCTACAACAAGACCTACGGTGCGCTCGGGGGGGTGGTGACCTTCCTGGTGTGGTTGTGGATCACCAACTGCGCGTTGTTGCTGGGCGCGGAGCTCAACTCCGAGCGGGAGCGGTCACGCGAGCTCGACGCCGGGGTGGAGGGCGCCGACCGCGAGATCCAGCTCGACGCGCGCGACGCGCCCAAGGAGCAGAAGACGACCTAGAGGGCCGGTGCGCTCTCAGCGGCGCATGTGCCGCATCTCGAGCTCTGCCTCGGTGATGCGGCGCATGCGCCGGCAGACGTCGCGGTAGAAGGCGAGCTGTCGAGGGCGGCCGACGAGACGGAAGCCGAGCCGGGGGATGAGCGGGCCGGTGACGGCGGGGCGCGAGAAGGCATGCAGACGGAACTCCACGTCCCCGCTCTCGAGCCACTTCCACACCTCGTAGTGCATCTCGCCCCGCTCGAAGTGGCCCTCGAGCGTCCGGTAGGACCAGCCGAACACCCGCGCCCGGACGCCTTCGACCGTACGCAGCTCGTCGTAGACCTCGCCGACCCGCACCCCGACGCGGAGGCGGATCAGGCCGAAGCGGACCGTGAGGACCATGGTGCGCCCGGCGAGCTCGTCTCCGGGGCGGTAGCCGGCCCGGACCACGGCCGGGTCCGCGACCTGGTAGTCGATCAGGAGCCGGCGCGCGGTCTCCCAGCTCCCACCGGGCGCCGGGTCGCCGCTGGGCTCGCCCGGGAGGCGGGCGACCATGTCGTCGACGTGCCACCCGCGGTAGTCCTCCTCGGCCGCGCGGGCCGGGTCGAAGTTCACGGCGCGGTCGAGCATCCCGTCGAGCCCTCCGGGCTCGGAGCCGTCGCTTCGTGGCGCGTCCACGCGCCGTGTCGTGACGACGATGCCTCCCTCCATCTTCCCGCCCGAGCGCTCGACGACCCGCTCGATGACCGACGTCCACATGTTCAGCTGGACTTCCTTCGCCATGCGCAGGCGCGAGTACAGGAGGTCGGCGAGGCGGTTGCCGCTGCGCGCCCACGACTCGATCGCGAAGACGATGACGCCCGGGGCCGGGCTCACTCGGAACTCGATCTGCCCGGCCTCGAGATGGCCCTCCAGCGTCGCGAGGCGGAAGGAGGTCCTGGTGGTCCCCACGACCCTCACGGGGCCGTTCCACGGGCCGGGCATCCGGACGACGTATTCATCGCCCGTCGAGAGCCGGTGCCCGTCGCCCGACGTCTTCTCGAACGGCCCGAACGCACGCGGCATCATCGCCCCCAGGTCGCCGGCGATCGCCTCGCGCAGTTCCTCCGGGCTCGTCCGCGCGCCGCGGATCTCCGTCCGGTACTGGCGTCGCAACAGCGCGCCGTGGCCGTCGCCCGCCGCCTGGATGCC
>JBBSGJ010000220.1:0-3379 GCA_038254195.1 Solirubrobacterales bacterium
CCGAGGGCGAGCGCGCGCTCGGCCGCGGCCAGCGTGTCCGACCGGCGCTCGGTCCGGGCGAGGGCGTGGGCGTAGCGACTCCAGGCGGCGGGCGAGTCGGGCCCGAGCCGCGTCGCCGCCTCGGCCGCCGCGACCGCCCCGCCCACATCCCCCGCGAGGTGCAGGGCGAGCGCGAGATCGAGCAGACCCTCCTCGGTCGGGCCCGCGTCGCGCGCGCGCTCGAGCGCGCTGATCGCCCCGTCGCGGTCATCGTTGCGCAAGCGCAGGCGCCCGCGGCGCTCCCACGCCGAGGCGTCCCGCGGCGCGACGCGCACCATCCGTCCCGCCGCGTCGAGCGCGAGCGCAAGCGACCCCATGTCCTCGTAGATGCGCGAGGCGGTGCGGTGCGGTGCCGGCCGCTCGCCCTCGATGCGCGCCCAGTCGCGGACGGAGCGCGCCGCGGCCGGGAGGTTGCCCGCCTGCCAGAAGGCCGAGGTCAGCAGCCGCAGCACGATCGCGTTGGTGGGATCCGCGTCGCGCGCGTAGATCAGGCGCTGGGCGGCGAGCGCCGCGTTCCCCTCGGCGAGCGCATGCTGGGCCGCGGTCATGAAGCGCTCGACGCGGTTGGCCGCAGCGTCGGGCGTGCTGAAGTCCACGAACTGGAGGGAGCCGGCGGGGACCGTGCGGATCCCCACTCCGAAGGTGACGCGTGCCCACTGCTGGACGTCGTCGCCCTCGCCCGAGAAGTAGATGCCGGTCACCGAGCCGACGCCCCACTCGGGGTAGGAGAGGCAGCGCGCGTAGCGGTGGACGACCGAGTGGTCGGGGGTGCGCGCGCCGAAGGGGTCGTGCGTCGAGCGCTCGGCGGCGTGCGCGCGGGCACGCTGCTCGGCCTCGTAGTTGCGGCGTCCGGCCTCCTCGCGGGCCTTGCGCGCCGCCGCGGCGGAGACACGGACCGCGTTGCGCGACACCGACCCGCCACGCGACTGCTCGGCGAGCTCCTCGAGCTGGTCGGCGGCCTCGTTGATCGCCTGGAGGTGGCGCTCGTGCTCCTGACGCCGCCCGGGGGGCGCGATGTCCGGATGCCAGCGCTTGGCCTGGCGCCGGCGGGCGAGCTGCACGCCACGCTTGTCGAAGGGCGGCTCGATCTCCAGCAGGAGCGCGGACTGCTCGACGTCGAGGATCCGGGGCACCGTGTGAAGGGTAGGCCGGGGAGCCGCGCGGCGGCGGGCCGGGGAGCGGCCCGCGCGGGTCCCGTCCTACCCTGCATCGCGTGGCCCACCAGTACGTCTACACGATGCACCGCCTCACCAAGTCCTTCCCGCCGGACAAGGAGGTGCTCAAAGAGGTCACGCTCGCCTTCCTCCCCGGGGCGAAGATCGGCGTGCTCGGCTACAACGGCTCGGGCAAGTCGACGCTCCTGCGGATCATGGCGGGGAGGGACACCGACTACCGCGGTGACGCCCTGCTCGCCCCCGGGGCCAGCGTCGGCATCCTCGAGCAGGAGCCGGACCTCGACGCCGGCAAGGACGTTCGCGGCAACGTCGAGGAGGGCGTCCAGCACCTCCGCACGCTGCTCGACCGCTTCAACGAGCTGTCCATGAACTACACGGAGGAGACGGCCGAGGAGTTCTCCCGCCTCCAGGACGAGATCGACGCCGCCGACGCGTGGAACCTCGACACGATGCTCGACACGGCGATGGACGCCCTCCGGCTCCCGCCGTCCGACGCCGACGTCACCACCCTCTCGGGCGGAGAGCGCAGGCGGGTCGCCCTCTGCCGCCTCCTGCTCAGCGTGCCCGACCTCCTGCTCCTCGACGAGCCCACGAACCACCTCGACGCCGAGTCCGTCGCCTGGCTCGAGCGCCACCTCCAGGAGTACGCGGGGACCGTCGTGATCGTCACCCACGACCGCTACTTCCTCGACAACGTCACGGGCTGGATCCTCGAGCTCGACCGCGGCCGCGGCATCCCCTACGAGGGCAACTACTCGGGCTGGCTCGTGCAGAAGCAGAAGCGCCTGCAGACGGAAGAAAAGGCGGAGTCCTCACGGCAGAGGACAATCCAGCAGGAGCTCGAGTGGGTCCGCCTGTCCGCCCCCGCGCGGCGCTCCAAGCCGAAGGCCCGATTGACCGCCTACGAGAACCTCCTCGCCCAGGATCGCAACGTCTCACTCGACTCGGTCCAGATCCACATCCCCGCCGGCCCCCGGCTCGGGGACACCGTGGTCGAGGCCAACGACCTCACGAAGGGCTTCGGCGAGAAGCTCCTCATCGAGGACCTGTCCTTCTCCCTGCCCCGGGGCGGCATCGTCGGCGTCATCGGCCCGAACGGCGCGGGGAAGACGACCATGTTCAGGATGATCACCGGGCAGGAGTCGCCCGACGACGGCACGCTCCGGGTCGGCGAGACCGTCGCGCTCGCCTACGTCGACCAGGCCCGCGACACGCTCGATCCCGAGAAGACCGTCTGGGAGGAGATCTCCGGCGGGTCGGAGCAGATCCAGGTGGGCGACCGCAAGCAGAGCTCGCGCGCGTACGTAGGCGGCTTCAACTTCAAGGGGTCCGACCAGCAGCAGAAGGTCGGCGCGCTCTCCGGCGGTCAGCGCAACCGGGTGCACCTCGCCAAGCTCCTGCGCTCGGGCGGGAACGTCCTGCTGCTCGACGAGCCCACGAACGACCTCGACGTGGACACCCTCCGCGCGCTCGAGCAGGCGCTGCTCGACTTCGCCGGCTGCGCGGTGGTCATCTCCCACGATCGCTGGTTCCTCGACCGCATCGCCACCCACGTGCTGGCCTTCGAGGGCGACTCCCAGGTCACCTGGTACGAGGGGAACTTCGAGGCCTACGAGTCCTGGCGCCGCGAGCAGCTCGGCGCCGAGGCCGATCGCCCCCACCGCATCACCTACAAGAAGCTCGTCCGGGCGTGAGCGTGCTGCGCATCCGCCACTTCACCGATCCCGCCTGCCCCTGGGCGTTCTCGGCCGAGCCCTCGCGTCTGGCGCTGCGCTGGCTCTACGGCGACGCGCTCGGGTGGGAGGACCGCATGGTCGTGTTGTCCTCCTCCCCCGAGGAGTACCTGGCGAAGGGCTTCACCCCCGGGAAGCTCTCGACCGGTCTGCGCACGCTCCAGCGGCGCTTCGACATGCCCATCGACCCGCGCGAGCGCCCGCGCATGGCCGCGAGCGAGCCCGCCTGCCGCGCGGTGGTCGCCGCGCGGCTCCGGGCGCCAGGCGACGCGGAGGCCCTCCTGCGGCGCCTGCGGGTGCTGACCATGGCCGGCGGGCTGCTCGACGACCCGGAGCTCATCGCCCGAGCGGCGCGGGAGGCGGGGCTCGACCCCGCCGAGCTCGGGCGCTGGTCGGGCGAGCCCGATGTCGAGGAGGCCCTCGCCGAGGACA
>JBBSGJ010000221.1:0-3341 GCA_038254195.1 Solirubrobacterales bacterium
AGGACGTTCGCCGAGCTCATCGGTCGCGCCGACCTGCTCGTGGCCGACGAGGCGATCGACCACTGGAAGGCGCGCGGGGTCGACCTCTCGGCCGTCCTGGCGATGCCCGACGTGGACCCCGAGGTGCCCCGGCGCTGCGTGGGCGCGCCGCCGCGCGTCCTGGACGACCACCTCGACTGGGGGATCGTCGAGGAGGCGAGGGCGGCTCTGGATGTCGGCGAGAAGGTCCGGGTGGAGCGCCAGGTGCGCAACGTGCATCGCGCGGTGGGCGGCGTGCTCTCGGGGGAGATCGCGCGCCGCTACGGGCCCGAGGGGCTGCCCGAGGGAACGATCCGCGTCGATCTGAGCGGCTCGGCGGGTCAGTCCTTCGGGGCGTGGCTCGCGTCGGGCGTGACCCTCCACCTGCAGGGCGAGACGAACGACTACGCGGGCAAGGGCCTGTCCGGCGGGATCGTCGTCGTGCGCCCGCCCGAGTCCGCGGGCTACCGCGCCGAGGAGAACGTCATCGTCGGCAACACGGTGCTCTACGGCGCCACGGGCGGGCGGGCGTTCTTCCGGGGGCTGGCCGGGGAGCGCTTCGCGGTGCGCAACTCTGGCGCCTCGTCGGTGGTGGAGGGCGTGGGCGATCACGGCTGCGAGTACATGACGGGCGGCCGGGTCGTGGTCCTCGGTCCGACCGGCCGGAACTTCGCGGCGGGCATGAGCGGCGGGATCGCCTACGTATGGGACCCCGACCGCGTCTTCGGCCCGCGCTGCAACCCCGAGCTCGTGGACCTCGAGGCGCTCGACGAGCACGACGAGGCACTGGTCCGCGACCTTGTGGTCGAGCACCAGGAGCGCACGCGCTCGCCCGTGGCCATGCGGCTCGTGGCGGGCTGGGACGCCCACGTGCGCGAGTTCGTGAAGGTGATGCCGCGCGACTACCGGCGTGCGCTGGAGGAGAAGGCGGCGGCGGAGTCCACCGATCCCGTTCCCGTGTGATGGGCGAGCTCGGCGGCTTTCTGAAGGTCGAGCGGGTCGGCTTCGCCAAGCGCGACCCGGGCGAGCGCGTCCAGGACTTCCGGCGCTACTTCGACCTCCAGCCCGAGCCCGTGCTCCGGGAGCAGGGCGCGCGGTGCATGGACTGCGGCGTGCCGTTCTGCCACGAGGGTTGCCCGCTCGGCAACCTCATCCCCGACTGGAACGACTTCGTCTACCGCGGGCGCTGGCGGGAGGCGATGGACCAGCTCCACCTCACGAACAACTTCCCGGAGTTCACGGGCTCGATCTGTCCGGCGCCGTGCGAGTCGGCGTGCGTGCTGGCCATCAACGCCGACCCGGTGTCGATCGAGCAGATCGAGCTCGCGATCGTCGAGCGGGCGTGGAGCGAGGGGTGGATCGTGCCCGCGCCGCCGCCGCGGCGCTCCGGGCGCCGGGTCGCGGTGGTGGGCTCGGGCCCGGCGGGGCTCGCGGTCGCGGCCGAGCTGAACAAGTCGGGGCACGAGGTCGTCGTCTTCGAGCGTGACGAGGGTGCGGGCGGGCTCATGCGCTTCGGGGTGCCCGACGCGAAGCTGCCCAAGGCGATGATCGACCGTCGGGTGGCGCTGCTCGAGGAGGAGGGCATCGGAGTGCGCTGCGGGGTCGACGTGGGGCGCGACGTGTCCACCGTCGATCTGCGCGAGGAGTTCGACGCCGTGGTGATGGCCACGGGTTCGCGGGTGCATCGCGAGCTCGATGTTCCGGGCCGGGAGCTCGACGGGGTCCATTTCGCGATGGAGTACCTGTACGTGCGCAACCGAGCGGTGGCGCGGATGGAGGGTCGTGGGGCGTTGGAGTCTGATTTCGCCCATCCCGCGATCTCGGCGCGTGACAAGGACGTGGTGGTCATCGGCGGCGGGGACACGGGGATGGATTGCATCTCGAACGCCCATCGTGAGGGGGCGCGGTCGGTGACGATGCTCGACGTCTACCAGGCGCTGCCGCCCGACGGTCGCGATCCGCGGGCGCCGTGGCCGCTGCCGCCCAAGCGCACGCGGACGACGTACGCGCTGGAGGAGGGCGGCACGCGCCGCTGGGGGGCCGAGGTGATGGGGTTCACGGGCGAGGACGGGCGGTTGGGGAGGGTCTACTCCCGCAAGGTCATCATCGGTGCTTCCGCGCGTGATCTGACGCCGATGCCGGGGTCGGAGTTCGTCGTCGACGCCCAGCTTGCGTTGATCGCGATCGGTTTCACGGGTCCGGAGCGGTCGGGGCCGATCGAGGATCTCGGGCTCGCGCTGGACTCGCGGGGGAACGTCCGCGCCCGGGTGTTCGCGACGTCCGAGGACGGGGTGTTCGCGTGCGGGGACGCGCGTCTGGGCCAGTCGCTGGTGGTCACGGCGATCGCCGAGGGCCGCAAGTGCGCGCGGATCGTCAACCGGTTTCTGGGCGGGTCGCCGATGGACGCCGACCGCGAGCTGCTGGCCGCGGGCCCGATCGCGCGGACCGAAGAGCACACGCTGCGGGCGGAGGCGCTGGCGGCGGGCACGGTGCGGGTGGGCGACGACTTCTTCTCGGGGCCCGGGGCGTAGCGCCCGCCCGCTCCAGCCCGGCCGCGCGGCAGCAGCGGCCCGGCCGGATCCCGCCCGGGAGACCTACGAGGAACCGTGCCGGCACCCCGGCTCGCCGCGCCATCACTTGAGTCTCCCGGGGGGACCCGTCCGGTCCGGCTGCCGTGGGCGGTGGTGGTCGACGAGCGGCTTTCGCATGGGGTACGGTGGGCAACTCGCCACTCAGCCGCAGGAATCGCCCGCTGATGGTTCGTGCGAGCACCGGCAGAGATGCATGTCGGAGCGCTGGACACGGCCCCGTTCGGCTCCTACGCCCAGGCCGAGAGATTTGGCGGCGGGCAGGTGCGCGTGGGCGACGACTTCTTCACGCGGCCTCCCGCGCCTGACCTCTCGAGCCGCAGCCGCACCCGCCCGGCCAGATCCCGGCCGGGAGACCTACGAGTAACCGGGGGCACGCCCCGGCTTTGCAATGCAGATCCCTTGAGCGGCCGCCCCGGTTCGCGCGGTGGACGGCGACGAAGTCCATCTCCTGCTTCCCGCACAGAAAGAGATTGGCGAGGTTGTCCAAGACATCGTCGACCCCGTCCGTCGAGCCAAGCGCTTGGCTTGAGCTCAGATCGAACACACAAGTATGCACGATGTGGAGTCGGTACGGATCTTTGTGCTACAGTCTCCGTACCGAGCGCAAACGCGCGTACTTCTAGAGACTGGACAGAGCATGAGCGTCATTGAGATCAAGATCCCCGAGGCCCTGGAGTCCCACGATATGGGACATGACGTCTACGACGTCGTTCTGGACGCCGCCTCGATCCA
>JBBSGJ010000222.1:0-3293 GCA_038254195.1 Solirubrobacterales bacterium
CGAGCAGCTCCTCGAGGCGCCGGAGCGAGAGCCGATGGCCGTGGACGCGGTCGGGGTCGTAGGGCTCGAGCGCCAGGTCGATCGACGCGAGCGAGGTCGCCGTCCCGGCCACGGCGACCGCCGCGCGGACCCGTTCGCGGACCGCCTCCGGCGCGGCGGCGTGGACGATCTGCGCGGCGTCGGCGGCGAGGGCCTCCATCTCCCGGGCGCGGGGCAGGTCCGTGTGGAGATGGCGTTCGGTCAGCCGTACCACCCCCATCTGCGTGGACGCGCCCCACTCCTTCTCTCCGCTCGATCCGGTCACCATCTCCGTCGAGCCCCCGCCGATGTCGATGACCACGAGGGGCGTGTCGTCGTCGCGCGGACGCTCGGAGGTGGCGCCGCGGAACGTGAGCCGGGCCTCGTCCTCCCCGGAGAGCGTGCGCGCCTCGAGGCCGAAGCCGTTGCGCACCTCGGCGACGAAGCCCGCGCCGTTCTCCGCGTCGCGGACCGCGCTGGTGAGTACGGCGACCCGGCGCCCCGCCTCCAGCTCGTCCATCCGCACGACGTAGGGGCGCAGCGCCCCGCGCACGCGCTCCATAGCCTCCTCGGCCAGCCGCCCGGAAGCGTCGACGCCCTGCCCGAGACGGGTGACCTCCGAGCGGCGCTCGTGGCGGGCGAGGACCAGCCCGCCCTCCACGTCGACCACGAGCAGCCGGGTGGAGTTCGTCCCGATGTCGACGACACCGATGCGGGTCATGCCCGCGCAGTGTGACGCGCCTCACTCCCGCTCGTCCTACCGCACCCGGGCGCTGACCGCAGAGGGCGTGCGCCTCGACGTGCGCATCTCCACCCCTGAGCCCGTCGGCGTCTGATCCTCAGCATGGCTGCGACCCGCCTTCCGAGCGGGTCGTGGCCATCGGGGCGGCATAGTGAAGGGGTGCCCACCCTTCCCCCGCGCAACGTCAAGATCGGCCATGACGAGCGGACCGGGTGGTCGTCTGACCGTCCTCGCCCCGATGGCGCTCCCCGACGGCCGACCGACATCGGCGTCCGCTGCCGGGTCCTGCGCCCGTCCGACCGCCTGCGTTACTCCCCGGGCAGCCTCGTCCTGATCGCCTCCGCCTCGCCGGCCGAGCGCGAGGAGTTCATCGAGCGGGTCGTCAAGAGCCGGGGTGCGGTGCTCTCCCTGGAGAAGGTCCGCGACCTGCTCGCCGACCGGGTACCCGAGGACGAGCTCGAGGATCGCGTCGCCGACGTGCTCGACGCCGCCGTGGGCAGGCGGCTCGAGGGCGGGGAGACGACCATCGTCTCCGTCGAGGGGCTCGACGAGGCGGAGCGCGAGCGCTTTGCCCGGATGGCCTCGGCCCTGCGCCGCCCGCGCCACTTCATCCTGCTCGAGGCCAGCCAGGATGCCGTCGAGGACGAGCAGCGCCCGGCGCTGAACGCCGTGCGTCGCAAGCTCGACGCCGGCGAGCTCGGCGCGGAGGGCTTCCAGACCGCCCTGCGCCTCGGGGGCGCCTCGGTCGCCGAGGTCAAGGCCCTGGTCTTCGCCTCGCCGCCCCGCGACGACTAGCGCGCTACGAGGCTGCGGTGGACCGCTCGCGGGTCCGGCGGGCGGCCTTCGTCCGGCCGATCTTGTCGAGCACGACCTTGCGGATCCGCACGGCGTGCGGGGTGACCTCCACGGCCTCGTCCTCGCGCAGAAACTCCAGGGCCTGGTCGAGCGACAGCGTCCGGTGGGGCACGAGGCGCACGAGCACGTCGGAGGTCGAGGAGCGGATGTTGGTCAGGTGCTTCTCCTTGACGGCGTTGACGTCGAGGTCGTCCGCGCGGGCGTTCTCGCCCACGACCATCCCCTCGTAGACCTCGTCGCCCGGGCCGACGAACAGCGTGCCGCGCTCCTGGAGGTTCATGAGCGCAAACTGCGCCGTGGCGCCGCGGCGGTCGGCCACCAGCGCGCCGGTGGGCCGGGTCCGCAGGTCGCCGGCCCACGGCTCCCAGCGCTCGAAGACGTGGTGGAGCAGGCCGGTGCCGCGCGTCTCGGTGATGAACTCCGTGCGAAAGCCGATCAGCCCCCGCGCGGGCACGAGGTACTCCATCCGCACCCAGCCCGTCCCATGGTTGGTCATCGACTCCAGGCGGCCCTTGCGCAGGGCGAGCATCTGCGTCACGACGCCGACGTAGTCCTCGGGGACGTCGACGGCGAGGCGCTCGACGGGCTCGTGGAGCTTCTCGTCGATGATGCGCGTCAGCACCTGGGGCTGGCCCACGGTGAGCTCGAAGCCCTCGCGGCGCATGAGCTCGACGAGGATCGCGAGCTGGAGCTCGCCGCGGCCCTGGACCTCCCAGGCGTCGGGCCGCTCGGTGGGGTTCACCCGCAGGGAGACGTTGCCGACGAGCTCCTGGTCAAGGCGCTGCTTGACCTGGCGGGCCGTGAGCTTGGAGCCGTCCTGGCCGGCGAGGGGTGAGGTGTTGATCCCCACGGTGACCGCGAGCGACGGCTCGTCGACGGTGATGACGGGCAGCGCGCGCGGGTCGGCGGGGTCGGCGAGGGTCTCGCCGATGGTGATGTCGGGAAAGCCGGCGACGGCGATGATCTCGCCGGGGCCGGCCTCGTCGGCGTCGATGCGGTCCAGGGCCTCGGTGACGTAGAGCTCGGAGATCCGCGCCCGCTCGACGCCGCCGTCGGCGCGGCACCAGGCGACCTCCTGGCCGCGGCGGATCGTCCCCTGGCGCACGCGGCACAGCGCGAGGCGCCCGACGTAGGGGGAGGCGTCGAGGTTCGTGACGTGGGCCTGGAGCGGGTGGTCGGGGTCGTAGGCGGGGGCGGGAATACGCTCGAGCAGGACATCGATGAGGGGACCCAGATCCTCCCCCTGGGCGTCGGGATCGGGGTCGAGCGAGGCGGTGCCCGCGCGCGCGTTCGTGTAGACGATGGGGAAGTCGATCTGGTCCTCGTTGGCGTCGAGGTCGAGGAAGAGCTCCTCCACCTCGTGGACGACCTCCTCCACGCGCGCGTCGGGCCGGTCGACCTTGTTGACCACGAGCACGACGGGCAGCCGGGACTCCAGCGCCTTGCGCAGCACGAACCGCGTCTGCGGGAGGGGCCCCTCGGAGGCGTCCACGAGTAGCAGGACGCCGTCGACCATCGTCAGCCCCCGCTCGACCTCGCCGCCGAAGTCCGCGTGGCCGGGGGTGTCGACGACGTTGATCTTCACCCCGTGGGTGCGCACCGCGGTGTTCTTGGCGAGGATCGTGATCCCCTTCTCGCGCTCGAGGTCCATGGAGTCCATGACCCGCTCGTTGACGTC
>JBBSGJ010000223.1:0-3249 GCA_038254195.1 Solirubrobacterales bacterium
CGCCCCGTAGTAGTGGGCGACGACGAAGGAGAACTTGAAGGGGTAGAAGACCTGCGCGTTGAGGATCCCCGTGGCGAACAGGAAGATCGCCGAGGAGACGAGCAGCGCGAGGGAGACCCGCTCGATCGCCTGCGCGGGGGTGGTGGCGGGCGGCCACACGAACAGCCGGGGGATAACCGACCAGAGCTTCGCGAGCAGGAGCGGCACGGCGACGATCCCCACGGTCACGTGCAGCCCCTGGTTGAGCGCGTAGAGCCAGGCGGGGGACGTCGGCCAGTCGAACCCCAGGGGGAAGTCCTTGTCGACCGGGACGATCGCGTTGTGGCCGAGGTCCGGGTTGTAGGCGATGTGCGAGAGGAAGCCGGTGACCGACACGATCGTCACGAGCACGAGGAGGATCGAGCCGAGCAGCGCGGTCAGCCACGGCCCGCGCAGCGGGCTCTTCCAGAACCCGGGCCGGAAGGGGCCGGGCGGTGGGGTCGCGGGGAAGAGCCTCACGCGACGTCCAGCGCGGCGAACCACCGCTCGCCGTTTCGCCACTGCTCGCTCACGTCGAGGTCCGCGTCCCGCGCGACGGCGGCCAGCGCCGCCGGCGCGACGGCCGCCCAGGGAAACCAGGCGCTGCGGCGCGTGCCGAGCTCGAGGCGCAGGTGCAGGGAGCGCGGCGCGGCGCCGGGCGCCGCGAGCTCCACGAGGATCCGGCCCCCGGGCGCGAGCAGCGCGCCGACGCGGCTGAGCAGCGTGGCCGGGCACCCGCCGATGCCGAGGTTCTCGTCGAGGAGCAGCGCGGTCTGCCACGTTCCGGCCCGGGGGACGTCGTCGAAGACGTCGCCGTGCACCACGGGCAGCCCGCGCCGGAGCGCGAGGCCCACCGCGGTCTTCGAGATGTCCACGCCGAGGACGTCGCGGCCGCCCTCGTGCAGCGCGGCGACGTGGCGGCCGACTCCGCACCCCACGTCGAGCACCGGACCGCGGGCCCGGGCCAGCACGTCCTCGTCCGCCGCCTCGACGGGCCCCAGCCAGCGCTCGAACGGGGCGCGGATCACCGCGCCGCCGCGCGTGCGCAGCACGGGCACGGACTGGTGGGCCGCCAAGCCGGAGCCGTAGAGCTCCAGCGGTGAGGCGAGCGTGGCGGTCACCGTTTCCAGCCTACGTCAGGAATGGTTGGCTTCCATTACGGTCCGGGGACGGGCGGGCCACGGCAGTCCGCCGGCGCGCTCAATGACCGGGGCGGGGAGGGGCGGCGAGACGCCGACGAGCCCGGGGCCCACCGCGAGCCGCAGCGGCCGTCCGATGAGCGCGAACGGGTCCTCGGCGAGCCGGCGCCGCGCGCCGGGCCCACGGGCGGCCAGCAGCGAGCCACCGAAGCGCGACGCGTCGCGTGAGAGGGTGGTCACCGCCGCCCATGGACGCTCGGCGAGCACGCGCCGCCGGGCCTCCTGTACAGCGCCGTCGTCGAAGAGCACGTCGCGCTCGGGGTCGATCAGCAGCAGCGAGGCCCACGCGGGCTCGCCGCGCGGATCGAGCGCCGCGGGGTCCGCGGCACCGGGTGGGTGGGGACGGATCTCCGGGCGCTCGCCCCGCCACGCGGCGAGCCAGCCCCGGGGCGTTCCGTCGAGATCCCGCACCCCCGCGCAGGCCCATGCGTCGGCCGGCTCCTCGGCGAGGAGCGCGAGCCAGCAGTCCGGGCCGCTCACGGCGTCGGCGCCTCCCAGTCCTGCCGCAGTTCCGCGGTCAGCTCGCGCAGGTCGCGCATGAGCTCGTCGCCCGTCGGCCGGGCGACGTACCAGTAGCCGTCGTAGACCCGGTGGATGCGCAGGCCGGGGGCGATGACGAAGACCCGTGGCACGTAGGGGTCGTGCGTCGTGTCGGTCGTCTCGCGCAGCCCGAGCCGCGCGAGCGCCGCGCGCTCGGGGTCGCAGAGGAACGTCCAGCGCGCCCCCAGACCGGCGCGGAAGGCGGCGGCCACCGCGGGCGGATCGACCGACAGCGAGAGCACCCGGACGTAGGCGACCTCGAGCTCGTCCTGGAGGGCCACCAGCCGCCGGAAGAAGCGCTGCTCCTTCGGGCACCACGGACCGCGATAGGTCTGGAGGATCGCCGGGTCCTCCCCGACGAGCTCGGAGAGGCGGCGACGCGACCCGGCGTGGTCATCGAGGGTGAGATCCGGGAGGGAGCCGAGCGGGGGCACGCCCGGACCAGCTTCCTCCCAAGGCATGAACGGCCGGTGAACGCACCTCGCCCGCTCTGGGCACGGCGCCCGGGGGCTGCGAGGATCAGCGTCATGGAAGACCACGCCCGGGGCTCGGTCCTCGTCGTCGACGACGAGCCCACGATCGGTGAGGTCGTCGCGCGGTACCTGTCCCGTGCGGGTTACGTACCGCGCGTCGCCCACGACGGCCCCGCGGCGGTGGCCGAGGCCGCGCGCGAGCGCCCCGACCTCGTCGTGCTCGATCTCATGCTCCCCGGGCTCGACGGCCTCGAGGTCATGCGCCGCCTGCGCGAGGCCGCTCCGCGCCGCCTGCCCGTGATCCTCCTCACCGCGAAGGGGGAGGAGTCAGACCGGATCATCGGGCTGCGCCTGGGGGCCGACGACTACGTGGTCAAGCCCTTCTCACCGGCCGAGCTCGTGGCCCGGGTCGACGCCGTCCTGCGCCGCGTGGACACCGCGCCCGACGCCGAGCCGCCGCTGAGATTCGCGGGGCTTGTCATCGACCCCGGCGCCCGCCGCGTCCAGGCCCGCGACGAGGACGTCGCCCTCACCCAGCGCGAGTTCGACCTCCTGCTCTTCCTCGCCCGCCACCCCGGCCAGGCCTTCACGCGCAACCAGCTCATGGACCACGTGTGGCGCTACTCCTTCTACACGGACACCTCGACGGTGACCGTGCACATCCGCCGTCTGCGCTCGAAGATCGAGCCCGATCCCGCCCGGCCGCGCTTCGTGGAGACCGTCTGGGGCCACGGCTACCGGTTCGCGCCGTGACCGGGGCGCGCGGCTCGGCCGCCCTCGCCGTCCTCGCGGCCTGCGTCGCCGGCGGGGTCGTCGCCCTGGCCGGCGACGGACGGGGCGGCCTGCTCACGGCGGTGACCCTCGTCCCCGCCGGGGTTGTGGTCGTCGGCCTCGCCCACCTCGCCGTGCGCCGGGGCCGGCGGCTGACCTCGCTGCGCCGCCACGTCGCGCTCACGGAGGCGATCGGCGTCGGCGGGACGGTGCTCGTCCTCGCGGTCTTCGCCGGGTTCATGTTCGTC
>JBBSGJ010000224.1:0-3236 GCA_038254195.1 Solirubrobacterales bacterium
CCGCGCGCGTGACGTCGGGCTCGCCACCCAGGACTGGGGCGCGTGGGGCGTCGACGTGCTGCGGTCGGCGGGGATCGGCGCGGTCATCGCCGGGGCGGGCGGGGCGCTCGGGACCGGGCTGCTGCGGCGCTTCCCGCGGCGGTGGTGGATCCCGGGGACGGCGGCGGTCGTGCTCGTGGCCGGGGGCTTCATCTTCGCCGGGCCGATCCTCCTCGACCCGCTCTTCAACCGCTTTACGCCGTTGCCCGCAGGTCCGACGCGGACGCAGGTCCTCGCTCTGGCCCGTCGCGCCGGGGTGCAGGTCGGCCAGGTCTACGAGGTCGACGCCTCCCGGCGCACCTCGGGCGCGAACGCCTACGTGACCGGCCTCGGGCGCACGAAGCGCGTCGTGCTCTACGACACGCTGCTGGAGCGCTACCCGGCGGCCGAGACGCGCTCGGTGGTCGCCCACGAGCTCGGTCACGTCCACTACTCCGACGTGCCGCGCGGCCTGCTCTACCTCCTGCTCGTCGCGCCCTTCGGGACGTGGGCGGTCTTCCGGCTCACCAGAACATGGTCCCCACCCACCCTGCGCGGCGCGCCGGCCCATGCCGCCCTGCCCGCACTCGTGCTCGCCCTCGGCGTGGTCTCCACCCCGATGACGTGGGCGTCGAACCAGCTCTCACGCCGGGTGGAGGCCCGGGCGGACTCCTTCGCCCTCGAGCTCACGGGCGACCCGCGCGCGTTCATCGGCTTCGAGAAGCGCATCGTGGTCGACAACGTCGCCGACCCCGACCCGCCGGGCTGGGTCACCTTCCTGCTCGGCACCCATCCGTCCGGCGTGGACCGGATCGGCGCCGCGGAGGCCTTCAGTCGTCGTCGACCTCCGGCAGGTCCCTGATCGACTGGATGCCCTCGGAGGCCTGCCAGCGGCTCATCGCGTCGCTCATGGCCTCGAGCAGCTCCTGCATGAAGCGGGGGGAGAGGTTCAGGCGCGAGACGACGATCCCCGGCACCTCCTCGTCCTCGACCTCGTGGTCCACTCGTGCGAACGTGATGGTGAACTCGTAGGGCGAGTGGGAGACGTTCGCGAAGTTCGCGTACGTCCCCGCCATCACCTCCGGGGGGAAGTGGATGTTGTAGTGGCGCTCGGGAAGCTGGTCGTCGTCGGGCATCGCGCTTAGTATCGCAGCGGTGCGGATCGTGGTCCTGGCGGTGGGCCGGCTCAAGCCGCCGTGGAGCGACGACATCGAGCACTACCGCCGGCTGCTCGGCCGCCACGCCCGCCTCGAGCTCGTGGAGGTCCGCGAGGACGACCGCGTCGAGCGCCGCCTCCCCACCGGCGCGTTCACCTGCCTGCTCGACAAGGAGGGGGAGGCGCTGGACTCGCTCGCGTGGGCGCGCCTCCTCGAGGAGCGCCGGGGGTCGGGGCGGGACCTGTGCTTCGTGGTCGGGGGACCCTTCGGGCTCGCGTTGGGAGCGTGCGACCGGAAGCTCTCCTTCGGGCCGGCCACGCTCCCGCACCAGCTCGCCCGGGTAGTCCTGCTCGAGCAGCTCTACCGCGCGCACAAGATCATCGCCAACGAGCCCTACCACCACTGATGAGCCGGCGCCCCGAGGACCTCCCGCTCCTCCTGCGCCGGCTCGCGGCGCTGCTCGTGGCCATCGCGGTGCTGCTCGCGGTGGGGACCGCGGGGTTCGTGCTCGCCGAGGGCACCACGGTGTGGGGTGGGTTCGTGTGGGCCCTGGACACCGTGTCCACCCTGGGGTCGATCGTCGCCCCCACCGATACGGGTGGGCAGATCGTCAAGGTCGTCCTCATCGTCCTCGGCGTGGGTACGCTCTTCTACGCCCTGGTGACCCTGACCGAGGTGGTCGTGGCCGGGGATCTCAGCGGGCTGCTGCGCGAGCGCCGCGAGCGCAAGATGACCGAAGCCCTGGCCGACCACTACGTGATCTGCGGCTTCGGCCGGGTCGGCCGGCAGGTCGCCCGCGACCTTCGCGCGGCCGGGGCGCGCTACGTGGTCATCGACCACGACCCGGCCAACCGGGACCGCGCCGGGGGGGTGGGCGTGCGCTTCATCGCGGGCGAGCCCGCCGACGACGACGTGCTGCGGGCGGCCGGGATCGAGCGCGCGCGGGGGATCGTCGCCTGCGTGGACTCCGACCCGGACAACATCTTCATCACGCTCAGCGCGCGCCAGCTCCGCCCGGACATCCTCATCGTCGCCCGCGCCGCGCAGGAGGACGCCGAGACCAAGCTCAAGCTGGCGGGCGCCGACCGGGTCATCTCCCCGTACAAGGCGTCGGGATCGGAGATGGCCCGGCTCGCGCTGCACCCCCAGGTCTTCGGAGCCGTCGAGGTGGCCGCGGACTACCGGATGGAGGAGATCGAGGTCGTCGCCGGCGCCGAGGGCGCGGGGCGGACCATCGAGGAGGTGCGCGGCGGCGCGTTCATCGTCGCCCTGCGCCGCCCCGACGGGGTGATGGTTCCCCAGCCGCCGCCGGACTCGGTGCTCGCCCCGGGCGCCGCGCTGGTGGCCATGGGCACCCCCCAGACGCTGGCACGCCTCGAGGCGCTCTTCGAGCCCGCGAGCGCGCCGGCGCCATGACCCCACTCGACGAGCTCCGGGCGGCCGTGGAGGCGGCCGCGGCGACGCTGCGCCCGGCGGGTGCCGCCCCGGGGGCGGCGCCCACGCTCGAACGACCCCGGCGCGAGGAGTTCGGGGACGTGTCGACCAACGCGGCGATGCTGCTCGCGCCGGCCCTGCGCGAGCAGCCGCGGGACATCGCCGAGCGCCTCGGGGAGGAGCTCGCCCGGCGCCTCGGGGACGCGCTGGAGCGCTGGGAGGTCGCCGGGCCGGGCTTTCTCAACCTGTTCCTCTCCGACGCGTGGTTCGCCGGGGCGCTCGCCGGGATGCTCGCGGCGGGCGAGGGGTTCGGCGGCGGGGGCGCCGCGGACTCCGCCGAGCGGGTGCTGGTGGAGTTCGTCTCCGCGAACCCCACCGGCCCGCTGACGGCCGCGTCGGGGCGCCATGCCGCCTTCGGGGACGCCCTGGCGCGGATCCTCGAGCTCCACGGCCACGCCGTGACGCGGGAGTACTACGTCAACGACCACGGGACGCAGGTGCTGCGCCTCGGGGAGTCCATCCGCGCGCGGGCCCTCGGCGATCCGGTGCCCGAGGGCGGCTACGAGGGCGACTACGTGCGCGCGCTCGCCGAGGGGGTCGATCTCGCGCTTCCCGACGAGCAGCTCG
>JBBSGJ010000225.1:0-3235 GCA_038254195.1 Solirubrobacterales bacterium
CGGACTGTTGTGCAGCAGCGCGGGTCCCCACTCGGCCACCCCTCGGCTCGCCTGGGACAGCAGCGGAACGTGAGTGCTGACCATCCACACGCCGGCGAGGAGCGCCATCCCGCCCGCGGTGAGCACGAGGCCGCTCGACGCCTCGGCGCCCCGGGCCCACGCCGCGAGCAGCCCGATGCCGCTCAGCGCCGCGATCGCGCCCGGCAGGACGTGGTCGACGAACTCCACCTTCGAGGCGACCTCGAGCCGGAGACCGAGCACCGGCCCCAGGTAGGGCACCACGCCCGCCCAGACTCCGAGCAGCGCGAGGACGGTGGGCCAGACCGTCGCTCGCCCGCCGCGGGCCGCCCCCATGGGCGATCGTCCGGGTACGGCGCGCTGGTGCTCAGCGGCCAAGCGCCGCCGCCGTGTAGGCGATCTGGACGGGATCGCACCAGATCACGATCGAGCGGATCGCGCGCGCGTCGAGCCCCCGGGGGAGCAGGTAGTTCTGCTCGCCGACGGTCGACTTCAGCCCTCGAAGCACCGTGTGGCGCGCCGCGAACGCCTGCCTGGTCGTCCTGGGCCTCACGGCCCGGCTGAGCCAGACGAAGAGGCCGGTGTTGGGGTCGGTGAGGAAGCTCTCGATGCGCAGCGCGAGCCTCCCGTCCGGCAGGCGGTAGAGCGCGGCGGTCCCTCGGCCCGCGCGCTCGATGCGGTGGAAGCGCCCGCGGCTGAGCACATGGGCGCGACGCGAGCGCATCGCCGCGAGGGGTGCCTCGTGGAGCGGGGTGGTCACCTCCTCCTCGACCACGAGGCGCCAGCGCCCCGAGGCCTGCACGCCCAGCCGCTGAGGGCCGGTGCCGACCCAGGTCGCCTTCCCCGTGCCCGGGCAGGCGTCCCCGGCGCTTCCCGGCCCGCTGCGGGGCCGGGGCGTGACGGTGACGGTGAGCCGCCCCGACTCACAGCGCCAGCGGGTGCGCCACTGGATCGCGCCCTTGGAGACCTCGACGGCCCTCGTCTCGCCGCGCGTCCCACCCAGCCTCGCGATCGGCTCCCAGCGCGGCGAGGCCTCGGTCGTGGACGCCTTGACGGTTCGCTGCGGGACGGCCGCGAAGGGATCTTTCTTCGCGGGCTTCTCCGTGCCGCAGCCGCTGAGCGCGAGGAGGGCGGCGAGTGGGGCCGCCGCGGCGCGCCTCACCGCTCGGCCCCGTCGTGCTCGGCCCGCCGCACGACCAGGCGGCCGATCGCCTGACCCATGCGCGTGCCCACGACGTTGTCGCTGCGGTAGTGGATCCCCCCGTAGAGCCTCGAGATGCCCGCCTCCTTGGCCTTCGCGTGCCACAGGTCGGCGTCCTGCGGGAAGAGATGGGCGAGGACCTCGCCCGCCGCGGAGGAGTACGTCGAGTGCCCGGAGACATAGGCAGGGAAGAACGGGGTGTCGAGGTAGGACCTCCAGTGGCGGTCGAGGCCGAGGTCGCGGATGGCGTTCTGCGGGCGCGGGTTCCAGTAGGTGAACTTCGCGTCCCAGGCCGCGACGCCGGCGTCGGCCATCGCGACGTTCATGAGCGCGAACACCCGGGTCTGCGCCGGCACGCTGAGCTGCTTGTCGCGGACGTAGGAGAACATCACCTGGTTCCACACGCCCGGCGGCAGCGGGGTGCCCTGTCCGCCGGCCCAGAACTTCGCGATCCGCTTCTGCTCGGGCGTGAGGTTCTTCCTTATCCGCACCAGCTCGCGCGCCTCGGCGCGGAACCTCGCCGAGCGGAAGGCGGGCGGCGGACCGGGCCGCAGCTGCCTGCCGCTGCGCAGGACCCAGGTGCGCCACGTCCCCGCCAGCGGCTCCACCGGACGGGCGAGCGAGCCGGCCGGGGGCTCCCACCAGCCGCGGCCGCGGGGGCGCCTTCCGTTCCACCGGCGCGTCGAGCCGTCCCGGCGCGCGCCGGCGATGACGCGCGCGGCGACCGCCCGTCCGAGCGCCAGCCCGGCCCTCGCGTCGCTCGGGAAGCTCGCACCGCCCACCACGCTCGACCGCGCCGCATTGTCGGCCGCGAGGTCGAGCCCCGCCTTCGGCACTTCCGGAAACGCGTAGGCGACCACGCGCGAGCCCGCCCCGGCGATCGCGGCGTCCGCGGAGGGGTACGAGGGGTCGGGAGCGCGGGGCACGAGCGAGCCCGTCTCAGGAGGCTTGCGGTGGTAGCGGTACTTCCAGTACCACGAGGCGACCGCGGCGTCGTACATGGCGACGCTCACCAGCGCGTAGGCGCGCGACGCCCTGGGGGGGTTCTTCTCGCGCTCCGAGACCAGCTCCATGGCCCGGGCGAGCCACGGCTGGACCACCGGGTCCGCACTCTGCGCGCGCAACTGCGCGGCCTGCGCGGCAGTGCGACCTCGCACCGCGGCGGCCAGCTCCCGTGCGTCCCGCTCCGCTGCCGGGGAGCCCGCGGACGGCGGGGGGGCAACGGGCACGTCGGTGGGAGAGCGGAGCACCCACGGCCTCCAGCTCCCGGCCGTCGGCGTGACAGTCGGGCCGGAGCGCTTGTCGTGCGAGCCTCCGCAGCCGCCCGCGAGCACGGCGACGGCGAGAAGGGCCGCCCCGGTTGGACGCCATGCCCTCACGCGATCAATGTAGCCCAACCAGGAGATGGGCAGGCCGGGCCCGGGGCTCCATCGGTCCGCGGGGGCCGGGTGTCGTGGCCTGGCCCGAGGGGAAGCGCACCTCGTAGAGAGGACGTCGCAGCCGTCGTCGCTGTGTTCATCGAGATGGGCATTGGGTATGTGACCGTTACGCGGCGGACACCCCCGCCCACGACCTGAGGACCGTCCACGAGCCAAAGGAGTCAGACGATGACCGAGACCCGCGAGGAGCCGGACCAGCACGAGGAGAAGGAGGGGGCGCCGTTCGGCTCCGACCAGGACCAGGCGGGCTCCGGTGGAGGCCTCGAGGACAACGAAATGGGCGTCGGGGGCTACGGGGGCCGCGACCCGGAGACCGACATGCCCGCCATTCCGAACGTCCCGGAGACCCAGGACGACCCCCAGAGCCACGACGCCGCGCCGGGCGGCGGGCAGGAGCGCAACGCGGGCGAATAGACGGCACCTCGTCACACCTCCCTCTTCCCCTCGCGTAGCATTCCAAGGGGTCCATGGGGGATATCGGAAAGCCGATCCGCGAGACCGAGCGGCCGGAGCCCGTGCGGGGGCCGGTGCCCGAGCCCGAGCCGGCGCCACCGGAGCCCTCGCCGGCGAGGCCCGA
>JBBSGJ010000226.1:0-3228 GCA_038254195.1 Solirubrobacterales bacterium
CTGCTCGCGGTGCTGCACCATGCGCCCGACGCTCGCCACGCCCGCCGTACGCAGGAGCTCCCCGAGCTCGGACAGGTCGTCGCCCTCCGGAAGCGCGGCGATGAGAAAGGCACGCTGCTTCGCCCGCGCCTCCGGCCGGGTGGGGGCGTAGCGGGGATGCCCTCCGTTCGTGCTGGTCACTCCCCATCCAGTCTAGGCTGCCGGTCGTGCGCCGTGTGACGCTCCTCCTGGCGCTCGCGGCCCTCAGCGGGGCGGCTTCGGCGTCCGCCGTGGAGCGCCCGCCGACCTCCTTGCGCTTCCACGCCTGCCCGGCGGACTCCGGGGTCGGCCGCACCACGGCCTGCGCGCGGCTGCGCGTACCGCTCGACTACGGACGGCCCGGCGGGCGCTCGCTCACGCTCACGATCTCGGCCAAGTACGCGGCGGGCACCGCGGGCCAGCGCCGGGGCGTGCTGCTGGTCAACCCGGGGGGTCCGGGCGGCGAGGGGCTCTCGCTGGCGGCGTCGGTCTGGAACGCTTTACCCGAGGATCTCAAGGAGGCCTACGACGTGATCGGCTTCGACCCGCGGGGCATCGGTCACTCCTCCCCGCTCTCGTGCGGGCTTCGGCGCCTCTACCGGCCGCCCCTGCCCGATCTCACGGGAGCCGAGCGCCCCCAGGTGGCTCGCGCCCGCGCGACCGCCGCCGCCTGCGCCCGGCGGGGTCGCGCCCTGCTCGCGCATCTGGACACGCAGGACACCGCGCGGGACCTCGACCGCATCCGCGCCACCCTCGGCGAGGAGCAGATCTCCTACCTCGGCTACTCCTACGGCACCTACCTCGGCGAGGTCTACGCCCAGCTCTTCCCCGGGCGGGTGCGGGGGATGATCCTCGACTCCGTGGTGGATCCCACCGTCGGGGGCTACGCCGACGGCTTCCGCGAAGACCGCGCCTTCGCGGCCCGGTTCGGCGACTTCCTGGGCTGGACGGCGCGGCGCTGGCGCCGCTACCGGCTCGGGCGATCGCGCACGGCCGTGGCCGCTGCGATCCGCGGGGTCCGTCGCCGGCTGGTCACCCGCCCGGTGGAAGGGCGCGTGGGGCCGAGCGAGCTCGACCTCGCGCTCGGGCAGGCGCTGTACTCCTCCGCGGAGTGGCCGACGATCGCCGGAGCGCTCGCGGACTACCGTGCCGGCCGGCCCGACGAGCTCGGCTACGCGGGACAGATCCTCCTGTCCGCCGGCGACGCCCCGGGCCTGGCGATCACCTGCCGTGACTCGCCGTGGCCGCGCGACTGGGCCCGCTGGCACGTCGACACGCGCCGGGCCTTCCGTATCGCCCCCCTCACCGCCTGGGCGAGCACGTGGAGCCGCGCGCCCTGCGCCTTCTGGCCGGTCCCCGGCCTGCCCCTGCTGCCGATCGACGGCACCCACGCCCCGCCCATCCTCCTCACCCAGGCCGAGCGCGACCCCGCGACCCCCGTCGCCGGCGCCCGCCACGTCCGGCGCCTCTACCCCGGCTCGCGCCTCGTGCTCGTGCGCGGTGAGGGCAATCACGGCGAGTACCTCTTCAACGACAACCGCTGCCTCGACGCCCGCGGCAACGCCTTCCTGCGCACGGGCGCGCTGCCCGCCCGCGACGTCACCTGCGCGCTGCACGCACGAGCGGCACACGCCTCGCGGCCCAGGCTGCGGATCCGGTGAGGACGACGAGCCCCGCACCTTGAGGTCTAGGCTGCCCGCCGTGCCCCTTCTCGTCCTCGGCCCCGTCCTGCGCTACGTCGGTGAGACCGAGGCGACGATCTGGGTGGAGACCGACGCCCCGGCGACCCTCGCGGTCCTCGGCACCGAGGAGGCGACCTTCGAGGTCGCGGGGCGCCACTACGCGCTGCTGCGCCTGAGAGGTCTCGAGCCGGGCACGACCACCCCGTATGAGCTGCGCCTCGACGGCGAGCGCGTCTGGCCCGAGGAGGGCTCCTCCTTCCCGCCGCCCGCGATCCGGACCCTCGAGCGCTCCGGCCACGTGCGCCTGCTCTTCGGGTCCTGCCGCGTCTCCCGCCCCCACGAGCCCCCGTTCACCCTCGGCCCCACCCATCACGAGGAGGGCTTCGACCGCGACGCGCTCTACGCCTACGCGCTGCGGATGCGCGAGCAGCCGCCCGAGGAGTGGCCCCACCTGATGTTCTGGGCCGGCGACCAGGTCTACGCCGACGAGCTCCCGCCCGACCTGCTCGACTGGGTGCGCGCGCGGCGGCGGCGGGGGATCGCGGGGCCCGAGGACGAGGCGGGGACGCTCGAGGAGTACGTCGCCCTCTACCACGCGGCGTGGAGCGAGCCGGCGATCCGCTGGTTCCTCTCGACGGTCTCCAACGCGATGATCTTCGACGACCACGACGTCCACGACGACTGGAACACCTCCCAGGCGTGGGTCGAGGGCAAGAAGCGCGACGACCCGTTCTGGGCGTCCAAGCTCGAGGCCGCCCTCGGCTCGTACTGGCTCTACCAGCACGCGGGCAACCTCGAGCCCTCCGCGCTCGAGCGCGACGAGACCTTCCGCGGGTTGGGCGCGGGGGACAACTGGCCGGTCCTCCAGGCCCTGGCCCGGAAGGCCGAGCGGGGCCACGACGGCGCGCGCTGGAGCTACTGCCGGTCACTGGGGACGGCCAAGCTCCTGGTGATGGACTCGCGCGGCGGCCGGGTCCTCGACGAGGGCGCCCGCGCCATGGTCGACGACGCGGAGTGGAAGTGGATCGAGTCCGAGGCCCACGGGGACGTCGACCACCTCCTGCTCGGCACCTCGCTCCCCTTCCTGCTCGCCCCCGCCCTCCATGACCTCGAGAGCTGGAACGAGGCGGTGTGCGGCGGGGTGTGGGGCGCGCGCGCGGCCCGGCTGTCGGAGAAGCTGCGCCAGGGGATGGACCTCGAGCACTGGGCCGCGTTCGAGACCTCCTTCCGGGCGCTCGCCGGCCTCGTGCGCGCCATCGCGCGGGGCGAGCGGGGCGAGCCGCCCGCCACCATCGTCGCGCTCTCGGGGGACGTCCACCACGCGTACGTCGCGGAGGTCGGCTTCCCCCGGGGGACGGGAGCCCGCTCGCGGGTCTACCAGGCCGTCTGCTCCCCGGTGCGGAACCCCCTGTCGCGCAAGGAACGGACCGGGATCCGCGGGCTGCGCACGAAGCCCGCGGTACTCGTGGCCCGCGCCCTGGCCCGCGCCGCGGGGGTGAAGGCGCCGCCCATCCGCTGGCGGGAGATC
>JBBSGJ010000227.1:0-3207 GCA_038254195.1 Solirubrobacterales bacterium
ACCGACCTCGCCCGTGAACTTCGCGTGCGCGCAGGCGGCGAAGGAGGCGAGCTCCTCGTGGCGCACCTGGATGAACTCGAGCTCTCCGACCTCGTGGAAGCCGCCGAGGATGCCGTTGATGCCGTCGCCCGGGTAGCCGTAGACCCGCTTGACGCCCCACTCCGTCAACCGCCGCAGGATGAACTCGCCCACCGTCGCCATCGGATCTCCTTCGCTCGCTCCGGGGCGGAGACATACCCGTCGCCCTGCTTCCCACTCCGCGTGAAGTCCGGACGCTGACCCTTTCCGCCGATCAGGGTAGGAGAGCGACATCGCCGACGCCGTCGTCATCGGAGCGGGGCACAACGGCCTCGTCGCCGCAAACCTCCTGGCCGACGCGGGCTGGGACGTCGACGTCCTCGAGGCCGAGGACGAGCCGGGCGGCTCGGTGAAGTCGGGGGAGACCACCCGCCCGGGGTTCGTCCACGACCGGTTCTCCTCCTTCTACCCGCTCGCGAAGGCGTCCCGCGCGATCCGGTCTCTCGACCTCGAGGCCTACGGCCTGCGCTGGGCGGAGCCCGAGGTGGCGGTCGCCCATCCCGCGCGCGACGGGAGCGCGGCGTGGGTCGTGGCGGGCGACGTGGACGCCGCCGCGGCGAGCATGGAGGCCTTCGCGCCCGGCGACGGCGGACGCGTGGCGGCGGCTCATGCGCCTGTGGGATCGCGCGGGGGAGCACCTGCCGACGCGCTCGGGCCGCGCGGGATGCTCGACTTCGCCCGCTTCGGGCTGTTGCCCGTGCGCCGGCTCGGCACGGAGGAGTTCAGCGGGGAGGGCGGGCCGCGGCTGCTCTCGGGCAACGCCCTCCATGCGGATCTCTCCCCCGAGCAGCCCGGCTCGGGAATGTACGGCTTGGTGCTCTGCGGGCTGGCCCAGAACTACAACTTCCCGGTGGTCCGGGGCGGCAGCTCGGGGCTCATCCGGGCGCTCGTGCGCCGGCTCGAGGCCCGGGGCGGAAGGGTCACGTGCGACGCACGCGTGGCGCGGGTGCTCCTGCGCGGCGGGCGCGCGGGCGCGGTCCGCACCGCGGACGGGCGCGAGGTGGAGGCGGGCCGTGCCGTCCTCGCCGACGTATCGGCCCCGGCGCTCTTCCTCGAGCTCGTGGGCCGCGATGCGCTGCCCGGCCACGTCCTCGCCGGCCTGGAGCGCTTCGAGTGGGGCAACCGACCTTCAAGGCGGACTGGGCGCTGTCCGGGCCGATCCCGTGGCTGCACCCCGAGGTCGCGCGTGCGGGGACGGTCCACATCGCCGAGAGCGTCGGCGCCCTCTCACGGGCGACGATGGACACCGTCCTGCGCCGGCTCCCGGCCGAGCCCTTCCTCGTCGCGGGCCAGTACGCGCGCTATGACCCCTCCCGGCAGCCCGCGGGGGCGGAGACCCTGTGGGCCTACACCCACGTCCCGCAGGACGTCGAGGGCGACGCGGGCGATGACGAGCTGACCGGCGACTGGGACGATCCGCGGCGCGTGCGGCTCGATCACGGCCCGCGCCGCCCTGCGCGAGCGCGGCCCCGCCCGGCGCGGAATCGCCGCGCTCACCCGCGGGATCTCGGGCCGCGCGTAGGGGTGCCCGAGGCAGGACTCAGGCGGCGGCTGAACCGGAGGCGAGCAAGCGCCGTCCCGCGGGTCCGCGGTCTGCGGTCGCAGCTCCTCCCGGACTGGGCGTCCTCGCGCATGGCCCGGTCGCCCCGGGCGCCGCCCCGGGGCGACCGGCGCCGATCAGTCCTTCGCGAGGCCCGACTGGCAGGACGCGCGGTGATTCAGCGTGAGCTGGTCGACGAACGCCGCCGAGTCGTACTGGCGGTCGCCCTGGTCGAAGATCGTCAGGAACAGCCAGTGGGTGCCGGGGCGGGTGGGATGCGAGGCGCGCAGGACGCGCGTGGCCGCATCGTAGGTCGTGCCCTTGGCGTTGCCGGGGCTCACCCGGGCCAGCGTGGTGTTGTTCACGCCGATCTTGTGGCCGTCACGCGTCACGGCGAAGTTGGCGGGCGCCTTGACGCGTGTCCCGCCCTGCGCCTGCCACGAGGGCTTGTCATACATCGCGAGGAAGGTGTCGTTGAAGTCCGACTTCACGAACTCCGGGTACTCCTCGGAGAGGAAGCGGAAGCGGAACGACAGGCAGTTCGCGCCCTTGGGCACGCGGAGCTTCATGTCGAGCTGCGTCACGTCGGTCGCCCCGTCGATCCGGTGCCCGGCGTCGCGGCATCCGCTGTCGCCGCGGTTGTTGGGCTTGGCCGCGATCGTGGCGCAGCCCGTCGAGAGGATGCCGAACTGGGAGCCGGCCCGGGGGAAGCCCGCGAACGCCCGGTACTTGCCCGTGGCGATCGCCGCCCCGTTCCCGCGGGGGGGCAGGAACTCAAAGCGCGCGTAGCGGACCTGATCGGGGTTCACGGCGATGGCCCGGGCCATCCTCAGCGCGGCCGGGTTGTTCGGCCGCTGGGGCGAGATCTTGGGCGCGCTCGCGGTCGCGGCCAAGGCCGCCCCGCTGAAGGCACACGCCGCCACCCCGGCCAGCGCACCGCGGCGCAGCACGTGTACGGTCCTGCTCATTCTCCGACCTCCTGATCGATTAGGACGTTCCTCTTCCTGCGGACGCCTCCCACACCCGCCCGGTCAGCGTGACACTAATGTATCCGTTCAGGAGCGTCGTGATGGTGGCCGGGGTTCGTTTCTGTCGGAGAATGTGGCGTGAGGTGGGGTTGAGCTGGCCCGCGGGACGCGGGTCGGGTCAGGGGCCTTGTGGTGCGGCGGGCAGCAGCGCGGGAACGGGCAGTCCGTGGTGGGCGGCGCTGGCGGCTTGGGTCGGGAAGGCCCCGAGTTCGCCCAGACCCTCAACGCCGTCAGCGCCAGGCTGACCACCCGGGCGATCCAGCGCCTGAACGCCCGCGGTCGACGTCGACCACCGCAGTCCGGCGGCGGTCGCCCGCGGGTTCCCGCACGCCCTCCGGTAGGGCTGCAGGCTGCGGCTGAGCCGGTAGCAAGAGCAGTACTACCCGAGTAGTATGCGCTCATGAAGCTCAGCGTCAGTCTGTCCGAGGAGGATGTGGCCCTCCTCGACGAGCACGCCCGCAAGTCCGGGCTGCGCTCCCGCTCCGCGGCTCTCCAGCAGGCGATCCGCCAGCTCCGCCACGCCGACCTCGAGGAGGACTACGCCGCGGCCTGGGAGGACTG
>JBBSGJ010000228.1:0-3107 GCA_038254195.1 Solirubrobacterales bacterium
GTCGAGCAACCGCTGACAGAACCGCGAAGCGAGACAGCCCGTGAGCGCGATGACCCCCGGCGCGTGCTCGGCCATGAGCCCCAGGTCGACCGAAGGCTTACCCCGGTGCAGCCCGTGCAGGAAGCCCGCCGAGGAGAGCTTGACGAGGTTGCGGTAGCCCTCGTCGGAAGACGCCAGCAGCGTGAGGTGGTTGCGCTCGAAGCGCCCCGCGGGCCGGGCGCGGTGATCGTCGACGACATAGACCTCGCAGCCGAGGATGGGCTTGACGCCGTGGTCGGCCGCCGCCTTGACGAGCTCGACCGCACCGTTCATGACCCCGTGATCGGTCAGGCCGATCGCCGGCTGCTCGAACGCCGCCGCCCGCCGGGCCAGCGCGTCCACCTTGCACGCCCCGTCGAGCAGGGAGTACTCCGAGTGGACGTGGAGATGCGCGCAACCGGACGGGGACATCGGGGGCCGGACTATGACCGCCGGTCCGGACGGCGCCGGGAGGGTCGCAGGAGGGCGAGGAGGCGCTCCCAGAGGCCGGGCGGGGGCTTGTCGGGCGGGGCGTCGGCGGTGCCCTCGGGCCGGGCGGCGCGCAGCCGCGCGAGGGCGTCGTCGAAGGCCTCGGGCGCCGGGACGGGCACGCTGGCCAAGGGCGCGGGCCGGACCTCGGGAGAAGGATCCGGCGCCGGAGCGGGCTCCGGCGAAGGGGCGGCGGAATCCGGGGGCGGGATGGGCTCCGGCGACGCAGGTGGCGCCGCCGGATCGGGCTCCACCACGGGTGCGAGCCCCGCCGCCAGCGCTCGCTCGCGCCGCAGGACCTCGAGCGCCGGGCCCGGCGACGCCACCGCCGCGACCACCGACTCGCGGTGGCGCTCGAGCTCGCGCACGCGCCGCCGCAGGTCGTCGCGCTGGTCGAGCAGAGCCGCGAGCTCGGCGACGAGCGCCTCCCGTTCCCCGGTCAGCGCGCGCACCACGGCGCCGAACTCGCCCTCGAGCTCCTGGCGCCGCCGAGTCTCGGCGAACGCCGTCTGCCGGGCACGTTCGAGCGCGGCCTGCAGCAGCCCGAGCTCGATCCCCGCGCCCACCGCGGTCTCGTCCTCGCGCTCGGCCAACCGCTCCTCCACCTGTGCCAGTCGCGCCGCCAGCTCGGCGGCGAGAGTCTCGGCCTCGTCCGCGCGCTCGGCCTGCTCACGGCTTGCCTGCTCGGCCCGCTCGGCGCGCCGGTCCGCCACAGCGCTCGCCGGCGCGAACGCGGCCTCGGCCGCCTCCGCCCCCGGCAGCGCAAGCACGAGCCCACCGAGCTCGAGCTCGAGGTCCGCCCCCAGCGCTGCGCGCAACGCGGCGGGGACGGCGAAGGCCGCGCGCCACACCCCCGGCGCCGAAGGACCGGGCGCCGGCAGCGCCGGGAAGCGGTGCGCGCGCTCCCCGGAGCGCACCACGAGAACGGGTCGCGAGCGCGCGGGCGTCGCATGCGTCCAGCTCCCCGAGCAGCGGACGAGCAGCATGTCGCCACCCACGTCCCGGGACTCGACGCGCTCGATCTTGAGCGGCGGGTCGAGCGGTAGGAAGCGCGGGGCGGCCACCACCGCGGGAGGCTACGGGCGCTTCAGGACGGGTTCACGACCCGAACCCGCACCCAGCGCGAAAAGTTCAGGTCCGGCGCCGGCCCGCCACGAGCAGGGCGACCACGGCGCCGGCCACGAGCACTCCCGCCGCGACCTGCCGGGGCCGGTCGCCAAAGCGCTTGCGCAGGTAGCGCTTCCCGCCCCACACGACAAGCCGCCCGATGAGCTCATACGCCATGCCCGTCCTCCTTCCCGCCATTCTCGTTGCGCAACCGCCAGGCCATGCGCGACTGCAGCGACCAAAGCTCAATGAACCCCGGGGACGCCGTCTGGGAGAACAGGCCGCCCGACTCCGCGAAGGAGGCCAGCGACGCGTCGTACACCGCGTGCGGCGACTCGCGCGTGACCACCCGCGCCGAGCCCTTGAAGAGCCGCACACCGATCTCCCCGGTGACCTGCTCGTTGACCCGGTCCATGTAGGCATCGAGGTCGGAGCGCAGGGGCTCCCACCAGAGCCCCGCGTACACGAGGTAGCCCCACTTGCGATCGAGCTCGGGCTTGAACTGGTTCTGGTGGATCGTCCCCACGAGCCGCTCGAGCTCGGCGTGGGCGAGCAGGACGATCGTCGCCGCGGGCACCTCGTAGATGTCGCGGACCTTGAGCCCGACGATCCGGTCCTCGATGTGGTCGAGGATCCCCACCCCGTGGCGGCAGCCGAGCTCGGACACGCGGTCGAGGAGCTCGACGAGCCCGAGGCGCTCCGAGTCCAGCGAGACGGGCACGCCCTGCTCGAAGCCCAGGCGTACGACCTGCGCCTCGTCGGGCGCGTCCTCGGGGCGGGTCACGAGCTGAAAGACGTCGTCCTCGGGGGCGTGGGAGAGATCCTCGATCCACTTGCCCTCCGACGAGCGCCCCCACAGGTTGTCGTCGATGGAGTACGGCGCGTCCTCGGTTCCCCCCTTGACGGGGATCCCGTGCTCGCGCGCGTAGGCGATCTCCTCGTCGCGGCCCATCGCCCAGGAGCGCACGGGGGCGATGACCTTGAGCTCGGGGGCCAGGGTGGCGATCGTCGTCTCGATGCGCACCTGGTCGTTGCCCTTGCCCGTGCAGCCGTGGGCGATCGTGTCGCAGCCCGTCTTGCGCGCGTAGTCCACGGCGTGCTTGGCGATGAGCGGTCGGCCCAGCGCGGTGAAGAGCGGGTAGCTCGCGCCGTAGACCGCGTTGGCCTTGATGGCCGGCACCACGTACTCGTGCGCGAACTCCTCACGGGCGTCGACCACGTGGGCCTCCACCGCGCCGAGGCGCTCGGCCTTGCCCGTCACCACGTCGTAGTCCTCCCCGGGCTGGCCGAGGTTGACGGTGAGCGCGACGACCTCCGCCCCGTACTCGTCCTGGATCCACTTGAGCATCACGCTTGTGTCCAGGCCGCCCGAGTACAGGAGCAGGACGCGCGCGACCTGGTCGGGATCGGCCTCGTAGGAGGCGGAGCGGACCTTGCCGGGCTCGGCGATCCGGCGGAGGCGGGTGCGGTCGGGCATCGGGCGCGGGAGGCTA
>JBBSGJ010000229.1:0-3105 GCA_038254195.1 Solirubrobacterales bacterium
ATCGAGGCGTCGATGATGCCCGTGGCCCGGATGCTCGAGGCGCAGACCTTGTTGATGGTCTCCGACGGCACCTCCTTGGGGATCCCGCCCTTGATCTGCGCCTGGCGCGAGGGGACCTGACCCTGCCCGGCCTGGAGGACCTGCCCCATCACGACGTGCTGGACCTGCTCGGGGTCGACGTCCGCACGCTCGAGCGCGCAGGCGATGGCGTGCCCGCCGAGATCGACCGCGTCGATGGGAGCCAGGGCACCGCCCAGCTTGCCGATGGGGGTCCGGGCGGCGGAGAGGATGACGGTTCGGGGCATGATCCGAGCGTAGTCAGGCGGCCCGGCCACCACACTGTCCTGAGTGAGGGTCTCGGCCAAGGTCGACTACGCGGTCCGCGCGGCGGTGCAGCTCGCCGCCGCGCCGCCGGGCGCCCTCGTCACGGCGCAGGCCATCTCCGACGCCCAGGACATCCCCCACCGCTTCCTCGACCACATCCTCGCCGAGCTGCGCCACGCCGGGCTGCTCGAGAGCCGGCGCGGGCCGGAGGGCGGGCACCGGCTCGCCCGACCCGCCGGCGAGATCACCATCGCCGACATCATCCGGCCCATCGACGGGCCGCTGGCCTCCGTGGGCGGGCGCCGGCCCGACCAGCTCGAGCTCACAGGCACGGCCGCGCCGCTCAGGGAGGTGTGGGTCGCGGTGCGGGCGAGCCTGCGCGAGGTGCTCGAGGAGGTCACGCTCGCCGACGTCGCGGGCGGGGAGCTGCCCGAGCGCGTGGTGGCGCTCGCGGCCGGGCAGGACGCCTGGGCGCCCCGGCTGCGATGAGGGTCCTTCCGGGTCCCTCCGACCCACGTGCGACCGACGCCGCGGCGGTGGCCGTCGGGGTGTGGGCGGGCGGTCCGCCGGTCTGCGACCTCGCACCCGGGACGGGCCGCACGCTGGCCACCCGGGTCGACGGACGCTGGTGGATCGCGGTGGGCCTCGGCCGCCGCGACGAGTGGGACGCCGAGCGGGCGCGCGAGGCCGGCGCACGGGCCGTGGCCCGTGCCGAGGAGCTCGACGTGCGGACGCTGGCGTGGGACCCGCCCACCCCGGGCGACGCCGGACCGCTCGTGGAGGGCGCCGTGCTGCGCGCCTGGCGCTACGACAAGCCGGCCCTGCTCGACGAGCTCGTGGTGTGCGGCGCCGAGGAGGCGGTGCTCGCCCCGGCCGCGGCCGGCGCCGGGGCGCAGAACCGCGCCCGGCGCCTCCAGGACGCGCCGCCCAACGAGATGACCCCGGGCGCACTGGCCGCGCGGGCGCGCGAGCTGCCCGGCGTGGAGGTCGAGGTCCTCGATCCGTCCGGGGAGGGCTGCGCGGCGCTCGCCGCCGTCGCGCGCGGATCCGACGAGCCGCCCGCGCTCATCGTCCTGCGCTACGACGGGGGTGGCCCGGGACCGCTGACGGGCTGGATCGGCAAGGCGGTCACGTTCGACTCCGGCGGCTACTCGCTGAAGACCGCGACGGGGATGCGCGACCAGAAGTGGGACATGACCGGGGGCGCCGTGGTCCTCGAGGCCATCGGGGCGGTGGCCGCGCTCGGGCTGCCCGTGCGCCTGCTCGGTGTCATCGGGGCCACGGAGAACCTCGTGAGCGGGCGGGCCCTGAAGCCCGGCGACGTGATCCACGCGCGCGACGGCACCTCCATCGAGGTGACGAACACGGACGCCGAGGGGCGGCTCGTCCTCGCCGACTGCCTGCACTGGGCGCGCGACCACGGCGCGGAGCGCCTTCTCGACGTCGCCACGCTCACGGGCGGGGTCGTGACCGCCCTGGGCGACCAGTACGCGGCGGTCATGGGCAACGACCAGGCGTGGATCGACGCGGTCCGCGCCGCGGGCGACGCGGCCGGTGAGGCCACGTGGCCGCTGCCCATCCACCCGGACTTCCGCCGCTGGCTGCGCGGCCGGGTGTCCGACGTCGTGAACTCCCCCCCGCACCGCAAAGCCCACGCGTCGGTCGCCGCGACGTTCCTCGAGCGCTTCGCGGGCGAGGTCCCCTGGGCCCACCTCGACATCGCCGGCGTGGCCGACGACAACGGCCGCGCCTACACGCCGAAGGGGGCGGCGGGGTGGGGCGTGCGGCTGCTGATCGCACTCGCCGCCCGGACCTGAGTCCAAGCCCGGGCCGCCCACCCGAGGACGCTGCGCGACTCCACCTACCGCATTCATACCGACCGTCGATCCACCGCGATCTAGAGTTCAGTCCATGCGCGCCACCCTCGCCGCCACCGCGGCCATCCTGCTCCTGTGCGCCGGCGTCGCGTTCGCCGCCGGCGAGGTCCGCCAGTCGGGCACCTCGTCACAGCGCCGTCCCGTGGCCCTGGTCGCGCGGACCGACGTACTCAGCCGCTACTTCATCACGTGGCGCGCGAGGTGCCCGGGCACCACGTACACGGGCTCGTCGGACCTGCGCCGGATCCCGCTGCGACCGGACGGCTCGTTCCGCTCCACGCTGCGCTACTCCCATTGGGTCGGCCGGCGCCGCCGCGCGCACATCAGCGTCACCCTCTCCGGCTCGGTCAACCGCGCCGGCACCAAGGCCTCGGGCGTGTTCGGCGGGTCGGCGAGGATCGACCGCCTGGGCAAGTGCCGCTCGGGGCGCATCACCTGGAAGACCCGGAAGAACGCGGACTGACGCCCTGAGCCTCTCCTAGTCGACGACCCGCTCGGCCGAGCGGGCGAGTATCTGCCCCGCCGCGCTCGCGGGATCCGTGCGGCGGGCGACGACCTCGTCGAGCAGCTCCTGCACCTCGGGGTCCTCGCGCAGGGAGGCCACCAGCTCGGCGCGCATCCGGTTGGCCGCGATCGCCACCACCTCGTTCATGAGGTTGCGCCGCCGGCGCTCGGCGAGCGTCCCCTGCGCCTCAAGGTGGGCGCGGTGCTCCTCCACGCGCTCGACGAGCTCCTCGACCCCCCGGCCGCGCACGGCCTCCGTCTTCACGATGGGGATCCGCCAGCCCGTCCTCGGCCCCAGGGAGAGCACGCCGCGGATCTCGCGGACCATCGTGTCGGTGAGGGGATGGTCGGCCTTGTTGACGACGATCACGTCGGGGATCTCCATGATCCCCGCCTTGAG
>JBBSGJ010000230.1:0-3037 GCA_038254195.1 Solirubrobacterales bacterium
GCCCGGGGGGAGGTCTTCGGCCTGCTCGGGCCCAACGGCGCGGGCAAGACCACGACGGTGGAGATCCTCGAGGGCTACCGCGAGCGCACGGACGGCGAGGTCTCCGTGCTCGGGATGGACCCCGGCGAGCGCTCGGTGGAGCTCCGCCGGCGGGTGGGGATCGTGCTCCAGTCCACGGGGATCTACCGCCACATCACGGTGCGCGAGGCCCTCATCTACTTCGCCGGGCTCTACCCCCATCCCCGCGAGGTCGACGAGGTGATCGCCCTCGCCGGGCTCGAGGGCAAGGAGGGCGAGCGCGCGCGCAAGCTCTCGGGCGGGCAGCTCCGGCGGCTGGACTTCGCCCTCGCGCTCGTGGGCGACCCCGAGCTGGTGTTCCTCGACGAGCCGACCACGGGCTTCGACCCGGCCGCCCGGCGCAACGCGTGGGAGACGATCCGCTCCCTGCGCGCGCTGGGCAAGACCGTCCTGCTCACCACCCACTACCTCGACGAGGCCCAGGAGCTCGCCGATCGCGTGGCGATCATGCGCGACGGGCGCATCGCGGTGGAGGGCCGCCCGGACGAGCTCGGCGGCCCGGGGCGCTACCGGGTCTCCTGGCTCGAGCCCGACGGGACCCTCGCCGAGCGGGAGACCGACGACCCGACCGCGCTGCTCCACGAGCTCACGGGGCGGGCGCTGGCCGAGGGGCGGCGCCTCGACGGGCTGTCCGTGGGGCGGCCCTCGCTCGAGGACGTCTACCTGGAGCTGACCGCCGATGGCTGAGACCGTCCGCCTCGCCTGGCGCCAGTACCGCCTCGAGCGCCGGCTGTTCTGGCGCAACCCGAGCGCCGCGTTCTTCAACTTCCTGCTGCCGTTGCTCTTCCTCGCCTTCTTCGGGGCGATCTTCTCCGGCTCGCAGAAGAACCTGAACGTGATCGTGCCGGGCATCGCCGGGATGAGCGTGGTCTCCACCACGTTCTCGGCGCTCGCCTTCAACATGACCTTCCTGCGCGAGCAGGGCGTGCTCAAGCGCATGCGCGGGACGCCCATGCCCCCGGGCTCCTACCTGCTCGGGATCGCGGCCAACGCGGTGACGAACACGGCGCTGCAGATCGGGATCGTCGTCCTCGCGGGGCGCGCGTTCTTCGGGGTGGGATGGCCCAAGGACGTGCTCGAGCTCGTCGTCTTCGTGTGCGCGGGGGTGCTCTGCTTCGCCTCGCTCGGGGTGGCGCTCTCGCACGCGATCCCGAACTTCGACTCCGCCCCGGCCTACGTCAACGCGATCTTCCTGCCGCTCATCTTCATCTCGGGGGTCTTCTACGACGCGAAGACGGCCCCGCAGTGGCTGCTGAGCCTCGCCGAGGCGCTGCCGCTCAAGCACGTCATCGACGGGCTCTCGGGCGCGATGGTCACCGGCGCGGGGCTGGCGCACGACGCCCCGGGCCTCGCGGTGGTCGCGCTCTGGTCGCTGCTCGGGGTCGTGCTGGCGATCCGCGGCTTCTCGTGGGAGGCGCGGCGCGCGTGAGCCACCTCGGCCCGGGCGGGTAGACCCACAGCGTGCTCGCCCTCCTCTACGACGTCCACGGCAACCTGCCGGCGCTGGAGGCGGTGCTGGCCGACGCGGAGTCGGCCGGCGCCGACTCCTTCCTGCTGGGCGGGGACTTCTCGGCGTTCGGGGGATGGCCGGCGGAGTGCGTGACGCGGCTGCGCGAGCTGCCCGACGCGACCTGGATCCGCGGCAACTGGGAGCGCTGGGCGGCGGGCGATGACGCGGACATGCCCGCGAGCGATCTCTTCCGCACCGCGCGGGAGGCTGCGGTGGTGGCGCTCGGCTTCACGGAGGTGGCGGAGCTCGCCGCCCTCCCCGACCGCACCGAGCGCGACGGGGTCCTCTACGTGCACGCCTCTCCGCGTGACGACATGCACTCCTTCCGGCCCGAGGCGCAGGCGGACGAGGAGGAGCTGCTGGCGGACACGACCGAACGGCGTGTCGTCTTCGGCCACTACCACCTCCAGTTCACGCGGACCCGCCCGGCGGGCGTGGAGCTCGTCGCCCCCGGGGCGGTGGGCATGCCGTGGGACGGGGACCCGCGCGCGGCCTGGGCGCTCGTGCACGACGACGGGCGCGTGGAGCTTCGCCGCGCGGAGTACGACGTGGAGCGCGCCGCGGGCGCGGTCGGCCCCGAGACCGCGGCCCGACTGCGAACCGGGCGCTTCGAGCCCTGATGGACGTCCCCGAGCTCACCGTGGTCGACGAGGACGGGCGCGTGCGGGCGCGGCTGGCCATCGCCGCCGACGGGACGCTGTCCCTCGACCTCGCCGATCCCGGCGGGACGGCCCGGGCGCGGGTGGCGGTGGGGCGCGACGGCGCGCCGCGGATCGAGCTGCGGGGCCCCGACGGCGTGCCGCGGGTCGTCCTCGGCGCCGCCCTGGACGGTGGCTCGGGACTCGACGTGTGGGACGAGGAGGGGCGCCACCGCCTCGCGGTGGGCGACCGCCCCGGCGGGCCGAGCGGCCTGATGGTGTGGGACGGCGCGGGGGGACTGCGCGCGCTGCTCGCGCTCGGCCCGGGGGACGACCGTGACGTCTCGCTGGAGTTCTGGGACCGCGACGGCGCCTACCGCGCGGGACTCGGGATGTGGACCGAGCCGACCGACCCCGCCGATTCGTCGGGGATCTCGGCACTCGAGCTCGCCGACGCCGAGGGGCAGAACCGCGCGCGGGTGGGGGAGCGCCCCGACGGCTCGACGACGCTCGACTTCTGGGACCCGGACGGGACCTACCGCGCGGGGGTCGGGGAGTGGGCGACGGGCGCGGCCGGGCTGGCGCTCTTCGACGCCGAGGGCCGGCCGCACACCGAGATGGGGACCAGCTCTCCGCCTAGCCGGCCGTCGCGCTGAGCTGGCGCTCGGCGGCGCGCAGTACCGACACGCGGTCCTTGTGCTCGCGCTCGTAGTCGCGGACCTTCTCCACCTGCTCGGTCGGCGCCCGGCCGAGCCGGCGGACGACCTCGCTGGCGCTCTGGCCGTCGTAGCCGTCCCACGGCTCGACGCCC
>JBBSGJ010000231.1:0-3002 GCA_038254195.1 Solirubrobacterales bacterium
CGCGGCGGTCGCGGCGGGGATCCTGCCCGTCGCCCACGGCAACGACGGCGGCGGCTCCATCCGCATCCCCGCCGCCTGCTGCGGGCTCGTCGGGCTCAAGCCCGCACGCGGACGCGTCTCCCAGGCTCCCGTGCTCGGCGAGTCCTTCCTCGTCGAGGACGGCATGCTCACGCGGACCGTGGCCGACAGCGCCGCGCTGCTCGACGTCCTCGCGGGCCCCGAGCCCGGCGACGTGAGCTGGGCGGCGCCCCCGGCCGAGGCGTTCGCCACCGCCGCCGCGCGGACTCCCGCCCGCCTGCGCATCGCCGCCACCGTGGCGATGCCGATCGAGGGCGTGGAGCTCGACCCGCGCTGCGAGTCGGCGTGGGCGCAGGCCGCCGACGCGCTCCGCGGCCTGGGGCACGAGGTGGAGGCGTGGGACCCGCCCTGGAGCGGCCCCGGCGTGCTCGGGCTCTTCACCGCGGAGTTCGGTGCGGGGATCGCCACGAACATCGCGGCCCTCGCCGCCGCCCGCGGGCTCGAGCCGCGCGCCGAGGACGTCGAGGCGCTCTCCTGGTTCATGTGGGAGCGGGCCTCGGCGCTCGGCGCGGTCGGGGCCGCGCTGCTCCACATGCGCCTCGCCGCCTTCGCCCGGGGAATCATCGCGGCCGCCGCGCCCTACGACGCGATCCTCACCCCCGCCCTGGCCGAGCGCCCCCCGCGGGTGGGGACGATGAACGGTGCCCTCCCCGACCCGGACGACACCTTCCGCCGCTCGGGCCGCTTCACCCCCTACACGGCGACGGCGAACGCCACGGGCCTGCCCGCGATCGCGCTGCCCTGGCGCGAGCGCGACGACGACGGCCTGCCCACCGGCGTGCAGCTCATCGGGCGCCCGGAGGGGGAGGGGCCGCTCCTGGCCCTCGCCGCCCAGCTCGAGGCCGCCCGGGCGTGAGTAGGTGTCGCTGTTCGCGACTGGGGACCCGCCTCCGGCACCCCTAACCGCCCGCGCCGAGCACCGCGCCCATCGCCTGGGGCACGACCCCGAGGCTCTCGGCGTCCGCCGTCCCGCGCCGCGCGAGCATGGAGGCGGCGAGCAGCTCGGCCTCGGCGGGAACCGCGGGCGCAGCGGACCCGAGGAGCATCTCGCAGACCTGGAGGACGCGGCGGGCGACCGGGGCGGGAACGGGCAGAAGGGTCTGCGAGCGGCCCGCGGCCCGGAGCACGATCCGGGCGATGGCGGGGATCGAGAGCGTGTCCGGGCCGGCCAGCTCGTAGCGGGCGCCGCGGGGCTCGCGGTCGAGCCCGGCGACCAGGCAGTCGGCGACGTCCTCGGCCCAGATGGGCTGGAAGAGCGCGCGCCGGGAGGTGGGCAGGGGCACGGCGGGCGCGAGCGCGGCGCGCTCGAGCAGCGTGATCCACCGGTCCCCGGGCTGGTAGACGAGCGAGGGGGCGAAGACCGTGTGGGCCAGGAGCGATTCGCGTACCGCGCGCTCGGCGAGCGCCTTGGCCCGCAGGACACGGGCCGGGGCATGGGGCGCCGCACCCAGGGCGGAGACGACGACGAAGTGCCTCACCCCCGCGCGCTCGGCGGCGCGGACCATCCGCCACGTCGCCACGCCGGTGAGCTCCTCGATCGAGCCGCGCGGCTGGTCGCGGGTGGCGGCGGCGAGGTGGACGACCGTCTCCACCCCCCGCAGGGCGTGGCGGAACGAGGGCGGATCGGCGAGGTCGCCGAGGGCGATCTGCACCCGCACGCGCTCCACGCCGAGCCGCCGCGGATCGCGGACGAGGCAGCGCACGCGGTCGCCGCGACGGGTCAGTCGGGCCAGGAGCGCGCGCCCCACGAGCCCGGTCGCGCCGGTGAGCAGGATCACTCAGCGAGCGAGCGTACACTGCCGCCAAATGGCCTACGTCATCGCCGAACCCTGCATCGGAACCAAGGACAACTCCTGCGTCGAGGTCTGCCCCGTCGACTGCATCCACCCGACCCCTGACGAGCCCGACTACGACGCGGCGGAGATGCTCTACATCGACCCCGAGGAGTGCATCGACTGCGACGCCTGCGTCGAGGCCTGCCCGGTGGACGCCTGCTTCGCGGAGGACCAGCTCCCCGACGAGTGGCAGAAGTACTCGCAGATCAACGTGAACTACTACGCCGGGCGGGGCTGAAGCGCAGCGAGCGCAGCTCCTGCTCGAGCTCGAGCAGGAGCCCACGTGACGGCCGTGCGCCCGTCGTGACCGTCGCCAGATAGCTTCCGCGCGGGGTCCTCACGCCGACGAGCAGGACCCGGAGCAATCGCCCCGCGCCCCTTGCGTGCGCTCAACTCCGCGCTGACCCCGCGCCGGCCGGCGAGCCGGGCGACCCCTCGACGCGGACGAGCCGGGTCGACCGGTAGGAGCGCGCGACCGACGCGGCCGCGGCATCGACGACCGCGCGGGCCGGGGCGGGCGCCGAGCGCGCGAGGGTCAGCACCCCGCGGCGGCTGGGGGCGACGAGCACGAGGACACCCCTGCGGCGTCTTGACCGCCAACCCGTCGGGACCGTGATGTTCAGCCCGAGCGCCCGCGAGGCAAGGGTCCGCTCAGCTCCGGAGCCCTTTCCGCCGTGTGGGTTGCCGGGCGGAGAGCCGCCCCCGCCCCCGCCCCCGCCCCCGGTCACGAGGAAGGCGAGGACCGCGATGACGACGGTCACGAGGTGGGTGCCGCCGCGGCCGGTGAGCGGCGTTGCCGCCCGCCGGATCCGCGCCAGTCCCGGGGCCGTCCTCACCCCTCCCGGGTCCGCCACCTGAGCGTCAGGCCGATCCCGAGACCGCTCAGGCCGAGCATCATCACGACGAGCAGGATCTGCCCTGTGAACGGCAGTCCGCCCCCCCGCACCGTGGCCTGGGACGTGTCGACCTCGCTGTTGTCCGAGGGCGAGGAGCAGCCGGGATCGCTGGGGAAGTCGACCTTGCCGTCGCCGTCGTTGTCGATGCCGTCCGAGCACTGCGGGCGGCCACCCGGGCCGTTCGGTCCGTTGC
>JBBSGJ010000232.1:0-2998 GCA_038254195.1 Solirubrobacterales bacterium
GAACGCGACGTTGCAGATGTAGACGTTGCCGAAGTAGGGCGAGGACGCCGCGTCGTCGGCCCAGATCTGCTCCTTGTCGGAGAACAGCGCCGAGTTCTGCTTGGAGACGAGGACAGGGTCCTTCCACTGGGCATTGGTGGTCGCCGGGAAGGAGTCCGTGCGCGACACGTAGACCGCCTCCGCGCCGCGAAACGGCGAGGAGCCGGCGAGCGCCGAGGCGAGGTTCGCGTAGTACAGCCGTGAGCCGTTGGCCCACGAGAAGCGTCCGTCGGCACCGCGACGCGGACCGAAGACGAGGGCGGGATCGCCGTTGGAGGCCAGGCCGTTCGTGTCGTACTTGGGCAGCGTGCCGATCGGCCCCTGACGGGGCTGGCAGGGCGCCGGTCCGAGGCAGTGACGCGCGGTCAGACCCTGGTACGTGGGCTGGACCCAGCTCGACCCACCGGACGTCGAGAAGTAGATGCCCGAGACGCCGATGCCCGGGGTGAACGGGCATGTCGTGGGATCGCCCGCGGCGCACGCCTCGAGGTCGATCTCGTCGTTGGAGCCGGCGGCGGCGTGCGCGGGGTTGCTCGGGTCCACCGCCACCGAGGGCTCGTTCTGCTTGTTCTGCGAGAACGGTCCGATCGGGGACCCGGTGGTCACGAGGGTGTCCGCGGCCGAGGCCGCGGCGGGCGCCAGCGCGAGCAGGGCGAGCGCGCCGAGCAGCGCCGACCCCCGGCGGCGCTGCGCGTGGAGACGGAGGACGGTCATGACGGTGGCCGTACCCGGAGAAGGCTGAGATCATGTCCGAATGCGGTCGAGCCGTCCTCTTCTTCGTGATGCTCGCGGGCTGCGGCGGGGGAGGCGAGACGTCCAGGGTCTTCACCCCCGCCGCCCGGGCGATCTTCGCCCGCTGTACCGCCGACGCGAAGCCCTTCGTCACCGAGCAGGCCCACGTCCAGCTGGGAGGCTTCCACGGGTAGGCGGCGTGCGATCGCCACCAGGCCCACGCGTACGCCGGGCTCGGCCGCGTGCAGTCGGCCGCGGCCAACGCGCTCGGGGGCCTGCGTGCGGCGCGACCGGCCCAGGCGGGTCGCCTGCGCGCCTACCTCCACCAGCTGCGGGCGATCGCCGAGGCCCAGCGCAAGGCGGCGTCGCTGATCGCCGGGGGCGACTTCGGCGCGGCCTACCAGGTCGTCCGGGAGGCGGACCGCCCGCTGATCCTCCTGACCTATTACATACCGAACGACCTCTTGCGGCTCGGCGGCCTGCGCTGCCTCGCGCCGGAAGCCGCCGGGGCATAGCCCGAGGGCGTCCGCGCGGCGCTCTAGCCTGCCGCCTCCGCGTGGCCCTCTCCGCTCCCGCCGCCTCCGCCCGATCTCTGCCGCCGTGGCCCGCGGCGCGGCCCCTCCGGGCCTGGCAGCAGGAGGCCGTCGCGGCGCTCCTGGCCCACCGCAGGGACGCCTTCCTGGCCTCCGCGACACCCGCGGCGGGCAAGACGACGTTCGGACTCCGGGTCGCCCACCACCTCCTCGCCACCGGCGGGGTCCGCCGGGTCGTCGTGGTCGCGCCCACGGCGCACATCTCCCGCCAGTGGGCGGTCGACGCCGCGCGCTACGGGATCGACCTCGAGCCCGGGCGCCCCAACGCCGGGGGCGTCGAGCCGCCCGACCGCCACGGCGTCTGCGTCACCTACGCGGCGGTCGCCGCCGACCCACGGCTCCACGGACGGGCGGCCGCGCAGCGCCCCACCCTGCTCATCGCCGACGAGCCCCACCACCTCGGCGAGCACGCGGCGTGGGGGCGCTCGGCGCTCGACGCGTTCTCGGACGCAGCCTCCAAGCTCCTGCTCTCCGGGACGCCGTTCCGCTCGGACTCCACGCCGATCCCGTGGGTCACCTACGACGACGAGGGCGTCTCCTGCGCGGACTACGCCTACGGGTACACGCAGGCGCTGCTCGACCGCGTATGCCGCCCCATCGCCTTCCTGCCCTACGACGGGGACATGGAGTGGTTGTCCGACGGGCGCCAGCGGGGGGCCGACTTCGGGCTCGTGCTGCCGCCGGTGGAAGCGGCGCGGCGCCTGCGCACCGCGCTGCAGCCCGACGGGGAGTGGCTCGCGCGGGTCCTACGTGACGCGGACGCCCGCCTCGGAGAGGTCCGCGCCGCCGGCCACCCGGACGCCGGCGGCCTCGTCATCGCGATGGACAAGGAGCACGCGGGGGAGGTCGCGGGGCGGCTCGAGCGCGTCTCCGGAGAGGCGCCGCTCGTCGTGACCTCCGACGATCCGCGCGCGTCGGCGGCGATCGCCGGGTTCGCGGTGAGCCGGCGGCGCTGGCTCGTGTCCGTGCTCATGGTCTCCGAGGGCGTCGACATCCCGCGCCTGCGCGTGGGCGTGTACGCGACGGCCGCGCGGACCGAGCTCTTCTTCCGCCAGGTCGTGGGGCGCTTCGTCCGGCGCACCCCGGCGCCGCGTGCCCAGATGAGCCACCTGTTCCTGCCCGCCGACCCGACGCTCAAGCGGCTCGCCGTGACCATCGAGGAGGAGCGCGACCACGCGCTGGCGCTCAAGGAGGCGGGGGAGGAGCGCGAGCCGGTGGAGCGCGGCGAGGCGGGCGAGGGGTTCGCCGCGCTGTCCTCGTCGGGCCGCCCGGACGACCTCATCCTCTCGAGCACGGCGCCGGGGGAGAACCTCGCGCTGTTCGGGGACCCGAGCGCGGAGCCACCGGCGGTCGTGACGGTCGCGCTGCCTCCGCTCCCGGCGCCGCCCTCCTCCTTCGCCCGCCGCGAGCACCTCCGCGAGGAGCGGGCCGGGCTCGTCTCCCGCGTCGCCCGTCGCACGAAGGAGTCCCACCGCGCGATCAACGGCCGGCTCAACCGGGCGGTCGGCGCCCGCTCGGTTCAGGACGCCACCGAGGAGCAGCTCGCGAAGGCGAACCGCCTCCTCGCCCGCGAGCTCGCCCGCTGATGCGGTGTCTGAGGCATGACCTACCCTCGCGGTATGGCGGGTGGGGGA
>JBBSGJ010000233.1:0-2993 GCA_038254195.1 Solirubrobacterales bacterium
CCCAGCTCCGTGCCCTCGGCGCGCACGTCGTCGGCGGCCGCCCGCGCGGAGATGAGCATCGCCTGTGCCTCCCGCCGGGTGCGCTCGCGCTGCTCGGAGGTGTCAGCCGTCGCCTCGGCCCGCAGGCGGTCCGCCTCCTCCTGGGCACTCGCCACGGTCTCCAGCGCCTCGCCGGCCGCCCGGCTGCGCTCGGCCTCGGCCTCCTCCGTCGCCCGGGCGCGCAGCGCGGCGGCCTCGGCCCGGGCGCCGGCTACGAGCTCGCGCGCCTCGGCCTCGGCGGCGCCGATGCGGTTGTCGGCCGCCCGGTCGCCCTCGGCGATGCGGTCGTGCATGCGCTGCTCGCCCTCGGCGCGCATGCGCTCGGCCGCCTGCTCGGCGGCGGCGACGATCGCTCCCACCCGATCTGCGGTCCGCTCGGCGCTCATGGCGCGATCCTAGGCGGCACCCCGGATCCACCCGCGACCGGCTCCCGGCCTGGTAGCGGCGGTGGTCACCGCCGCCCGGCGTGCGCTCGAGGGGGCCCCTGCGCTCCCAGCGGGGCTCCACCCCCCGTTCGACGGCCACCACGCCAGAGGCCAACTACGCTTCTCGCGCCGTGGCCCCCGACCGCTACACCCCCCGCGAGATCGAGCGGCGCTGGCAGGAGGTCTGGGCCGAGGAGAAGACCTGGGAGGTCCCGAACGAGGGCGTCGATCCCGCCCGCTCCTCCTACGTGCTCGAGATGCTCCCGTACCCGAGCGGCGAGCCCCACGTCGGCCATCTGAAGAACTACTCCGTCGGCGACGCCGTCGCGCACTTCCGCCGGCGCAACGGCCAGACCGTCCTGCACCCGATGGGCTACGACGCGTTCGGCCTGCCCGCCGAGAACCACGCGATCAAGACCGGTGAGCATCCCCGCGCCTCGACCGAGAAGTCCATCGCCGAGTTCCAGCGCCAGTTCCGCGACTGGGGCATCTCCATCGACTGGAGCCGGGAGTTCGCGACCTGCGAGCCCGAGTACTACCGCTGGACCCAGTGGATCTTCCTCGCGCTCTACGAGCGCGGGCTGGCCTACCGCAAGGAGGCGGCGGTCAACTGGTGCCCGAACGACGCCACCGTCCTGGCCAACGAGCAGGTGATCGACGGGCGCTGCGAGCGCTGCGGGCACGAGGTCGAGGTCCGCCAGCTCGAGCAGTGGTTCCTGCGGATCACGGACTACGCCGACCGCCTCCTCGACGACCTCTCGGAGATCCGCTGGCCCGAGCACGTCAAGGCGATGCAGCGCAACTGGATCGGTCGCTCCGAGGGTGCCGAGGTCGCCTTCCGCTGCGAGTCGCTCGGCGTCGAGTACCCCGTCTTCACCACCCGCCCGGACACGCTGTTCGGCGCGATGTTCTTCGTGCTCGCGCCCGAGCACCCCGACGTCGAGCAGATCGCCGCCGGCACGGGCCAGGAGGACGCCGTGCGCGCGTACGTCGCGGGGGCGATGGCGGAGTCCGCCGAGGAGCGCGGCGACGTCGAGAAGCCCAAGACGGGCGTGTTCCTCGGGCGCACGGTGACCAACCCGGTCAACGGCGAGGAGCTTCCGATGTACGTCGCCGACTACGTCCTCATGGAGTACGGGACGGGGGCGATCATGGCCGTGCCCGGGCACGACGCGCGCGACTTCGCGTTCGCGCAGGCCTTCGACCTCCCGATCACGCGCGGGGGGGGGGGGGGGGAGGAGCTCCCGTACACCGGGGACGGGTCGATCGTCAACTCGCATCCCGACTTCGATGGGCTCCAGAACCGCGACGCGCTCGAGAAGATCGTCGCCTGGCTCGACCGCGAGGGCCGCGGGCACGCGACGGTCTCCTACCGGCTGCGCGACTGGCTGATCTCGCGCCAGCGCTACTGGGGCTGCCCGATCCCCGTCGTCTACTGCTCGCGGGAGTGCGGTGCCGTCCCCGTGCCCATCGCCGACCTCCCCGTCGTGCTGCCCGATGTCGAGGACTACGCGCCGCGCGGGCGCGCGCCGCTCGCGGCCGCCCAGGACTGGGTGCGGACGACCTGCCCGCGCTGCGGCGCCGAGGGCCGGCGCGAGACCGACACGATGGACACCTTCGTCGACTCCTCGTGGTACTTCCTGCGCTACTGCGACGCGCGCAACGACGCCGCCGCGTGGGATCCCGCCGTGCTCGCGCGCTGGATGCCCGTCGACCAGTACATCGGCGGGGTGGAGCACGCGATCCTCCACCTCATGTACGCGCGCTTCTTCTGCAAGGCGCTGTCGGACATCGGGCTGATGGACGTGCAGGAGCCGTTCTCGGCGCTCTTCACCCAGGGGATGATCACCCGCGACGGGGCGAAGATGTCCAAGTCGAAGGGGAACGTCGTGTCCCCGCGGGAGATCGTCGAGCGGCTGGGCGCGGACACGGCGCGGACGTACATCCTCTTCATCGGACCGCCCGACTCCGACGTGGACTGGTCGGACTCGGGCGCCGAGGGCGTGCACCGCTTCCTCGCGCGGCTGTGGCGGGGTGGGGTGGAGGTCGCGGCGCTGCCCGCGGAGGAGGCGCCCATCACCCCGGAGGGGCCCGATCTCGTCCTGCTGCGCGCCGCGCACCGGGCGATGGAGAAGGTCACGGGCGACATGGGGCGCTTCGCCTTCAACACCGCGATCTCGGCGGTGATGGAGCTCGTCAACGAGGGGTGGCGGCTGCGCGACGAGGCGGGCCCGTGGGCACGACGCTTCGCCTTCGCCGCGGCGGCGTCGCTGGTGTTCCCGTTCGCCCCCCACGTCGGGGCGGAGGTCTTCGAGCTGCTCACGGGGCGGCGGGTGTGGGAGGAGGAGTGGCCCGAGGCGGACCCGGCGCTCCTGGAGACCGACACCTTCGAGCTCGTCTGCCAGATCAACGGGAAGGTCCGCGACCGGGTGGCGGCGCGCGCGGACGCCTCGCGCGAGGAGCTCGAGGCGCTGTGTCGAGAGGCGCCGAACGTGCGCGCGCACCTGGGCGGGGGCGCCGTGGTCAAGG
>JBBSGJ010000234.1:0-2978 GCA_038254195.1 Solirubrobacterales bacterium
CGACCCGCTCAGCTCGGGATGACCCAGCCCGCCATCGCCACGAAGTGGCACAGGGCCGCGGCGATGACGAAGACGTGGAAGACCTCGTGGAAGCCGAAGGTGCGTGGCCAGGGGTCGGGCCGGCGGGTCGCGTAGACGACCGCGCCCACGGTGTAGAGGAGGCCCCCGGTCCCCAGCAGCACGAGCGGGGCGATCCCCAGGCGGTCCACGAGCTGGGGAACGGCGATGATCGCCGTCCACCCCAGCGCGAGATAGATGCCGGCGGTCACGCCCCGCGGCGCGTCGATCCAGGCGACGGTGAGCACGATCCCGCCGATCGCGCCCGCCGCCGCGCAGACGAGCACCACCACGCGTACCGTCCCGTCGAGCACGAGCAGCGCGACGGGCACGTAGCTCGCGGCGATGAACAGGAAGATCGTCGAGTGGTCGATGCGCCGCAGGAGCGGCAGCCAGCGCGGGTCCCAGCGCCAGCGGTGGTAGAGGCCCGAGCCCGCGAAGAGCGCGCAGAGGCCGCCTCCGTAGACGAGCGCCGATACCCGGGCCTTCGACGAGGGGGCGAGGACCACGAGCACGGCGGCGGCGGCGAGCGCGAACCAGAAGGCCCAGGCATGGGAGACGCCGCGCAGGCGGGGAGCGCCGAGCTCCGGCACGTCAGCCCGCCGAGGAGCGCAGCCCCACGCAGCGCGCATGCCCATCGCCGGCCAGGCACGACAGCAGCAGGGTGCGAGCGCCGTCGGCCGCGGAGACCGTGACCGTGAAGCCCGCCGGTCCCGAGGTGGAGGAGGGGAAGCCAAAGGATGACGCCCTCGCCGTCGCGTCGGCCCCCGGGGCGAGCGTTGCGGCCGCCCCGTCACCGGCCACGTAGACCAGGCGCGCCGACCCCGTGTTCCGCAGGCGCACCGAGCCGGCGGTCGGGGCCGTGCGCACGTCGAGCCCCAGCGCGTCCCAGGAGAGCACCCGGGCATCGACGCCCTCCGCCGCGTTGCCGTAGGTCAGCCGCCCGGTCCGCTCGAAGCGCCCCGGGCTCTCTCCCGCCAGCCGCGCCGCGTTCTGCGCGACGTCGGCGAGCTCGGCCCGCGGCACGGTCCCGAGCTTCCGCTCGCGGATCTCGGTCCCCGTCAGCGCGTTGCGGCGGATCTTCGCCGCGGGGACGGAGCGGTCGCGCAGGTTCGTCCCGGGGATGAGCCCGGCCGCGTAGGCGCCGCCGCCCAGCGAGATGAACAGCGCGAGGGTCGCGACGACGTTCGCGTAGGAGAGCCGCGGCCTCACCGCAGCTCGTCGAGTCCGCGCGGGGCGGGCCCCACGTACTTGGCGGTCGGCCGGATAAGCCGCCCCTCGCGCTTCTGCTCGAGGATGTGCGCCGACCATCCGGCGACGCGCGCGCACGTGAACATCGAGGTGAAGAGCTCCGCCGGCACCTCGGCGGTGTCGAGCACCACCGCCGACCAGAACTCGACGTTCGTGGCCAGGACGCGGTCGGGCTTGCGAACCTGGAGCTCGGCGAGGGCGGCGTTCTCGAGCGCCTCGGCGACCTCGAAGCGTCGCGACCCGATCTCCCGCGCGGTGCGCCGCAGGACGCGAGCGCGCGGATCCTCGGCGCGGTAGACCCGGTGCCCGAAGCCCATGAGTCGCTCGCCGCGGTCGAGCAGATCCTTGACGTAGCGCTCGGCGTCGCCGTCGTGCTCGAGGTCGTCGAGCATCCTGAGCACCCGCGAGGGCGCGCCGCCGTGCAGCGGCCCCGAGAGCGCGCCGACCGCGGCCGAGAGCGCGGCCGCGACGTCGGCGCCGGTGGAGGCGACCACGCGCGCGGTGAACGTCGAGGCGTTCATCCCGTGCTCGGCCGCCGAGCACCAGTAGGCGTCGATCGCCTTGACGTGGTCGGGGTCCGCCTCGCCGCGCCACCGGATGAGAAAGCGCTCGGGGATCGAGCGGCCCTGGTCGACCTCGCGCTGCGGTACGGGTGGCTGGCCGGCCCCGCGCGCCGATTGGGCGACGAAGGAGAGCGCCATCACCGACGCCTTGGCGAGGTGGTCGCGCGCCGCCTCGTCGGTCAGGTCGATGAGGGGCTGGAAGCCCCACTCCGGCGCGAGGTGGGCGAGCGCCGCCTGGACGTCCACGCGCGGGTCGCCCGAGCGCCAGTTCAGGGCGTGGGGCTCCGCGGGAGGGAGGCCGGGCAGCAGCGTCCCGTCCACGAGCAGGCCCCAGACCTGCTCGAAGGGCACCTGCCCCACGAGCTCCTCGATGTCGACGCCGCGGTAACGGAGCGCGCTGCCCTCCTTGTCGGGCTCGGCGATCTCCGTGGCGAAGGCGACAACGCCCTCGAGGCCGGACTGGACTCCCTCTGCGGTCGCGCTCATGGGCCCTAGCGTACGGACCGTGCGCGCGCTGTTGACCCGCCCGGCGCTCGAGCTCGCGGACCTCGTGCGCCGCGGCGAGGTCTCCCCGGTCGAGCTGACCGGGGCGGCGCTCGCGGCGGCGGAGGAGCACGACCGTCTGGGCGCCTTCGTCCACCTCGATCCCGACGCCGCGCTCGCCGCCGCGCGCGCGGTCTCCCGCGACGATCCGCGCCCCTTCGCGGGCGTTCCCACGGCGATCAAGGACAACCGCTGGGTGGAGGGCTGGCCGCTGACGTTCGGGTCGAACCTGGCCGGCGACCTGCGCGCCCCGGCCGACCAGGCCCTCGTCACCCGCCTGCGCGCCGCCGGCTTCGTCCTGATCGGCAAGACCTCCTTGCCGGAGTTCGGGATCCTGCCCACGAGCGAGCCCTCGCGCTTCGGCCCGGCCCGCAACCCCTACGACCCCGAGTACACCCCGGGCGGCTCGTCGGGCGGCAGCGGCGCGGCGGTCGCGGCGGGGATCCTGCCCGTCGCCCACGGCAACGACGGCGGCGGCTCCATCCGCATCCCCGCCGCCTGCTGCGGGCTCGTCGGGCTCAAGCCCGCACGCGGACGCGTCTCCCAGGCTCCCGTGCTCGGCGA
>JBBSGJ010000235.1:0-2971 GCA_038254195.1 Solirubrobacterales bacterium
AGCGCACGCCTACAGCTTGCCGAGGATGGTCTGCGCGGCGTCATCCGCCGTGCGGTCGGTCACGTCGAGGAGTACCGCATCGGGGAGCTTGCGCAGCCACGTGAGCTGGCGGCGGGCGTAGTTGCGGGTGCGACGCTTCATCACCTCGACGTCTCCGGCGAGGAGCTCGTCGAAGCCCAGGGCCCGGCGCGCGGTGGGTGAGGCGCCCGCGCGGTGGGCGCGCTGGACCTCCTCCCGGGCCCCGGCGGCGAGCATGGATTCCACCCGGGCGTCGATCGCCGCGTAGAGGGCCTCGCGCTCCATGACGAGGGCGACGAGGAGGGTGGGCCGCCGGGTCTCCTCCGTCCACAGCTGGGAGGGGCCGTCGGAGGGCTCGAGCTCCCCGAGCTCATCGAGCTCGAGCGCGCGGACGATCCGATGGGCGTCGTGGGGGTCGATGGTCTCCGCGGCCCACGGCGCGCGGCGGGTGAGCTCGGCGTGCAGCGCGGGGGCGCCCCGCGCGGCGAGCTCGCGCTGGAGGCGCTCGCGCAGCCCCTCGGGGGGCGGCGGGCGGAGCTTCAGGTCGGTCAGCGCGGCACGGAGGTAGAGGCCGGTACCCCCCACCACGAGCGGGCGGCGCCCGGTGGCCAGCGCCCCGTCGATCTCGGCGTGGGCGAGCTGGGCGTACTCGCCGGCGGAGAACGTCGCGTCGAGGGGCAAAAAGGAGACGAGGCGATGCTCGAGGCGCGCGCGGACGGGCGCGGGGGCGACCCCGGTGAGGACCTCGAGCCCGGCGTAGACCTGCAGCGCGTCGGCGGAGACGAGCACGGGGTCCTCCCCCCGCAGCCGCAGCCAGTCCGCGAGGGCGACGGCGACGGCGGTCTTGCCCACCCCGGTGGGCCCGAAGAGGGCGACGATGGGGAGCGGAGCGGCCACCGGGGCATAGTGTCGGGCATGGCCGTCCGCATCGGCACCGGGCTCTCCACGGCGCCCGACCCCCGCGCCGCCGCGTGGGAGGCCGCCACCATGGCCCGCGCCGGGCTCGGGGGCGAGGAGGCCGACCTCGCGGTCGTCTTCGCCTCCGGCGCCCACCTCGACGCACCCGACGACCTGCTCGAGGCCATCCACGAGCAGCTCGAGCCCGGGGCGCTCGTGGGCTGCGGAGCGGGCGGCGTGCTGGCCGGCGGGCGTGAGGTGGAGCAGGGAGCGGCGATCGCGGTGTGGGCCGCGGCGCTCGACGGCGGGGTGGCGAGCGCGTTCCACGCCTCGGTGGAGGAGGTCGGCGACGGGCTCGTGCTCTCGGGCTTCCCCGATCTCGAGGGCGCCGCGGGCGCGATTCTCCTGCCCGACCCGATGTCCTTCCCGACCGATCAGCTCCTGCGGGCACTCGGCGAGCGGGTGCCCGGAGTGCCCGTGCTGGGGGGGATGGCGAGCGCTCGGAGCTCGAGCGGCGCGGGCGGCCTCTTCCTCGACGACGAGGTGCGCGACGGCGGCGCCGTCGGGCTGCGCCTCGACGACCTCGAGCTGCTGCCGTGCGTGTCCCAGGGCGCGGCGCCGCTCGGTCCCGAGATGACGATCACCCGCGCGGAGGGCAACGTGATCTGGGAGCTCGCGAGCAAGCCGGCGCTGGAGAAGCTGCGGGAGGCCGTCGAGAACCTGTCCTCCCGCGATCAGGCCCTCCTGTCGGGCGGCCTCCTGCTCGGGGTGGTGGTCGAGGGACCGAAGCCCGAGTACGTCCAGGGGGACTTCCTCGTGCGCGGGATCGCGGGGGCGGATCCCGAGGCGGGCGCGGTGGCGGTGGGCACCGAGGTCCAGCCCGGGCAGGTCGTGCGGTTGCACGCGCGCGATGCCGCCTCGGCCGACCGCGATCTGCGCGAGGCGTTGGAGCTGCGCCGGAGGGCGCTCGGCGGGGAGACCCCCGCGGGCGCGCTGGTCTTCTCCTGCAACGGGCGCGGCCGGGGGATGTTCGGTGTATCGGACCACGACGCGTCGCTCGTCGCCTCGGAGCTCGAGGGCGCGCCCGCGGCGGGGTTCTTCGCCGCGGGCGAGATCGGTCCCGTTGGCGGCGAGAGCTTCGTGCACGCCTTCACGGCAACCGTGGCGATCTTCCCGCGATGACCGGAGCGGAGCTCGTGTCCGGGCGCGTCCTCGTGACCGGGGCCACCGGCGGCATCGGCCAGGCGATCGCGCGCGCCTTTGCGGCGCGGGGCGCCACGCTGCTGCTGACGGGGCGGCGGGTGGAGCTGCTCGAGCCCCTGGCCGCGGAGATGAGTGCCCGGACGCTGGCGGTCGACCTCTCCGACCGGGCGGAGGTCGCGCGGCTCGCCGAGGAGGCGGCTGACGTCGACGTGCTCGTCAACAACGCCGCCCTCCCCGCGTCGGGCGCCCTCGACGGCTACTCCGTGGAGCAGATCGACCGGGCGCTCGAGGTCAACCTCCGAGCGCCGATCGTCCTGAGCAGGCTCGTGGGCGACGGCATGCGGACCCGGGGCTCGGGCCAGCTCGTGTTCATCTCGTCGTTGTCGGGCAAGGCGGCGACCGGCGGAGCGAGCCTCTACGCGGCGACGAAGTACGGCCTGCGGGGCTTCGCCGCGGGCCTGCGCGAGGACCTGCGCCCGCAGGGCGTGGGCGTGTCGTGCGTCTTCCCGGGCTTCGTCTCGGGGGCGGGGATGTTCGCGGAGTCCGGCGCGTCGCTGCCGCGCGGGGTGGGGACGCGGACGCCCGGGCAGGTGGCGGCGGCGGTCCTCGACGCCGTCGAGCGCGACCGGGGCGAGGTGGACGTGGCGCCGCTACCCCTCCGGCTCTCGGCGGCGTTCGCGAGCGTGCGCCCGAACGCCGCGAACGCCCTGGCCCGGCGGTTCGGGGGCGAGGCCGTGGCGAATGAGCTCGCCGCCGGGCAGCGCGGGAAGCGCTAGGAGCGTGTGTCGCTTATTCGACTAGGGACCCGGCGCCGGCGGCCCGTAGGCCACACGGCGCCCCCCCCCCGGGGGCG
>JBBSGJ010000236.1:0-2965 GCA_038254195.1 Solirubrobacterales bacterium
CTCCCAGGGCGGGATCCTCCTCGAGCACCTCAAGAAGATGCAACTCCACCTCGACGCGCAGGAAGGCGACCGCATCTTCTGGTTCACCACCACGGGCTGGATGATGTGGAACTTCCTCGTGGGGTGCCTGCTCACGCCGGCGTCCGTCGTGCTCTACGACGGCTCGCCCGCCCAGCCGGACCTGAGCGCGCTGTGGAACCTCGCCGCGGTGTCGGGGATGACGACCTTCGGCACGAGCGCGAGCTACATCGCCGCGTGCATGAAGCAGGACGTGAAGCCCTCCGAGGGTCGCGATCTGTCCGCGCTGCGCTCCGTGGGCTCCACGGGCTCCCCGCTGCCGCCCGAGAGCTTCGAGTGGGTCTACGACCAGCTCGGCCGCGACACCTGGCTCTTCTCCACGAGCGGCGGCACCGACGTGTGCACGGCGTTCGTGGGCGGCGTCCCCACGCTCCCGGTCTACCGCGGGGAGCTCCAGGGCCGGGCGCTGGGCGCCGCGGTCGCGGCATGGGACGAGGACGGCAACCCGGTGCTCGACGAGGTCGGCGAGCTCGTGCTCACCGAGCCCATGCCCTCCATGCCGGTGTTCCTCTGGGACGACCCCGGCGGCGAGCGCCTGCGCGAGTCCTACTTCGACATGTACCCGGGGATCTGGCGCCACGGGGACTGGATCGAGATCACCTCCCGCGGCACGGCGATCATCACCGGGCGCTCGGACTCGACGATCAACCGCGGGGGGATCCGGATGGGCACGAGCGAGATCTACCGCGCCGTGCTCGCCCTGGACGAGATCACCGACGCCCTCGTGGTCGACGTGGACGGCTGGATGCCGCTCTTCGTCGTCCTACGCGAGGGGGCGGAGCTCGACGACGGGCTCAGGGCGAAGATCGCGGAGCGCGTACGCGAGGACTGCTCCCCGCGCCACCTGCCCAACGACACCTTCGCGGTGGCCGACGTGCCCCGGACCCTGAGCGGCAAGCTCCTCGAGGTGCCGGTGAAGAGGATCCTCGCGGGCACCCCGGCCGACCAGGCCGCCTCGCGCGAGTCCCTGGCGAACCCCGAGGCGCTCGACGCCTTCACGGAGCTCGCCGCCGCGCGGCGCTCCTGAACCGCGTTTGCACGCGCCCGGCCAGGGGTATCGATAAAAGCGTCGTCGTGCACATCGAGGCGCGACGTCTCCGGCTGCACCAGAGTGGATCTGACCGAGTCGCAATTCCGGCTTGTCGAGGCGCTCGACCTCTTCTTCCACACAAAGGAGCAGCACTCATGAGTGCCACTGGCGCGACTTCCGGCCGTGATCGCGATGTCACCACCGGATCCCATACCGTCGATGACAACCGACGCCTGTCCACCGAGACCAAGGCGTCGTACAAGACGACGGAGTTCATCGCCTACGTCGCCGTCTTGGTGGGGATCCTCATCGCGGGCGCGGTGATCAGCGGCGACGGAGGCAGCGGCGACAACGCGGACTTCTTCCGCGCGGGCCGTGTCTGGCTCTACGCGACGATCCTCACCGTCGGCTACATGATCTCCCGCGGCCTGGCCAAGGCCGGCAGCCGCGACCCCTACGACGCCGGCTAACGGCCGCCCCGGAGCTACTCGGGCGCGTCGCTGCGCCCGGGTGGCTCGTCGAGGATGAAGATCTCGACGACGTGGGGCGGATCGAGGATCACCTGGCTGTGGTACCCGAGCACCGCCCGACCCGTGATGTCTGCCACCGCGCGGGTGATCACGGGAGTGATGGCCGCCTCGAACCGCAGGCGGTAGCTGCGGACGAGCTCCTCCTCGTTGGCGGAGAGCAGCGTCTCGTCCCCCCGGGTCAGGCCGCCCTCCATCACGCAGAAGACATAGCGCTCGTTGAAGAACGTCCGCGCGTTCGTCGGTCCCTTGCCGAGGTACTGCTTCATGATGCTGACCATCGCGCTGGAGATCTCCCCGCGCATCCCGCCGCCGGGCGACTGATCGTCCTCGTGGGGCGTCTCGGGTTCGGTGAGCCTGCGCGCGTCGGCCATGTCCGCGAGCCTACGCGTCGGATCCCGGCGGGGAGGCCGATGCGCCCGCCGTCCCGACCGGAGGCGCCGGGCCGGGGTGAGCGGGAACGCCGGCGTCCGGGGGCTCGGGCGCCAGCAGCCCGGCCGCGAGCGCGGCGATCCCGACCACCGCGAGCACCACGGGCCACCAGAGCAGGCTCGCGTTGTCCTCCAACCCGGCCTCGAGGAGGAACAGCCCGAGGACGCCGACCCCGAGGAAGCCGGGGCCGGGCTCGCGCGCAAGGGCCGCGAAGACGATCAGGGCGCTCCCTCCCAGCAGCAGGACGATCTCCCATCCCGCCGGGCCCCCCACACTCGACGCTGTCGGCCGCGCCGAGAAGGGAGAGACGAACGAGTTGAACAGCGTGGCTGCGAGGGTGAAGCCGAGCGCGAGCAGGGCGACCCCGCCGGCATCGATGAGCAGGACGCCGACCCGAGGCCGGGTGCGGTGGAGCACCACCCCGCCCGACCCGAAGGCGACCGCGAGGAAGAGCAGCAGCCCGCGGAGGGTGTCAAGGCCGGGGTCCGCGATCCAGGAGACGAAGGCGATCACCGCGACGATCACCGCCAGGGCGGCGACGAGCACGAGCACGTCGATCCCGGTACGCCGCCACAGGGCGATGGTCAGGGCGCAGAAGAGCGTGGTGGTCCAGAACGTCGAGCCCGGGCCACCGCTGCCGCCGAGCGCGTCGGCCAGAGCCGTCAGCGCGCCCAGGAAGAGGAGGCTCCCCGCCAGCACCGGCACGGCGAGCCAGCCCGTCGCCGGGCGCGTCCCCAACCCCACGGAGAGCAGCGCGGCCGCCCCGAGGGCGAACAGCACGAAGAACACCCCCGCGTCCCAGTCGCCGCCGAAGCGCTGACGGACCAGCCCGAGCGACAGGGTGAGGGCGAGGGCCCCGAGCGCGACGGGCTCGGGGCGGAAGGTGAGCGGACGGGTC
>JBBSGJ010000237.1:0-2929 GCA_038254195.1 Solirubrobacterales bacterium
CCTCGGCGACGGTCACCACCCCGACGGTGCCCACGACCCCGATCGACCCGGTCCCCACGGCGACCACGCCGACCGTGCCCAAGCCGACCACGCCGACCACGACCCCACCCGCGCCCACCTCCACCGCGCCCTCGACGCCGACCACCCCCAACCCCACCGCGACCTCCTCGTGCGGAAGCGTCGCGGGCGGGTTCATCTCGGACATCCGCGGCGTGTCCGTGGGCTGCGCGGAGGCCCAGGCCACCGGGCGGGACTGGCTGCGCGCCGTGCAGGCCAGCGGCAGGCCCCAGGGACCAGTCGTGGCCAACGGCCTCTCGTGCCGGGGGCTCCTGCGGGGCGAGCGCGCGAGCGTCAGCTGCGCCCGCCCGGACGGCCGCGTTGCCGTGACCTTCAGCGCCAGCCCGTAGCTAGCGCTCAGGACCTTTCCGGAACCGCTCGGGCTCCCCGCCCCTCAGGCCGGCGCGTCGCCGGGGCAGGGGGCGGCGGGTGCCTGTCGCCGTCGGTGCGCAGCACCGGCTCGCCGACCCGCACGCCCGTCGTCGCCTTCGGACGTAGCAGCAGCCCGCACACCACCGATGCGACCGCGAAGATCGTGGCCGACCAGTAGAAGGCGGTCGTGTAGCCGTGCACCGCGGCCTGGGCCATGAGCTCCGAGCTCGGGCGCCGGCCGGCGGTGAAGCTGCCCGTCGCGTTGAGCGCGATCGTCGAGAGCATGGCGGTCCCGATCGCCCCGCCGACCTGCTGGCTCGTGTTGACCATCGCCGATGCGATGCCCGTGTCCCGCGCGGCGACCCCGAGAGTCGCCGTGTTGATCGCCGGAGCGAAGATCAGCCCGAACCCGAGGCCCAGGACGATCAGCGCGGGCAGGACGTGGCCTGCGTAGCTCGACTGCGGCCCCAACCCGGTGAGGTAGAGCATCCCCGCGCAGCCGAGGAGCATCCCCGTGGGCACGAGCGGGCGGGCGCCCACACGGGATAGCAGCGAGACGTTCGCGGTGATCGAGGTGAACATGATGCAGGCGACCATCGGCAGGAACGCGAGCCCCGCCTCCACCGGCGAGAAGGCGAGGTTGCGCCGGAGGTAGTAGGTGAGGAACAGGAAGACCGCGAAGATCGCGATCCCCGAGAGCGCCACCGCGAGGTAGGAGCCGCCGCGGTCGCGGTCGAGCACCACGTGGAGCGGCAGGAGCGGGTGGGCGACCCGGCGCTCGATGAGGATGAACGCGCCGAGCAGTACGGCGCCGATGCCGAACATCGCCAGCGTGATCGCGGCGGTCCAGCTATGCGTCGTCTCGGCGTTGGAGAACCCGTAGACCAGGGCGAAGAGCCCCGCCGAGGCCGTGAGGATCCCGGGCAGGTCGAGCCTCGACTTGTCCGGGTTGGCCTGGTTGCGCAGCAGGACGGCCGCGCCCACCACCGCCGTGCCGGCGAAGAGGAGGTTCACATAGAGGCACCAGCGCCAGGACAGGTACTCCGTCAGGACCCCGCCGAGCAGCAGGCCGACGCCGGCGCCGCTCCCGGCCAGGGCCCCGAACACGCCGAAGGCCTTGCCGCGCTCGGACGGCTCGACGAAGGTGGTGGCCAGCAGCGAGAGCGCCGCGGGGGCGAGCAGCGCGCCGAACACGCCCTGCGCCGCCCGCGCGGTGATGAGCATCCCGAAGGACTGGGCCGCCCCACCGGCCGCGGAGGCGACCGCGAAGCCGATGAGACCGACGAGGAACGTCCACTTGCGGCCGAAGAGATCGGAGATCCGCCCGCCGAGCAGGAGGAGAGAGCCGAAGGCGAGCGCGTAGGCCGTGATCACCCACTGGCGGCTGTCGTCCGAGAAGCCCAGCGCCTTCTGCGCCGAGGGCAGGGCGATGTTCACGATGGTCGCGTCGAGCACGACCATGAGCTGGGCGATCCCCAGCACTCCGAGGATGAGCCAGCGGCGGTCGTGATGTGGGTTTTCCATAGGAAGGTCTCCTCGTAAGTGGAGGTGGTCTCTCAAGTTATGAGTGGCACCGTAGCATGGATCCGGAGCTATGTCCTCCACTTGATGTAGATTGGTCACATGTCGACCGCCGACCGTCCGCTCCGGCGCGATGCCGAGCGCAACCGGCGGCTCATCCTCGACGCCGCGCGTGACCTGTTCGCCGCCCGTGGCCTGACCGTCACGCTCGACGACGTGGCGCACCACGCCGGCCTCGGGGTGGGCACCGTCTACCGGCGGTTCCGCAGCCGCGAGGAACTCATCAACACGCTCTTCGAGGAGCGCATCGGGGCGATCGTCGCCCTCGCCGAGGAGGGGCTGGCCTGCGCCGACCCGTGGCTCGGCCTGACGCGGTTCCTGGAGAGCGCGCTCGAGCTCCAGGCGGCGGACCGCGGGCTCAAGGAGCTCCTGCTCGGCACGAGCGAGGGCCGCGACCACGTGGCCCGGATCAAGGCCCGGATGGCCCCCCTCGGCACGGAGCTCGTGCGCCGCGCCCAGGCCGCCGGCGCACTCCGGGAGGACTTCGCCCCTCAGGACATCCCGCTCCTGCAGATGATGCTCGGCGCGGTGGTCGACGCCACGCAGCCGGTACGTCCCGAGCTCTGGCGCCGCTATCTCGCCCTCATCATCGACGGGATGCGCGCGGACGGCGCGCGTCCCGAGCCGTTAACCGTCCCCGCGGTCGACTTCAAGCAGCTCGACGCGGTCATGCGGGCCTGGCGCCCGCCCCAGCGACGGGAGTGACTTCGGCCCGGCGGGCGACGGCGGCGAGCATGTCGCGCCGGATGAGTCCGCTGCCGGGGCGGATGAGGGCCCAGTAGGCCGCGAACCGGCGCCGGGCACGCTGGTCGGTGGAATGGCCCCTGGTCTCGGTGCTGAGCTGCACGCCGCCGTCGCGGGACTCCAGGTGGAAGTCGGTGAGGTACTTGACCCACCCGGGCTCGTCGAAGCCAGTGAA
>JBBSGJ010000238.1:0-2870 GCA_038254195.1 Solirubrobacterales bacterium
CGCCCAGCGCCGCGGGACGGGTGCCGAATCCCGCGGTTGTCTCTGCGTGGGCCCTGAGTCGCCGGGTCCTCATCACGGGCGCGTCGGGCTTCGTCGGGCGACACCTCGTGCTGGCGTGCCCTCAGGCCGGCGACGAGGTGACCGGGCTCGCCCGGGGCGACACCGACCTGGACGTCGACCTCCGTGACGCCGCCGCAACCGCCGCCGCGGTGCGCCGGCTCCGGCCCGATGTCGTCTACCACCTAGCCGCGCTGTCCTCGGTCGGACGCTCGTGGGAGGACCCGCGGCGCACCCTCAGCGAGAACACGGCCTCCACGTTGAACGTGCTCGAGGCGGTGCGCTCCGAGGCGCCCGACGCGTCCGTGCTCGTCGCCGGGAGCGGCGAGGTCTACGGGCCGCCGGCCGCTCTTCCGGTCGACGAGAACGCCGCCCTGCGCCCCCAGAGCCCGTATGCGGTGGCCAAGGCGGCCGCCGACCTCCTCGCCGGCCTCTACGCCGACGCGCACGGCCTGCGCATCGTGCGGGCGCGCGCCTTCAACCACGCGGGCCCGGGCCAGAGCGACACGTTCCTCGTCGGCTCGCTCACGCGTCAGGCGGCCGAGGGCCTGCGGGCGGGGAAGGACCCGATCCGCATCGTCACCGGCAACCCCGACACGCGCCGGGACTTCACTGACGTGCGCGACGTCGTCCGCGCCTACCGGGCGCTCGCCGCGACCGCCGAGCCCGGGGTCTACAACGTGTGCTCGGGCCGGACGGCATCGGCGGGCGAGATCGTCGGGCTCGTGGGCGGCGCACTCGGCGGCCGGGCGACGGTCGAGCATGCGATCGATCCCGCCCGCGTGCGCGCGCACGAGGTGATGGAGATCCGCGGCGCCCACGAGCGGGTCACCGCCGCGACGGGGTGGGAGCCCGAGATCCCCCTCGAGCGAACGGTGGCCGACGCGCTCGCCGGCTGGGAGTCCGCGCTCGGGGGCGGGGGGACCGCGCTCGGCGGCACCTAGACTCGCACCGCGCGCCGGAGTAGCTCAGCTGGTAGAGCGTTCGCCTTGTAAGCGAAGGGTCAGGGGTTCGAGTCCCCTCTCCGGCTCTGTGCGAAGTACCTGCTCAGACTCGGTTTCTCGGTTTCTCCGCCGGAGCCGAGGCCGCGAGGCGGACGGGACGCCCCCTCAAGAGGGCACCCGATGCCCGCGTTGCCCTCTCACTCGGGCGGGACGGGCTCGGCGGCGGCCTTGGTTACCGAGCCGCCGGAGGCGGGGAGATGGGCCTCACTACGAGCAACGAGCGAGCCGCATTGCCCGCTCGCGGCGCCTAGAGCCACTAGTCAGAGTGCCTCCAGCTCGACCCACCCGAGCACGCAGACACTCCTCTTACGATCCACCCGGTACCCGACGAACAACCGGTAGCCGGCCAGCTCGTCCTTGGTCTTGAGCACCCGAACGTCATCGTCGTCCGCCGTCAGCCCCTCGGTACCAGGGCCGAACGGACGAATCGTAAGCACCTCCCGCGCGGCCTCGATGTTCTCTCCGAAGTAGCCATCTCCCGGGTCGGTATCCGTCAGCGACCGCCGCCATTCGGGCCCCTCCTCGAGGCCGTAGGAGGGGAACTTCAAGAGCTACCAGCCGAGGCCGGTGGCGCGAGCGCGAGCGCGGGCGAGCACGTTTTCTGACGCGGGCTCGTCCGAGATGAGGGCAGTCCAGTACGGCACGTCTTCACGCATCTCTACGAGCTTCCAGCCCGGCTCCTCATGCGACATATCACTGACCGCCTTTGCGCTAAGCGGTCGAAGTCGCTCGATGACCTCGTTGATGATCGCGAGCTCGGCCCCGTCGAAGAGATGCGAGTCCGGGTCCCGAGCAGCTCGTGTAACCCGCTGCCTGAGATTGCCGAAGGAACGTTCCTTGACGGTGACGGCGCCTTCGCGTCGTAGTTCCTCGCGCACCGGGAAGAAGGCTTTCGGGGCCGGCCCAAAGTCGAGCTTGTGGTAACTCGCGCCGGTGATTGACCGTCCGAGCCGCCTATACGCCTCAAAGTCCGCGTAGTAGATCGTCTTGTTCATCTTCGTGTCACCGAACGGCTTGTTGGCCGTCTTGGCGGCGACATAGACGATGAGCTCGCGGAGCTTGTGCGGGTTGTACGTAATCTCGCGCATTTGCCGCTCTTAGCTTAGAAGACGACCCTCCTCACCCCGTGGGAACCTACTCCCGTCGGCGGCGTCGCCGCCAGGAGCCCCTCCATCCACGAGCGCTACGAGTCGGTCTTGCTCGCCGCGTTCCCGCGAACATACACGCGTGGGTCAACCCTTCGTGGCCCTATCTGACCCACCGGGAGGCGGGCAGGAGGCCCCGTCGAAAGGCACTCGCCGGGGTTTTCCCGGACGTCCGGCGCCTCCGGTCGCCGCTCCTTCGAAGCGAGGGTCAGGGGTTCCAGTCCCCTCTCCGGCCCTGCCGGAGAGGTCCCGCCCTTGCCGGCGGAGCCGGACGGCGCTAGCCAGCGCCCGCCGTTCGCTCCATCCCTCGCTCGACCGCCTCGATGACCAGGGGTCGCAGGCGCTCAGCCGGGATGATCGCGTCGACCGAGCCGACGCGGAGCGCCCGCTCGACGCTGTGGGCGGTGTCGAACTCGTCCGCCACCGCGCCGAGCGTCTCCGAGCGCACCGTCGCCCTCACCTCGGCCAGCTCGGCCCGCAGCCGGGCTCGCTCCTCGCCGTCCGCCTCCTCCGCCTGAGCCTGGAGCTCCTCCACGCGCGAGTCGGCCTCGATGCGCTTGTTGACGTCGCGTGCGAACACCGTCGCCGCCGCCGGGGCGCCGCCGATGACCGACGCGTGGGAGCCCTCGACGGCCATGATCTCCATCGTGTCGTTGAGCTTCCC
>JBBSGJ010000239.1:0-2832 GCA_038254195.1 Solirubrobacterales bacterium
CCGGCCGCTCGTCCTCGGCGGCGTGACGATCCCCCACGAGCGCGGGCTTCTCGGCCACTCCGACGCCGACGTCCTCGTCCACGCGATCATCGACGCGCTCCTCGGCGCCGCCGCGCTGGGCGACATCGGTGAGCACTACCCCGACACGGACCCCGCCTACGCCGGCGCGGACTCCCTCACGCTGCTCTCCGACGCCGCGCACAAGCTCGGCGCTCGCGGCTTCACCGTCCGGAACGTCGACGCCACCGTGCTCATGGAGCGCCCGAAGCTCGCGCCCCACCGCGACGAGATCCGCCACCGGATCGCCACCGCGCTCGGCATCGGGATCTCCCGGGTCTCCGTCAAGGCGACCCGGGGGGAGGGACTCGGCTTCGTGGGGCGGGAGGAGGGCGTGGCCGCGCTGGCCATCGCCGCCGTCGAGGACCGCTCGGGCGAGTCGTTCACCCCCCCCGCGTAGTCCTCACCCGCCGGCCACGCGCTTGCGCCGCCCCGCGCCCCAGGCGGGCGCCCACGAGCGGAAGCGATACAGCGCCGCCGGCCGTCCCGTGGCGCCCGCCCGCCGCTCTCCCGTCGGCTCGATCAGCCCCGTCGCGCGCAGGTCACGGGCGAACGTCGCCGGGTCGTAGCGGGTGCCGGCGATCGCCTCGTAGACCGCGCGCGCCTCGCTGAGAGAGAACGGACCGGGCAGGATCCCCACCGCCACGTTGGACCACCAGAGCTTCCCCGCGACCCGATCGCGGGCCAGGGCGAGGATCTCCGCATGGTCGAAGGCGAGGGGCCCGGGGTCCTGCGCGCGACGCCAGGACGCCTCAAGGTCGGTCGGCTCCGTCCCGACGGGGACGAGGGCCAGGTACGCGACGGTGGGGATCCAGCCGCGGGGATCGCGCCGGGGGTCGGCGAAGGTGCCGAGCTGCTCGAGGTAGACCTCACGCAGCCCCGTCTTCTCCTCGAGCTTGCGCGCGGCGGTCTCCTCGGGGCGCTCCGCCGGGCCGACGAAGCCCCCCGGCAGCCCGCACGCCCCCTCGGGTCGCCGGGTGACCAGGGCGACGAGCTCGGCGCCGCGGACGCCGAGGACCACGGCATCCACCGCCAGACCGGCGGGGGCCTCGTAACCCTCGGAGTTCTGCGCGCTCCACCGGTTCACAGCGACCATTCTAGTCGTAGCGACCAGAACGTGCTACGCTGTTCTTGTCACACAGACCAGAACTCTCCTCGGGAGCGATCCATGGCCGACATCACCACCTACCCTCTCCTCCGCCACCTCCGGGCCGAGCCCACCTCGCACGTCCTGCGCTACCGCAACGGGCGCCTGCGCCGGGAGGGGACCGGCCTCGCGCTCTGGTTCCGGCCCGCCAACTCCGCACTGGCCGAGGTCCCCGTCGACGACCGCGGGCTCCCGTTCTTGTTCCGCGTCCGCAGCGCGGACTTCCAGGAGCTGGTCGTCCAAGGGGTCATCGACTTCCGCGTGCTCGACCCGGTGCGCGCCGCGGCGCGCCTCGACTTCACGCTCGACCTGCGCACGGGCCGCTGGACGCAGGCGCCCCTCGAGCAGGTGACGGGCCTGCTGACCCAGCTCGCCCAGCAGCTGGTGGCCGACGAGGTCGCCCGGCTCGACCTCCGCGCGGTGCTCGCGGCCGGACCCGCGCCGCTGCGGGCCCGGATCACCGCCGGTCTCGCGGCGGAGGGGACCCTGACCGATCTCGGCCTCGAGGTCGTCGCCGTCCGGGTGGCCGAGGTCGCGCCCACGGCCGAGCTCGAGAAGGCGCTGCGTCAGCCCACCCGGGAGTCGATCCAGCAGCAGGCCGACGAGGCCACCTTCGGACGGCGCGCGCTGGCCGTCGAGAAGGAGCGGGCGATCGCCGAGAACGAGCTGGCCAACCGGGTCGAGCTCGCCCGCCGCGAGGAGGAGCTGGTCGGTCAGGAGGGCGCCAACAACCAGCGGCGCGCCGAGGAGGAGGCCGCGGCCCTGGGGATCGCGGCCGAGGCGGAGGACGAGCGCGAGCGCAGGGACGCCCGCCGCGGCGCCGACGAGGTCGACCTCCTCGAGGGCGCGCACCTGCGGGCCGAGCGCGAGCGCGCGGAGATCCAGTCCGCGATGCCGCCGGACGTGCTGCTCGCCCTCGCCCTGCGCGAGGTGGCCGGCCAGCTCGGCCACATCGACCACCTGACGCTCACGCCCGACCTCGTGGCCCCGCTGCTGGGCCGCCTGGCCGCGGGCGCGGAGGAGTGAACCGTGGTCCCGCGCTGCGTCCTCGTCGAGCGCCCGACCGAGTACGAGGACCTGCTCGCGCGCCACGCCACCCGCGAGCAGGTCCGCTTCTTCCTCGAGCGCCGCGACCGGTCCCTCGACGAGGTCGAGGAGCGTCATCGCTCCTTCGGCGCCGCCCGCGCCCTCGTGCTTGGCGCCGTGCCGGCGCAGTGGCGCACCGCGGTCGTGGCCCGCGCCGACCTCGACCGCTTCCTCTTCGAGCCCGAGGACGTCGTCACCGTCCTGGGCCAGGACGGGCTGGTGGCCAACGTGGCCAAGTACGTCGACGAGCAGCCCGTCCTCGGCCTGAACCCGGACCCGGAGCGCGTCGCCGGGGTGCTCGTGCGCCATCCGCCGGCGGCGGCCGCCGACCTGCTACGCGACGCCGCGGCCGGTCGCGTCCGCACCCCGGGCCGGACGATGGTCGAGGCCCGCCTCGACGACGGCCAGGCGGTGCTCGCCCTCAACGAGGTCTTCCTCGGGCACGCGAGCCACCAGTCCGCGCGCTACACGCTGTCGGTCGACGGCCGCGGGGAGCGTCAGTCGTCCTCGGGGGTGATCATCGCCACGGGGACGGGGGCGAC
>JBBSGJ010000240.1:0-2822 GCA_038254195.1 Solirubrobacterales bacterium
GACGGGGCCAGCGGCGTAAACGGGGGCCGGCGCCGCCCCCCCCCCGACCCCGCGCCCCTGGCCGCCAACGCTCCGTTCCGGGCCGGGCAGGACACCGGCCTCGCCTCGGCGCGGCCCGTCGTCGTCCGGATGCTCCCCCGGCAGGGAGTGCCACCCGCGCTGGCGAGCTGGGAGGCCTTGGCCGCCGAGCTCGACTGGGGAGCCCGGGCGGGCGGTGTCTCCGAGCCCGGGCGCTGGTGGTGGGAGCTGCGCCCGCACGTCGCGCACGGCACCCTCGAGCTGCGCGTCCCCGACGCCCAGGCCACCCTGACCGCGGCCACGTGGCGGATCGAGGAGAACCGCTGGTCGGCGGCGCGCCACGGCAGCGGCGGGCATATGGCCGATCTCGTGACCGGCGCCCGCGTACCCACCGCCGAGCGTCTGCACGCCCTGCTCGAGGCCCTCGCGCCGCGGGCCGCCGAGCTGGGTTGCCCGGCGGAGCTCGCCCACGCCCACGCGCTCGTCGACGCCCCGGGCTGGTCCCGTCAGCGGACGATCGCGCGGGAATCCGGGGTGAAGGCGGTCGCGGAGGACCTCGCGGCGCGGTTCGCCCCGGGGCAGGAGGGGTAGAGCCGCGGCCACCATGCCGCGCCTGCCCCTCGCCCGCGGGCCCGTGAGCGAGCGGCTCGTGGAGCGGCTCTCCGGCGCGCCGGGCCCGCTCCCCGAGCCCGGACCGCTGGCCCGGGCGGACCCCTTCACCGACGAGGACCTCCACCTCGCGCTCTATCTCGCCTACGAGCTGCACTACCGCGGCTGGGACGGCGTCGATCCGTCGTGGGAGTGGGAGCCGTCGCTGCTGGCCCTGCGCCGGGGGCTCGAGGAGATCTTCGAGGCCGGCCTGCGGGCGAGCGTGCCCGAGCCCTCCGCGCCCGCTCCGGAGGACATGGACCTCGCCCTGCGCGCGGTCGACGACGCCGCGGAGGGGCCCTCGCTCTCCCGCCACCTCGAGCTTGACGCGACGCGCGAGCAGTTCGAGGAGTTCCTCGTGCACCGGTCGGCCTACCAGCTCAAGGAGGCCGACCCGCACTCCTGGGCCCTGCCCCGGCTCTCCGGGTCGCCCAAGGCGGCCCTCGTGGAGATCCAGGCCGACGAGTACGGCGGGGGGGACCCGGCGCGGATGCACTCCACGCTGTTCGCCCGGACGCTCGCGGCGCTCGGGCTCGACGCGGAGTACGGGGCGCACATCGACCGGATTCCCGGCGCGACCCTCGCGACCGTCAACCTCATGTCGCTCTTCGGGCTGCACCGCCGGCTCCGCGGGGCGATCGTCGGACACCTCGCGCTGTTCGAGATGACCTCGTCGGTGCCGGCCCGGGGCGTGGCCAACGGCCTCCGGCGCCTCGGCCTCGGGGAGGAGGCGACGCGCTTCTTCGACGTGCACGTGGAGGCCGACGCCATCCACGAGGCCATCGCCGCCGTGGACCTCGCGGGCGGCCTGGCGCGCGACGAGCCCGAGCTCGCCGCGCAGATCGTGTGGGGTGCGACGTGCCTGGCCGAGGTCGAGGGTCGGTGGGGCGCCCGGGTGCTCGACGCCTGGGAGGCGGGGGAGTCCTCCCTCCGCGCCGCGCGCCCCGCCGCCGCTCTCGCCTAGGTCGCCCGGTCCTCGGGCCCGCTCGGAGCGCGGAAGCGGACCAGCTTGTGCGAGCCGTCGCAGAACGGGCGGATGCGCGACTTCCCGCAGCGGCACAGGGCGACCGTCGTGCGGTCGACGACGATCTCCGCGCCGTCCTGGTCGGTCAGCCGGAAGGGCCCGCGGACGAGCAACGGGCCGTCGCGGTAGGGAGTGATCACGGCCTCATCCACGGGCGGCCTCCTCGTACCCCGGCTCGCCCGGCAGGACGACGCGCGCGGTCTCGCCCTCCATCCGCACGCGCGGCTCGATGGGCTCGACGGTCCGGCCGCGGGCGAAGGCGAGCAACTCCGCGGCGCTTTCGAACGCGGAGAGCTCCTCGAGGTGCCTGACGGTGGGGAAGGCCAGGGAGAGCTCGTCGGCGGCGTGGGCGGCGAGGGTCGCCTCCGGTGAGCTCCAGCGCCAGTCCACGCATTCGTACCCGTCCACGCGCGGCGAGGCGTCCTCGGGGGCGGGGGCGAGGTAGAACCAGGTGTCGAAGCGGATCTTCACCTGGACGGGGGTGACCCAGCGCGACCAGGGCTCGAGCGCGTCGAGCCCGGTGAGCGCGACGCCCGCCTCCTCGGCGCACTCGCGCCGGCCCGCGGCGCGCAGGCCGGGCTGACCCTCACCGTCCTCGGGGTCCAGCGCGCCGCCGGGGAACACCCAGGCCCCGCCCATGAAGCGCTGGGCGGGATTGCGCTGGACGAGGAGCACCTCGAGCGCCTGCGTGTCATTCCGCAAGACGATGACCGACGCGGCGGGCCGGGGAGCCGTCACGGCCCCCTCGTTCAGCTCCTCGCCGGGTCTCAGACGATCGACCTCCACGCGCGGCGCAGCGTACCCTGGGTCCCATGAGCACGAGCGAGGCCACGATTCAGAAGTGGATCTGCGAGTCCTGCGGGTTCGTCTACGACCCGGAGGAGGGCGACCCCGACGGTGGCATCCCGCCCGGCACCGCCTTCGCGGACATCCCCGACTCGTGGTTCTGTCCGGTCTGCGGCGCGCGCAAGCGCGACTTCACGCTTTTCGAGGACTGAGAGCAATGTTGGGCGGTGCCGCTTCCATCACCGTGGGGTGATGCTCTCGCCACCCCATGGTGCTACTCTAGGCACCGTTGACGAGCCCGTTCGTGTACGAGGAACCAGTGGGGTCCGACGGGCTGGTCGACCGC
>JBBSGJ010000241.1:0-2790 GCA_038254195.1 Solirubrobacterales bacterium
GGCCGGGGGTATCGCGTCCTCTCCGCGACGATGTACGACGCGCTGAGGGCCGCGGGGGCGCTGCCTGGAGCCCGTGCGGCCGACGGGGGTGCCGGGCCTTAGACCCGCGCCACGTTCCCCGCGTGGATCTTCCGCTGCGCCGACGTCCGCCGCGCCAGCGGCAGCGGTGCGCGGTCGCCGTCGCGCTCGAGTGCGTCGAGGTAGGCGAGGTCCTCGCGGAGGATCGCCGCGGCGCGGACGGGGTCGAGCGGCTCGCCGTGACCGGGCACCACCACCTGCGCGCGCTCGACGAGCGGCGTGAGGCGCTCCAGCGTGGCCCGGTAGCCGCCCGGCGACCCGCCCGGGGAGAGCACGGGGATCTCGACCGGCGACAGGTAGTCCCCGCAGACGAGGACGCCGACGCCCGGCGCCCACACCGCCATGCCGTCCTCCGTGTGGCCGTCGGCCGGATGGACCTCGAGCTCGACCTCCCCCAGCCCGAGGTGCCCCGGGACGGGGAGCGGATCGACGGAGCCCAGGGCGAGCGGGCGCTCGCGCTCCACGTAGAGCTCCTCGTCCCACGCGCGCAGCTCGCGCTGGGCCTCGCCGGGGGCGCCCCGGAGCCGGGCCGCGGTGGTCTCGGCCACCCCGAGCGGCGCCCCCGGGAACGCGAGGGGACCCAGGAGGTGGTCCCAGTCGGCGTGGGTGGCGAGGAGCCCCTTGACTCCGAACGACGCCTGCTCGAGCACCGCGGGCAGGGTGGCGAGCTCGTCGGGCAGGACGGGCGAGTCGACCACGAACGCCTCCTCGCCCGAGCGCAGCACCGTGCACGTCGTCCGCCACACCCGCGAGATCGCGACGACGACGTCCGGGTGGACGGCGACGACGCGCATCGCTCCTAGATCCCGAGCAGCTTGACGGCCTCGCGCAGGTTGGGCACCTCGGCGTCGGGCTTCTTCTGGCCCGCCTCGAGCACCGCCTTGTGACGGTTGACCCAGATCACCGGGATGCGCTTGCGCAGACAGGGCTCCACGTCGTAGTAGTAGGACTCGGCCACATGGACCCAGCCCTTCTTGTTCCCGCGCCGCCGCTCGCATTCCGTGAAGTGCGCCGGATCGGGCTTGTAGGAGCGCACCTGCTGGGCGGTGACCACGAGGTCGAAGTCCGTGGGGAGGTGCCGCCGCGTCAGGCCCAGGAGCTTGTCGTCGATGTTCGAGATCAGGCCGACCTCGAGCTTCTTCTTCGCCCTGGTCAGCGCCGGGTTGGTCTCCCTGAACGGCTTCCAGCGCGGGACGGAGTCGGGCAGGAAGCCCGAGCGCGAGGGCTCGAGCTCCCAGCCCACCTCGCTGGCGATCCTCAGCGCGGTGCGCCGCAGGACCTCGGCGTAGAGCTCGTAGGAACCGCCCTGGATCTCGCGCTGGACCTCGAGGAAGCGCGGGATGACCTCGTCGCGCCGGAGCTCGACGCCGTCGCGGGCGGCCTCGCGTTCGAAGGCCTCCCAGGCGCCGGCCTCCCAGTCGACGAGGGTGCCGTAGACGTCGAAGGAGGCGAAGGTGATGGTCTTGGGGAGCGCCATGCCGGTGGGGGAGTATGCGACATCGCTAGGCTCCGCCGCCGCCGGATGGACCTCCTCGAGTACCAGGGCAAGCAGCTGTTCGCCCGCCACGGCATCCCGGTGCCCACCGGCCGGCCCGCCGCCACGATCGCGGCGGCGGTCGCCGCGGCCGAGGAGATCGGCTACCCGTGCGTGATAAAGGCGCAGGTGCTCATCGGCGGCCGGGGCAAGGCGGGCGGCATCAGGGTCGCCCGGAGCCGTGACGAGGCCGAGCGGTACGCGACCGCGATCCTCGGCATGGACATCCGCGGCTTCACCGTCGGGGAGCTGTGGATCGAGGAGGCGTCGGACATCGCGTCGGAGTACTACGCCTCGATCGTCTTCGACCGCTCGGCCAAGGCGCCGCTCGTGCTGCTCTCGACCCAGGGCGGGATGGACATCGAGGAGGTGGCGGACACGAACCCGGACGCGATCGCCCGCCTCCACGTCGATCCGCTGCTGGGCTTCCAGGACTTCCACGGCCGGCGCCTCGCCTATGCGGCCGGCGTCGACGCCGACGTCGTGCGGCCCATCGGCGCGCTGCTCTCCAAGCTCTACGACGCCTTCGTCTCCGAGGAGGCGACCCTCGTCGAGATCAACCCGCTCATCGTCACCGGCGGGCGCACGGTCACCGCACTGGACGCGAAGGTCACCCTCGACGCCAGCGCGCTCTTCCGCCACCCCGAGAACGCCGGGCTCCGCGACCCCTCCACCGAGGACGAGCAGGAGCGGATGGCCAAGGAGCGCGGGCTCACCTACGTGAAGCTCGACGGCAACGTCGGGATCCTCGGCAACGGCGCCGGGCTGGTGATGTCCACGCTCGACGTCGTGGCCCAGGCCGGCGGCTCGCCCGCCAACTTCCTCGACGCGGGCGGCGGCTCGCAGGCCGGGGCGATCACGAGCGCCGTCGAGGTGATCCTCTCGGACCCCAAGGTCACCGCGGTGCTGTTCAACATCTTCGGCGGGATCACCCGCTGCGACGAGGTCGCGCGCGGTCTGATCGGAGCGTTCAGGCTCGTCGAGCCGACCGTGCCGTTCGTGGTCCGGCTCGACGGGACGAACGACGAGGAGGGCCGGGCCCTGCTCGCCGAGGCGAAGCTCTGCAACGTGGAGGTCGAGGCGACGATGCTCGACGCCGCGCGGCGGGTCGTCGAGCTGGCGGGCGGTGCCGGCGATGGCCGCGTCGAGGAGGCGGAGTCCTCCGAGGGCTTCCGGGA
>JBBSGJ010000242.1:0-2765 GCA_038254195.1 Solirubrobacterales bacterium
CGCGGGCGAGGATCGCCTTCGCCGTCTCGATCGCGCCCGCGTCGGCGGTGCCCCGGGCGACGGGGAAGGCCCCCAGTGTGGTGAGGACCCAGGCCGCGAGGCGGTGCGCGAAGAGCTCCTGCTTGGCCATGTAGTGGATGGGCTTCTTGGAGACCATTGCGATCACGAAGGGATCCAGGAAGGAGCGGTGGTTGGCCGCGAAGATGACGGGGCCGTCGGGTACGTGCTCGAGCCCGACCCGCCGCATGCGGAAGTACAGGCGGAAGAAGGGCTGGAGGAGCGCGCGGAGGAGCCAGTAGACGATGGGGTCGACCCCGTCCTCCCGGGCCCGGCGCTGAAGTGACTCGCGATCCACGACGCCGGTACACCGTCTGCGGACGGGCCGTTACAGTGACGCGCGTGGATGCCGCCCGGACCCTCCGCGGAGCCGTCGCGGGGGCGGCCGCGGCGAGCGCGTGGGCAGCCCAGCAGCCACTCGACGAGCGGGTGTTCCGGACGGGCTACGACGACGTCGAGCTGCTCGGCAAGTTCGTGACCCGGGGGCGCGCGTGGCCGGTGGCGGGCTTCGCGATGCACGTCGCCAACGCCGCGATCTTCGGCGCGGTCTACGCGCAGCTCGCACCCTCGCTACCCGTCCCGCCGGCGCTGCGGGGGCCGCTGTGCGGGCTCGTGGAGCACGTCGGCCTCTGGCCCGCGGCCCGGCTGGTCGACCGCTTCCACCCCGCGCGGGATGAGCTGCCCCAGCTGACCGGCAACGGCCGCGCGTGGCTGCAGGCCGCCTGGCGCCACGCACTCTTCGGCGCGGTGCTCGGCGAGCTCGAGCGGCGACTGAACCCGCCCGCCGAGCCCGAGCCGCCGGCCTACGAGGTCACGCTCTCCTCGAACGGGCACGGCTCGCTCGAGGACGCGGTACTCGCGGGCTGAGCTCGGGTCTGCTCATCACGGGCGCCTCGGGCTTCGCGGGCCGGCATCTGCTCGCCCGCGAGCCCGCCGCCCTTTCCCTGGATCGCACGAGCGGCGTCGATCTCCTCGACCCCACGGAGACGCGCCGGGCGATCCGCGACGCCCGTCCCGAGCGCATCGCCCATCTCGCCGCCCTCGCCTCTGTCGGCCGCTCCTGGCAGGCGCCGGGCGAGACCATGCGCGCCAACTCCGAGATGACGCTGAACCTGCTGGAGGCGGTCCGGGACGAGGCCCCGGACGCCCGGGTGCTCGTGGCCTCCTCGGGGGAGGTCTACGGCACCGCCGCCGCGCCACCGGTCGGCGAGGACGCGCCGCTGCGCCCCCAGAACCCCTACGCGGTCTCCAAGGCCCAGGCCGATCTGCTCGCCGGCTTCTACGCCGACGCCCGCGGCCTGCACGTCGTGCGCGCGCGAGCGTTCAACCACGCGGGACCGGGTCAGGGCGACCACTTCGCGCTCTCCTCCTTCGCGCGCCAGGCCGCGGCGGGCGCGAGTGAGATCCGCACCGGGTCCCTGCACACCCGGCGGGACTTCACTGACGTCCGCGACGTCGTCAGGGCCTACCTGTAGCTACTCGATGACGGGGAGCCCGGCGCGGTCTACAACGTCTGCTCGGGACGCTCGACGTCCACGGCGGAGCTCGTGGCGCTGGTGGCGCGCGCCGCCGGCCGCGAGCTCACGCCGGTGCCCGACCCCGCCTGCATCCGCCCCCACGAGGTCATCGACCTCTACGGCGACCCGTCCCGCCTCCACCCGGCCACGGGCTGGGAGCCCGAGATCCCCCTCGCGCAGACCGCAGCCGACACCCTCGCGTGGTTGGCGGACGTAGACTCGCGAGAGCCAGCGCCGGAGTAGCTCAGGTGGTAGAGCAGGCGCCTTGTAAGCGTCAGGCCAGGGGTTCGAATCCCCTCTCCGGCTCTCCCCCAGGGGTGGTCACGCGAGCCGACGGCTCACAGGCCGGTGGGTGGATCCCGTAGATGACCTCGGAGTCGAGGTCGACTCCGGAGGGCCAGCTCAAGACCCCGAGCTCCGGCTCGATCCGCGCCTTGGCGAACTCCTCGGGGTCACGAAGTGGGACGAAGACAGGCCCGTCGAGGAGAGGCTCGATGTCGACGTCACGGACCTCCCCGTCGACGAACGTGACGCGTACGACGTACGGCTCGAGCGGTCGGACGTCGCTGATCGACGGCGCCATTACGACAGTGGCTCGATCGGGAGGCGGGAAAGGCGGGCCCGCGCACGGCCCCAGTTTTCGAGTAGCTCTTCGCGGTGCATCGTGGACCATTCTCTACATCGCGATCACGCATCACGAGCCCGTAGAACGCGCTGACCCTCGGCACCGAACCAGCCGAGCAGATCCGGGCCGCCAAGCGTGAGCTCGTCACCGAACCGGCACTATCTCGGCCCACATCCCCGCGTGGTCGGACAGACCGTCCTCCCGCCAGGGGTGGAGGTAGTCGCAGGCGGTAGCGGTGAGCTCGGGCGAGCAGACGACATGGTCGAGGCGGTAGGACTCGCCCCACGGAGCGCGCCACGACCGGTCGCGCCGCGCGTGGCCGTGGACGGCGCGGAAGGCGTCCGACCAGCCGGGCAGCCCTCGGAGCAGGAGCAGCTCGGCGGCGTCGTGGCGCTCGCCGATGTCAACCCGCCCACCCCGGAGTCGCCCGGAGCGCGTGCGGGCGAACGTGACGACCTCGCCCTCGGGGGACTCGGAGCGGGGCGTGTTGAGGTCCCCCGCGAGCACCCGCGGACCGTCCCCGGCCAGGAGCGCGGCACCGAGGGCTTCGAGGGTCCGCACCTTGA
>JBBSGJ010000243.1:0-2745 GCA_038254195.1 Solirubrobacterales bacterium
CCGCGAGACCGACCGGCCCGCGTCCAGCAGCCGACCCGAGGCCAGGAGGGGGAGCACCCACTCCGCCCCGGGCAGCGTCGCGGCGCGCAGCAGCGGGCTCACCTCGGAGCCCAGCCCGCCCGAGTCCACGAGCACGAGGCGCTCACAGCGCTCGGGGAACTGGTAGGCGAGCTGCATCGCCACCCCGCCGCCGAGCGAGTGGCCGACGAACGTGGCCGAGTCGTGACCGAGGGCGACGAGGAGGTCGCGCACGCCGCTCGCGTGGGCGCCGAGTGAGTAGTCCCCCCGGGGCTTGGCCGAGCCGCCGTGACCGAGCAGGTCGGGGGCGATGACCGTGTGCTCGGCCGCGAGGTAGGGCAGCACGGACTCCCACGTCGCCGAGGTCGAGGTGATGCCGTGGACGAGCACGATGACCGGACCGGAGCCGGCGCCCCGGTAGGCCACGCGGTGCCCATGCAGCTCGATCTCGCGCAGGCCGAGCTCCTCGGCGGGGACCCGCCGCGGGGCACGGACGCTCACGCGACCACCCAGAGGGCGTCGTCGGCGAGGGGCTGCCGGCGGACCGCGCCGGCGGCGGCGAGGTCGATGAGCGCGTTCTCGGCCGCTCCGCGGTCCGGGGCGTCGTTTCCGTGGGTCATCACGAGGGCGACCTCCTGGGTCGTCAGGCCGGTGGGAAAGCGGGCGAGCGCCGGCTCCAGGGATTCGCTTCTCACCCCGGCCGCGCGCGGCAGGGTGGGGTCGAGGTTCGCCACCAGGACGTCGTAGGCCTCCAGGGGCTGGAAGCCACCGCCCTCCAGCGTGCGCTCGCCGTCACTCAGGAGCAGCGAGGGCGCCGTGTACTGCTCACCGCGCTCGGTCAGGCCGATGAGCACGAGGCGCCACTCCACCCCGTCCCCGTAGTGCCAGGCGAGGGCCGTGAGGGCCGGCGCGGCCGAGTAGGCCCACGGACAGCCCGGGTCGGAGAAGAGGGTCGCGGAGAGCGTCACGCGGAGGATGGTGGCACGTCGGTCCGGGCGTTCGGCCCGGAGAGCGCCATGATGAGGCGGTGGAGGCCCGGCGGCGAGCGGAGGTGCTGTGCATCGCGGGGATCTCCGTCAGCGCGGTCTACTCGCTCGCGCTGCTGCCCGTCGCGCCCTCCCTGCTCGGCAAGGACCCCGTCCTCCTCGAGGCTCTCAGGGGCTCCACGCCGGCAATGGTCACCGCCGGCGCCTTCGCCCGGACGGGCATGGCGTCGCTGGTCCTCGCGCTCGTCGCCCCGCTCCTGACGCTCATGCTCTTCGACCCGTTCTTCTGGTGGGCCGGGCGCCTGTGGGGCCGCGAGGCGGTGGCGATGTTCGCCGGCCAGGGCCGTCGCGCGCATCGCAACGTCGACCGCGCCCAGCGCTGGTCTGAGCGGTTCGGGAGCTGGGCGATCATCGTCGCCTACTTCCTGCCCATCCCCAGCGTGCTCGTCTACGCCGCGGTGGGATGGACCGGCATGCGCCTCCGGCGCTTCCTCGCGCTGGACTTCGTGAGCGCGTCGCTGTGGATCGCGGTGAACGTCGGGGTGGGCTACGCGATCGGGCAGAGCGCGGTGGACGTCGCCAAGGCGATCTCCCACTACGCGCTCTACGTGACGGTCGGGCTCGTGGTCGTCGTGTTCCTGATCTCGGCACGCCGCGCCCGGCGCGACGCCGCGGTCGCCGGCGAGTCGTAGCCCTGGGAGGCTCCTAGGCGGGCACGCCCTCGGCGCGGAGGGACCCGGTGCGGCTCACGACGACGCCGATCCAGATCAGCCCCGCGACCAGCAGGCCGAGGCTCTCGAACTGGGGGGCGGTGAGCCCGCCGAGGACGACCTCGTTGCGGCGCGCGAACTCGACGAGGAAGCGCTCGAGGCCCGCGAGCACGAGGTACAGCGCGAAGGCGAGGCCGGGCCGCAGGCGGTCGCGCAGCCTCCACAGGCCGAAGGCCACGAGCCCCATGGAGAGGGTCTCGTAGATCGGCGTGGGCTGGACGGTGACCCCGGGCGCGGTGGGCACGGCGCCGTGGGGGTAGCCCATCGCCCACGGCAGCCCGGAGGCCTTTCCGTAGTCGCCGTCACCGGAGACCTGGCAGCCGATCCGGCCGACCGCGTAGCCGAGGGCGAGCCCGTAGCCCGCCATGTCGAGCAGGGCGAGGCCCAGGAACCCGCGCCAGCGGGCCCACGCGATCATCGCCACCGCGCCGCCGAGCAGCCCGCCGTACCAGACGAGGCCAGACCCGCCGAAGATGTTCGCGAGCAGGGAGCCGTGGAGGCTGGCGGAGTTCTGGACGAGGTAGTAGAGGCGCGCGCCGACCAGGCCGCCGGCGATCGCGACGAACACCATCTCCGTGGCCCATTCAGCGGGCTTGCCGAGCTCACGCAGCCGCCGCGAGGTGAGCGCCCCCCAGGCCAGGAAGCTCAGCGCGAAGAAGACGCCGAACGTCTTGATGGAGAGCCCGAGGACGTCCACGGACTCGAGCACGGGCCGAAGGCTATCCCGAGGCGGTGGCGCCTCGCGGCCGAGCAGGTTCCCGGCCCGGCCCCGACGTCGTCGAAGCGGGGCCGCCCCGATGGCACTTACAATGGTGGTTACTACCATCGCTGCGGCGCGTCCGCGAGCTGATGGAGCGAGGCCGGCGCTGACCGCCGACACCAGCGCGGTGATCGCTGCGCTCTCCGCTTGGCACGAGGAGCACGAACCGTCGGCCGAGGCGCTACGGAGCGTGACCGCGCTACCCGCCCAC
>JBBSGJ010000244.1:0-2744 GCA_038254195.1 Solirubrobacterales bacterium
CACGAAGCGGGCGGTGGCCGAGGCGCGCGCGACGGTCGAGTGGGTCGACTGCAACCTGGGCTCCAAGCTCACGATGAAGTACCCGAGTGTCTACCTCATGGGCGAGGAGGCGCACGGCGAGATCCTCTCGATCGCCTTCGCGGGCGCCGGCCAGCACCAGGACGCGGGCGGGAAGATCATCCACGCCGCGCCGCGCACCACGTCGAACATCTTCGCCAAGTCGATCTCCAAGGACGGCGGACGGTCCTCCTACCGGGGGCTGCTCGAGGTGGCCAAGGGGGCCACGGGGTCGCGCTCGAAGGTGGTCTGCGACGCCCTGCTGCTCGACGAGGACTCGCGTTCGGACACCTACCCCACCATCCGCATCAACGAGGACAAGGTGGACATCGGCCACGAGGCGACGGTGTCCAAGGTCGGCGACGACCAGCTCTTCTACCTCCAGTGCCACGGGGTCTCCGAGGAGGAGGCGTCCAAGCTCATCGTCAACGGCTTCATCGAGCCGATCACGAAGGAGCTGCCGATGGAGTACGCGGTGGAGATGAACCGGCTGATCGAGCTCCAGATGGAGGGCTCGATCGGCTAATCGTCCGCTCCTGTGAGCTTGCGGAGGAGCCGGTTGAGCTCCTCCCGCTCCGAGGGTGTCAGGCGCGTGAGGAACTCCTCGCCCACGTCGCGGGCGAGCCCTGCCGCGCGGGCGAGCGTCCGCTCGCCCTCCGCGGTCAGGTAGACCGCCCGCTTGCGTCGGTCGCTGGGGTGCGGGCGGCGCTCGGCGAGGCCGCGCCGCTCGAGCTCGTCCAGCGCGGCGACCATCGTGCTCGGATCGATCCCGGCGCCCTCCCCGATGACGTGCTGGGTGACGCCCGGCTCGTTTGCGATCACGCTCAGCGTCCCGAACTCGCGCGGGTGCAGGCCACACCCGGCCTCGAGCACCTCCGCGAAGCGCCGGCGCGACCGCGCCGAGGCCCAGGTCATGAGGAATCCGGTGTACCGCGCCAGCGCCGCGGGGGGCCGGTCGGAGTCGATCATCAAAGTTTCACAGTACCAGAACCCTTTGTGGTACAAACGGTGCGTGGAACAACTGACGCGCTGGATCCTCCGCCACCGCCGTCCCGTCGTCCTCGTGTGGGTGGTCCTCACCGTCGTGGGCATCGCCACGGCCGGCAACGCCACCAAGGCGATGAACCAGAAGTTCACGGTCCCCGGTCGCGAGGGCTGGGAGACGAACCAGCAGATCGCCCGCCTCTACCACGGGACCGGCGGCGACAACGCCCCGCTCATCCCGGTGGTGACGCTGGGCGCCGGACGGAGGGCGGACGACCCCGGCGTGCGTCGCGACCTGCGCGCGCTGGAGGGACGGGTCGCGAAGGCCATCCCGGGCGGGCGCGTCGCTGGCTACGGCTCCACCCACAGCCGGGCGTTCCTCTCGCACGACGGGTCGCACGACCTTCGTCGTCGCGTACTCGCCCCCAGACCCCTCCGCGCCGTTCGGCGGCAACCCGCAGGCCGCGAAGCGCCTGCGCGCCGTCCTGCGCGGAGCGACGGTCGGCGGGGCGCCCGTCCACCTCACCGGCTACGACGCGCTCGCGGCCCAGAGCGGCGGCGGCAACGGCCCCGGCGTCCTGGTCGAGGGGCTCCTCGGCGGCGGGGGCGCCCTGATCGTCCTCGCCTTCGTGTTCGGCTCGTTCCTGGCCCTCGTGCCGCTGATGATGGCGATCCCCGCGATCATGACGTCGTTCCTCGCGGTCTACGGGATCACCACCTTCGCGGGCGTCTCGCCCATCGTGCAGTTCCTGATCGCGCTGATCGGGCTGGGCGTGGCGATCGACTACTCGCTGATCGTCGTCGTGCGCTGGCGCGAGGAGCGCGCCCACGGCCACGAGGGCGACGAGGCCATCGTGCGGGCCATGGGCACGGCGGGCCGTGCGGTCGTCTTCAGCGGGACCACCGTGGCCGTCGGCCTGCTCGCCCTCGTGGCGCTGCCCCTTCCCTTCCTGCGCAGCGTGGGCTACGGCGGGATGCTCATCCCGCTCATCTCCGTGCTCGTGGCGGTCTCGCTGCTCCCCGTCGTCCTGCACTCCCTCGGGGACCGGCTCGACTGGCCCCACCGGCGCACGGACGACAAGGCGTCGCGAGGGTGGACGCGGTGGGCGGGCGGGATCGTCCGCCGGCGCTGGGTGGCCACCGGCGCCGCGCTGCTCGTGCTCGCCGTGCTCGTCGTGGCCGCCACGGGGCTGAAGCCCGGGATCTCGGACGTCAACACGGTCGCCAGGACCGGCGACGCCAAGGACGGGCTGGTCGCCCTGGAGCGCGCGGGGATCGGCTCGGGTGCCCTGCTGCCCCACGAGGCCCTCGTGCCGAACGGGTCGCCCGACGCCGTGGTCGGCGCCGTGGCGGACGTGAAGGGCATCCACGGCGCGGTCGCCCCGCCCGGGCCGACGTGGCGCACGGGCCGCACGTCGCTCGTCGACGCCTTTCCCGTCCCCGACGGCTCGTCGGTGGCAGGACGCGACCTCGTCGACTCCGTGCGCAGTGCTGCACGCGGGGCGGACCGGGAGGTGCGCCTCGGCGGCCAGCCCGCCTCGAACAAGGACTTCATCTCCGCCGTCTACGGCAACTTCCCGCTGATGATCGGTCTCAGCGCGGTGGTCACCTTCATCCTGCTCGCGCGCGCCTTCCGCTCGCTCCTGCTCCCGGCGAAGGCGGTGATCCTCAACGTGATCAGCGTGGCCGCGGCGTGGGGCGTG
>JBBSGJ010000245.1:0-2712 GCA_038254195.1 Solirubrobacterales bacterium
GACCTTGGAGATGTCCGGGTCCTCCAGGGGCAGCACGCGGTCCAGCGCCTCGAAGAGCATGACCTCCGAGCCCAGGCGCGCGTAGGCCGAGGCGATCTCCGCCCCCGAGGCTCCGGCGCCGACGACCGCGAGGCGACCCGGGAGCTGGTCGAACGCCCACGCCTCCTCGGTCCCGATGACGCGGCCGCCGAACTGCGTACCCGGGATGGGACGGGGGACGGACCCCGTGGCGAGGATCACCGCGCGCGCGCCGATCTCCGTCCCGTCGAACTGGCCGCCGACGCGGACGTTCCCGTCGTCGGTGACCGCCCCGAAGCCACGGATGACCTCGATCGCGTTCTTCTGGAACAGACCCTCGACGCCTCCGGTGAGCGTCTTGACCACCTTCCGGCGTCGCTCGCCGACCGCGCCGAAGTCGACGCTCGGCTCCCCGACCGTGATGCCGAAGTCGCCCGCCTCGCGGACCTCCGTGAGGATGTCGGCCGAGCGCAGCACGGCCTTGGCCGGGATGCACGCGTAGTTCAGGCAGCGCCCGCCGACGACGTCGTCGCGCTCGACGACCGCGGTCTTCAGCCCGAGCTGGGCGGCGCGGATGGCGGCGACGTAGCCGCCCGGGCCCGAGCCGATGACGACGCAGTCGTACGCGGTCTCGGGCACGACGATTCAGGATAGAACCCGGCCACCGTCCCCCTGCCCCGCGGTCTCCCGCGTCCGCACGCGGAACAGCCGCGGCTGATCGCGCACCCCCTTGAGCTTCTTGCGCCCGGCATCGGAGAAGGCGAAGCCGGCCTCGGCGTGGGCCGCCTGCACCACCGCGGACACCAGCACCGAGCCCGGCCGCGCGCGGTCGGTGATGCGCGACGCCAGGTTCACCGGGCGCCCGAACCAGTCGCCGCCGAGGTTGACCGCCTCCCCGCAGGCGACCCCCGCCTGGCCTGGGAGCTCCTCGACCGCGACGCCGCTCGCATGGAGTTCCGCGAGCAACTCGATCCGCCCGCGGCGCGCGTCCTCGTCGTCCAGGCCCTCGAGGAGCCCCTCCTCCTCCCAGTCCGGCGTCACACGGGTGGGCGGGATCATCTCGTCGGCATCTGGATCCGCGCCATGACCCGCACGAGTTTCCAGAACAGCCAGCCGCCGAGGCCGATCACCGACAGGCACAGGGCGACCGCGGCGAGGTTGGAGGCGACGGTGAGGCCGAGCGCGGCGTAGATGACGGTGAGGGCGATGACGACCTCGAAGCCGAGCACCCCCCAGTAGCGCGCGCGGAAGAGCCCGTAGGCGCAGGCGCCGAGCAGGACCGTGAGGACGAGGATCCCCCCGAGCCCGGGACGGCTGCCGCGGATCTCCAGTCCGGCCGCCCAGGCGACGAGGTTGGCGCTGGCGATGAACGCGGCGACGGCGGCGGCGATGGTGAGCGAGAGTGGCCGCGAGCCGGGGCCGATGGGCTCGAGTCCCTCCCGGATGGTCGTGTCGCGCGCGGCGGAGCGCTCGCGGCGCGGGGCCGGTGCCGGTGACGGCGCCGGGGGCCCGGTCGCCCGCTCGCCCGTCGTCGCGCCCGCCACGCGGCGGGCCTTCCGGCTACGCCGCCCCAACGGGAGCCCTCTCCCCCAGCCCCGCCCGCAGCGCGCGCGCGGCCGCCTCGGGATCGGCGGCGTGGGTGATCGCGCGCACGACGATGATCCGTCGCGCGCCCGCGGTGACGACCTCGGCCAGGCACGTCGCGTCGATCCCGCCGATCGCGAACCACGGGACCCGTGCGTGGGCGGCGGCGTGCGCGACCACGCCGAGCCCGGCGGCGGGCCGCCCTGGCTTCGTCGGGGTGGCGTGGACGGGCCCGCAGGCGATGTAGTCGGCGCCCGCGGCCGCGTCGATCTGGGCGGGGGAATGGGTGGACAGCCCGACGATGCGCTCCTCGCCCACCGTGGCCCGAGCGTCGGCGACCGGGACGTCGTCCTGCCCGACGTGCACCCCGTCGGCCCCGGCCGCCGCGGCCAGGTCGGGGCGGTCGTTGAGGACGAACAGCGCGCCGTGCGCGTCGCAGGCCGCGCGGAAGTCCGTCGCGGCCGCGAGCAGCTCGTCGTCGGTGGCCTCCTTGTCGCGGAGCTGCACGAGGTCGACCCCGCCCCGCAGCGCCGCCGCGAGGAACGCCGGCGGCCGGCGCGGACACACGAGGTACAGCCGGGCGTCGGCGAGGCGGTCGCGGCGGTCCACGTCCGGAAGGATGGCAGCCCGCCCATGCCCTCGGCCGGGGGCTACGCTGGGAGGGAACGGGAGCCCCGGAGGGCTGAGAGGGTGGCGCCAGAGCCACCGACCGTCTGAACCTGCTCCGGATCATGCCGGCGAAGGGAGGGACCATCCCATACACCCATGACGTCGCCGTCGTCGGCGGCGGGATCATCGGCTTGAGCTGCGCGTGGGCGTGCGCGCGGCGCGGCCTGCGCACCGTCGTCCTCGAGCGGGGGGAGACGCCGGGAGTGGCGACCCACGCCGCGGCGGGGATGCTCGCCCCGGTCACCGAGGCCGCCTTCGGGGAGGAGGACCTCCTCCGTGCCGGGGTCGAGTCCGCGCGGTGCTACCCGGCCTGGGCGGCGGAGCTCGGCGTCCCCCTGCACGCGCCCGGCGCGCTCCTGGTCGCGCGCGCTCGCGCCGAGGCCGAGGCGCTCGAGCGCGAGCTCGCCTTCCGCGTGGAGCTCGGCCTGCCCGTGGAGCGCC
>JBBSGJ010000246.1:0-2692 GCA_038254195.1 Solirubrobacterales bacterium
GGGAGCTCGCGCTCCAGGGCGGCCCGCACGGCCCCGCGATCGAGGCCGACGAGGGTGTTCCAGCCCGCGTCCACCGTCTCCGTCCACTCCGTCGTGTCGCGCAACGTCAGGCAGGGGACCCGCGCGAGGTAGGCCTCCTTCTGCACCCCGCCCGAGTCCGTGAGCACAGCGCGGGCCTGGCACAGCAGCGCGGTGAACTCCCCGTAGCCCAGGGGGGGCGCGAGGATCACCCCGTGCAGACCCGACAGGAGCCCCCCCGCCTCGAGCCGGGCGCGCGTGCGCGGGTGCACGGGGAAGACCGCGGGCACCGGGAGGGAGACGAGCACGTCGCGTAGCCGCTCGAGCCGCACCCGATCATCGACGTTTTGAGCCCGGTGCGCGGTGACCAGGAGGTACTCCCCGGGCGTCACCCCGTAGGCGGCGGGTACTTCGAGCCGCTCGCGGGCGACGGGCTGGACCCGCAGGGCGACGTCGACCATCACGTCGCCCACGACCTCGACCCGGCCGGCCGCCCGCTCCCCGGCGAGGGTGCGCGCCGCCGCCTCCGACGAGCACAGCAACAGGTCGCTGGCGTGGTCGGTGAGCACCCGGTTGAGCTCCTCGGGCATCGCACGGTCCCCCGAGCGCATCCCGGCCTCCACGTGGGCCACGGGCACGCGCGCCTGGGCGCCGGCCAGCGCGCCCGCCAGGGTCGAGTTCGTGTCCCCGTAGACGAGCACGGCGTCCGGCGCCTCGGCGGCCACGAGCGGGCCCAGCGCGCCGAGCATCCGCGCGGTCTGCTCGGTGTTCGTCCCCCCGCCGAGCCCGAGCCGGCGATCGGGGGCGGGCAGGTCGAGCTCTGAGAAGAAGACGTCGGAGAGATCGCGGTCGAAGTGCTGGCCGGTGTGCACGAGGAGCTCCTCGTGCGCGGCACGGAGGGGACCCGAGACCGCGGCCGCCTTCACGAACTGCGGACGGTTCCCGATCACGGTGAGGACGCGCAGCTAGTGCGCTCCGAGCTCGCGGGCGACGATCTCCGCGAACGCCGCCGCCGCGGCCGCGGTGAGCGGCCCGGGCGCGACGCCGAGCTCGCGCCCATCGATCGTGCGGATGGCCTGGACCTCCCGGAGCGTCGAGGCGAGGAAGGCCTCGTCGGCCGCGAGCAGGTCGTCGAGGGACGTCGCCTCCTCGCGGCCCTCGATCTCGGCCAGCAGCCGGCGGCGGGTGATCGAGTCGAGCACGTGGTCGGAGAGCGGCGGGGTGCGCAGCGCGCCGTCACAAGCCCAGAAGATCGTGGAGGTGGGCGCCTCGAGCACCCGCCCGTGCGGGGTCACGAGCAGCGCCTCGTCGGCCCCCTGCTCCTGGGCCAGGCGGGTCGCGAGCATGTTCGCCGCGTAGGAGAGCGACTTCACGCCGTCGAGCACACGGACGGGCGCGAAGGTGACCGAGGCGAGGGCCACCCGGTCCGCCATCCCGGGCAGCGGCTCGAGCAGCGCGATCCGCCGGCCACCGCGCGTCAGCACGAGGCGCAGGGCGCCGTCGAGCTCGGAGGGGTCGGCGGCGGCGAGCAGCGCGCCGATCTCCGCGCGCACCGCCCCGAGGTCGATCTCCAGCCGGAGGTTGGCGGCGGAGCCCGCCAGCCGGCGCAGGTGGTCCTCCAGGGCGAAGGGGCGCCCGGTGTAGAGCCGGATGACCTCGAAGACGCCGTCGCCGCGCAGGAGGCCGTCGTCGGTGACTCCAATGGTCGCCTCGGCGGCGGGGAGGACACGACCGTCGAGGCTGGCGAGAGGCATGACGCTCGCGTACGCTACGCGAGGCAGCGGGCCGTCGCCCGATCCGGCCGCTTCACCCGCCGCCGGCGACGACGATCAGGTCCGTCGCCACCCCGGCGATGAACCCGACGGTCAGCAGGGCGAGCCCGAGCTCGCGGTGCCCGGCGCGACGCATCGCCGACCAGACCTCGAGCAGCACGTAGAGGATGGCCCCGCCCGCGACCGCGTAGAACGCGAGCTCCAGCGGCTCCGAGGTGACCTGGTAGCCGACGATGGTCCCCAGGAACGTCGGGCCCCCGCCCACGAGCCCGGCGAGGCCGAGCCAGCGCCAGCTCGGGCGCACGTTGCCGAGCGGGCCGACGATGCCGAACCCCTCCGTGGTGTTGTGCAGCGCGAAGCCGACGATGAGGACCGTGGCGAGCCCGATCTCCCCGGAGGCCGCCGAGACCCCGATCGCCAGACCCTCGGCGAAGTTGTGGACCCCTATCGCCGCGGCGATCGTCATGCCCGTCCGCAGCGCGGCCGAGCGCACCGCGTCCTCGTGGCGCGCGACCGTGAGCAGGTCGGCGGGCGCGACGGCGTCGGCCGAGCCGCCGGCCACCGGGGGCGGCGGGAGCGGCGCCTTGCGGCGCTCCATCGCCCCGAGGCCGAGCAGGCTGAGACCGAACCCGCCGCCGAGGAGGAGGTTGAGCCCGAGCACCTTCCCGAAGCCTTCCTTCGCCTTCACGGGCTTCTCGACGATCGCCAGCGCGTGCTCGAGTACGTCGACGAACAGGAAGGCGAGGACGCCCACGGCGAACATCGCGAGCGCGACGCGCCCGCGCGGGCCGAGGATGGCCAGCCGGCCGAGCGGCAGCCCGAGGAAGATGGTCGAGCCGGCGATCGCGCCGAGGAGGAGGGTCTCGCCGAAGGACACCGGTTAGGGAACCCTAACAACAAAC
>JBBSGJ010000247.1:0-2638 GCA_038254195.1 Solirubrobacterales bacterium
CCCGCGGGCCGATCGGGTTGACGTGCCCCCAGTAGGACTCGGGCTGAGGGTGGACCTGGGGGTCGCCGTAGACCTCGCTGGTCGAGGCCAGGAAGAACCGTGCCCGCTTGTGCTTGGCCACCCCCAGCGTGTGGTGGGTGCCGTGCGAGCCGACCTTGAGGGTGTGCAGAGGCAGGCGCAGATAGTCGATCGGCGACGCCGGCGAGGCCAGGTGATAGACGAAGTCGACCGGCTCGTCCACGTAGTAGGGCTGGGTGATGTCGAGGTTTGAGTGGACGAACTCAGGCGAGCGGATGTGCTCGATGTTGGCCAGCGAGCCGGTCTCGAGGTTGTCCACGCAGATGACGCGGTGCTTGCGGAGCAGCAGCTCGTCGCAGAGATGCGAGCCGAGGAAGCCCGCGCCTCCCGTAACGATGCAGGTGCCCATGCCCGAGCCATGTTAACGGCGCCGCCAGCCCAGCGACCTCGAAATCAGCGCTCGGCGCGCCGCAGCACGTGGGCGTCACCTGCTCGGCGCGTGAGCTTCTCCCCGTCGAAGTGCTCGAGCAGGGCCTGGGCGAACTTGCGCGTCGTGCCCAGCTCGTCGCGCAGCTGGGCGATGGTGATGGAGCCGTGCTCGGTCGCGTACGCGCGCACCCGTCCCTCGATCTCCACCAGCGCGTCGGGATGGAAGTGCAGGCTTCGCCCCACCCGGACCGCCCGCCCGGCGCGCCGCAGCGCCGCCAGCTCGGCCGCGGCTTCCCCGAGCTCGGCCTCGGATGGGGGCGCAAAGCCCGCTTCCCGGAGCCGGGCCTCCAGCGCCAGGGCGACTCCGGAGAGGGGCAGCGGCGCGGGTTGCGCAGGCCGCGCCGGCGGCGTGGTCGCAGGCACCGGCTCGGGCTCTCCGCGGGCGATGCGCTGCAACCGCGCCAAGACATCCCGGGAAGGACCGTGCTTGCGGGCGTGGGGATCGAGTACGACGCCCCCGCCCAGGGTGTCCGGCGGCGCGATCTGGCGCAGGACGAGCCGGTCCCCGGCCACCGGGACCAGGGGCTGTTCGAGACGCAGCTGCCAGAACTGACCGCCCAGCTCGGCCACGCGCGCCGGAGTCTCGCGCGTCCCGTGATGGACCTGCACCCGTGCCCCGGAGGCCAGTGGCTCCCCATCGGAGGAGAGCTCGAGCGCCGCGTCGAGCACGTAGGTCGGCCGGACATCCGCGCCGGGGGAGACGAGCACGTCACCGCGCGCGATCTCCCGGGTGGAGATGCCGGCGAGATTGACGGCCACCCGCTGGCCCGCCGAGGCTCGCTCCACCGCCTCGTCGTGGATCTGCACGCCGCGGACCCTGGTCTGGACGCCCTCGGGCAGCACCGCGAGCGCATCCCCGCGGGAGATCGCGCCCGACCACAGCGTTCCCGTGACCACCGTGCCCGCTCCCCTGATCGTGAACATCCGATCCACGTGCAACCGGGGGCCGCCCGCCTCTGAGGCCTGCGGTCCGGCCCGGCCCGAAAGCCCAGCGGCGACGCGGTCGAGCGCCGCGCCCAGTTCCCTGAGCCCCGCTCCGGTTCGCGCGGAGACGGGCACGACCTCGACGCCGGGCAGCAGCTCGGCCGCCTCGGCCGCCGCCAGCTCGGGGTCGATGAGATCCGCCTTGGTCACCGCGATGACCCCGGAGCGCACCCCGAGGCCGCTCAGCACCGCTGCGTGCTCGCGAGTCTGGGGCATCACGCCGTCGTCGGCGGCGACCACCATGAGATAGAGGTCGATGCCCGTGGCTCCGGCGACCATCGTCCGCACGAAGCGCTCATGGCCGGGAACGTCGACCACCGACAGCGCGCGCCCCGAGGGCAGCACCAGGCGCGCGTATCCGAGCTCGATGGAGATTCCGCGCGACCGCTCCTCCGGCAGGCGGTCGGTGTTCGTATGGGTGAGGGCAGCGATCAAGGCCGTCTTGCCGTGATCGATGTGCCCGGCGGTGCCGAGTGTCAGCGGTGGCTGGGTCGGCGCGGCAGGGGTGTCACCCATGTGGTGATACGCGGAGCGCCGCGCCGACCCGGGCCCCCGCGACCTCGGCCTCGTCGTCGGAGAGGGTGCGGGGGTCGAGCACCAAGCGCCCGTCGCGGATCCGCCCCAGCACAGGCGGATCAGAGGCCCGCAACTGCGCGGCGATCGCGTCAGCGCCCGCCGGCCCGGGGTCGACGGCGACCACGGGCCCCTCGAGCTCGAGCAGGGGCAGGGCACCGCCGCCGACCTTGGCGGCCGCGCGGGCGAGCTCGGCGCGCGCCTCGGGGAGCTCGCGGCGCAGCGCGTCGAGCAGGCCCCGCGCACGCTGCGCCAGCTCCTGCTCATCGGCGTCGAGCATGCGCAGCACCGGAATCTCGCGGCGGGCGAGGGCCGGGTCCCGGTACAGGCGCAGCGTGGCTTCGAGCGCAGCCAGCGAGAGCTTGTCGATCCGCAGGGCGCGCGAGAGCGGGTGCGCGCGGGCGAGCGCGAGCGCGGGGGAGCGCCCGACCAGCAGGCCGGCCTGAGGTCCGCCCAGGAGCTTGTCGCCCGAGAAGCACACCACGGCGGCGCCGGCGAGGACGGAGCGGCGCACCGGGGGCTCGTCGCGCAGCGCGACGAGATCAACGGCAAGCGCCCCCGAGTCGAGGTCGTC
>JBBSGJ010000248.1:0-2637 GCA_038254195.1 Solirubrobacterales bacterium
ACCCCTACTTGTCGACCTTGGCCTTCAGCGCCTGGAGCGTGCTCTGGATCTTCGTCTGCTGCGTCTGGAGCTCGGGCACGAGCTGTTGGGCGGCGGTCTGGTCCTTCGCCTTGACCGCGACCTCGATCTTGTCGATGTCGGTGCCCAGCGCACGGAGCTCGTTGACGAGGTCGCCGTTCTCGGTCTTCGCGTTGTCCGGCGGCTTGAGGGTCGAGAAGCTGCTCGCCGCCTTCGACACGGCGGTCTTGAGGGACTCGAGGCCGGCGACCTTGCCCGCGGCGCCCGGCGACCCGGTCACCTGCGTCGAGGCCTGCTGGGCGTCGCGCTGGAAGGATTCGCCGGCCGTCTTGAAGTCCTTCTTGTAGGTCTCCTTCGTCGAGTCGCCGCCGCATCCGGCGGCACCGACGGCGAGGGCGAGGACGACGGCCACCGCGACCAGCGGCGCGCGGACCGGGCGGGCGCGGAACGAGGGAAGCATGCAGATCCTCCTCAGGAGCGAAGTGAGCGGCTGGGGGGTCGGCCCCCGTCCCCGAAGCCTACGTGCAAGGACGGCGTGCGCGCGGAGCGCCCGGTCGCCGCGCGGAGACGAGCAGGTTGTAGAAGAGCGCGGGTGGCAGCCGGGGCTCGAGCAGCCGCCGGTCGAGCCGTTGGAGGGCGAGGTAGCCGCGGTGGGCGTACTGGCGCCAGAGCCAGGGGATGTCGCTCGGCTCCGCGCTCGCCTCGAGCACGCGGTTCGTCCACCCGAACCAGCTCGCGAGGAGCTCCGCGCCGCAGACCCGGACCTCGTCGAACCCGGCGTCGCGGGCGAGGCCGGCGAGCTCACGCGGAGCGAAGGCGTGGACGTCCACGGCGAGCTCGAGCGCGAGCTCCGCGGCGCCGCCCGAGCCGTTGCCGCCGCCGTGGACGGGCGCGGGCGCCGCCCCGACCAGGGCGCGCCACGCCGGCGCCGCCGCCGCCGCGGTGCGCTTGGGACAGCAGGAGATGCGGTCGCCGTAGCGCGAGGGCTCGCCGGCGAAGGCGATCAGCCCGCCCGGAGCCAGGACCCGACGGACCTCGGCCAGCACGCCCGGAAGGTCGGGCAGGTGGTGCAGGACGGCGTGGCCGAGCACGAGGTCGAAGGTCTCGTCCGGGAAGGGGAGCGCATCGGCCGCGCTCACCGCCGTCTCCACCGCGACGCCGAGCCGGGCGGCGTTCTCCTCGAGCACGGCGAGCATCCCCGGCGAGATGTCCGAGCACACGGCCTCGTCCATGACGCCGGCCTGGAGGAGGTTCAGCGAGAAGTACCCCGTCCCCGCCCCGATCTCCAGGGAGCGGGCGAAGTGCAGCTCGCGCTCCGGCCCGAGGGCGTGACGGAGCTTGGCCAGAACCTGAGCCCGACCGCCGAGCCCGAAGTCGATTCCCCACTTGCGGTCGTAGTCCTCCGCCGCGACGTCGTGGTAGCGGGTGTTCACGGCGCGGATCTCCGGGCCCGTCCGCGGGACGCTCATCTCGGTGCGCGACTCTACCCTCTCGCCCGTGGCCCAGACCTACACCCAGCGTGACCAGCCTCCGGACGTCCCGCCGCTCTCCCTGACCGGCGAGCGCACGCTGCCCGACGTCCCCGAGGAGAACTACTGGTTCCGTCGCCACCTCGCGGTCTACGAGTGGATCGGCGCCCGGGTCGCGGGCCTGCGCGTGGTCGACCTGGCCTGCGGGGAGGGCTACGGCTCGGAGGTCCTCTCCCGGGCGGCCGCCGAGGTCGTGGGCGTCGACGCGAATCGCGAGGCCCACGAGCACGCGGCGAAGCGCTACGTGCGTGAGAACCTCCGCTTCGAGCGCGCGCTGGTCGAGACCTTCGCGGAGCCCGGCGAGGCCGTCGTGTTCCTCCAGACGATCGAGCACATGCACGATCCCGGGGCCGTCCTTGACCACGTCCGCGAGATGCTCGAGCCGGGCGGCCTCGCCTACGTCACCACGCCGAACGTGCTCACGCTGGCGCCACCCGGCGCGCAGCGGTCGGGCAATCCGTGGCACGTCAGGGAGTACCGGCCCGAGGAGGTCCGGGCGCTGTGCGCGGCCCGCTTCCCCCGGGTCGAGCTCCACGGCCTCTTCCACGCCCGCCGGCTCCGGGTCCACGAGCTCGCGCTGCGGGCGGGATGGGACACCGTCCACGCGCGCCTCGGCCTGACGAAGCCCTTCTACGACCGCTTCACCCCCGCGATCTCGGCCCGGGACTTCGCGGTGCGCCCGGGCCCCCTGCGCCGGGCGCTCGACCTCCTGGCGGTGTGCCACGTCTGAGGTGGCCGACGGGCGGCGCGGTCCTCCGCCAGGCCGGCGGCGGACCCGAGAGGCCGGGAGGGCAGGCGAAGCGGGGCACGCGCCCCCGCGCGGCGAGCTCGCGCTGGTCCTGCACTCCCACATGCCCTACGTCGAGGGCTTCGGGACATGGCCGTTCGGCGAGGAGTGGCTGTGGGAGGCCATGGCCATGTGCTACCTCCCGCTCCTCGACGTCCTCGGGCGCGCCCCCCTCACCCTGTCGCTCACGCCCGTGCTCGCCGACCAGCTCGAGGCGCCCGGGGTCGCCGAGCGCTTCGCGCGCTTCCTGCGCGAGATCCGTCGTGAGACGCACAGACGCGACATCGGGGGGTGCCGCGCGAG
>JBBSGJ010000249.1:0-2597 GCA_038254195.1 Solirubrobacterales bacterium
CACCGTGGCCTTCACGAACACCTACTCCGCCGCGCGGACCGCGTCGGTGGCCGCGCGGAGGCACGCCCCGCGCCGCCCCGCCCAGCGTCTCCGGGCGCGCCCGCGCCACCGGGCGCGCCCACAGCGCCACCGGGCGCGCCCACAGCGCCACCGGGCGCGCCCACAGCGCCACCGGGCGCGCCCACAGCGCCACCGGGCGCGCCCGCACCGCCACCTGGCGCCCGCGCGGCGCCACCGGGCGCACCGCTGATCCCGGCCGCGCGCCTGCGCGCCGCGGGCACCTGCCTGATCCTCGCCCCGGCGCTCCTCCTCGTCTCCTCGGTCGTGCTCCCGCCGAACTCGAACGACGTCGGGGCGCAGCTCGCGGGCGTTGCCCGTCACCCCGACCGCTTCCTCGCGTCCGACCTGCTCGGCCTCGCCGCCCAGGCGCTCCTCGTCCCGGCCGTGCTCGGGCTCGTCTGGCTCCTGCGTGAGCGCCGCGCCGGCTTCAGCCACGTGGGCGGCGGCCTCGTGGTGCTCGGGGTGACGGCGGCGGGCGTCCAGACCGGGCTCGGCCTCGTCGAGTGGCAGATGGTCGCGCCGGGAGCCGACCGCGCCGAGACGACCGCGCTCCTCGGGCGCATCGAGCACTCGACGGCGCTCACGCCGATCCTCCTGGCGGTGGCCCTGCTCTCCGTCGGGTTCGCCGTCCTCGCCCTCGGGCTCCATCGCGCGCGCGCCGTGCCCGCGTGGGCGGCCGTGGCCCTCGCCGCCGGCGCCTTCGCCGTCGACGTCGGCTTCGAGTTGCCCAGCCTGCTCGTCCGGATCGCCGGCTCCACGCTGACCTTCGTCGCGCTCGCGACGATGGGCTGCGTGGTGCTGCGTGCGGCGGACAAGCTGCCGGCGCCGGACGCGGAGGCTGCGGTCGCAGCCTGACCCGCTGGGCTGTTACTCGGGGCGCCGCACCGTCACCGCGGTCCCGTAGGCGGCGACCTCGCTCATGATGTCGCCGATCTCGTTGCAGTCGAAGCGCATGGCGATCACGGCGTTGCGCCGAAGACCTCGCCGTGGACGTCGACGACGTCGTAGCCCGGCAGGTCGTTCATGGTCGTGATGATGATGTCGTTGCTCGCCATGGCGAGCATCCTCTCACGACGCCGCCAGCGACGGGTATCCGGCCCGGCTCGACGTGGGATCTTGCTCCTGCCTCGCCGCCCTGCGCACTGACCCCGAGGTCGACGAGGGCCAGTGCCCGCTCGCGCGTCAGGCGACGTTCTCTCTCCGAACCGGATCAGGGCTCGAAGCGGCCCTCGATGCTCGAGAGGGGCACCGGTCCCCAGTAGCGACTGTCGTCGGATTCGCCCCGGTTGTCGCCGAGCATGAAGTAGAGCCCGCGAGGAATTGTGATCGCGCCGAGGTCACATCCAGGTCCGTCACCGCACTCGCGCACGTAGGGCTCGGCGAGCGGACGGCCGTCGATGAGCGCCCGACCCCCGCGGATCGCCACGTGGTCGCCGGGAAGCCCCACCACGCGCTTGATGAAGCGGGCGTTCGAGAGCCCGAGGGTCGGCCTCGCGCACGACCGTGCGCCTGCGTGACCCTCGGCAGCCGGGCCTGGTCCTTCCCCGGGCGCGCCGCAGCGGCCGTCCTCGGCTCCGAGAGGGGGATGGAAGACCACGATGTCCCCCCGCGCCGGCCGTGCGGTACGGTAGGCCGCCGTCTCGATTTCGATGTTCTGCCCCACCGCGACGGTCGGCAGCATCGAGGCGCTCGGAACCCGGTAGCGACGTGTCGGACCATGGTCGGTGAGGACGACCACGATGATCAGGCCCGCGAGCGCGAGGCAGGCGATCAACCACCCGAAGCGTCGTCGCAAAGCAGCTCCTAGGCGACCTGCTCGACCGTCGCACGCGCGAGATCCTTCTCGGCGACGGGGTTGCCGCCGCGTCGGCGGGCGGCGCGGCGCGCCGCGAGCCCCCGGATCCGCTCGCGCCGGGCACGGCCCTGCTGCGGATGTAGGAAGTAGGAGAGCACGAAGCTCAGTGCCATCAGCGGTCCCGCGCCGAGGGCGCGGAGGAGCGGCACGCGGCGCAGGATGCGCAGGACCAGGCGACGGGCGGTGAGCGAGCGCACCGACCGACGCTACCCGCTTGACGCCGAGTGCAATCGCGCCGTAACGGTTTGACGCTGCGTCCGGGCGGGCACGGACCCCGTGGATGGGGGCCTCTCCCCGTCCGCGAAATGCTGGACCACGCGGACCAAATGGGCGAGACACCCTCCTCATCGAGCGAGCATCCCGACGACGAGATCCCGTCGGTCGTCGAGGTGCCGGACGAGCCCCTCGGGACGCCACCTGACGAGAAGCCCGCGGAGCCGGGCGATCCTGCGGCCATGCCGGGGATCCCTCCCGACGACCGCGAGCCGCCCGACGCCGGCTGACGGCGCTGGGGCGCCCGGCCGTCGCGGGCGAACGGCCGGCCGCGCATCGAGACACCGGACCGCCCGATGCGGAGCCTGGCCTCGTCAGCCTGATCACGTCAGCTTGATCAAGTCCGGGGGCAAACGTCGGTGCGACCGGTCGCTCTGCGTTCTGACGACCCGCTGATGAGAGACTTCGC
>JBBSGJ010000250.1:0-2578 GCA_038254195.1 Solirubrobacterales bacterium
AGTTCGCCCAAACGCTGAACGCGGTGAGCGCGAAGCTCACCAACGACGCGATGCAGACCATGAACGCGGCGGTCGCCCTCGAGAAGCAGGATCCCAAGACGGTCGCCCAGCAGTTCCTCAAGGCGAACGGCCTGATCTAGGTCCGTCTCCCGCGTGCCGACCGGTCGGCGCTCCCTCCGGGGCGCCGACCGGTGGCGCCGCCGCGCGAAGGAGGGCCCAGTAGAGTGACCGCGTCCGAATCACCGTGCCCCTCGAGGCGCTCGATGCCCTGGAGGCGCTCGATGACTCGTCGCCGGATACCGCCGTCCCGGCTCACGCTCGTCCTGCTTGCCTCGGCCGGCGTGACCCTCGTCTCCGCGGCCCCCGCCGGCGCGCGCGGGCGGTCCTGGATCTACCGCACCACCCTGACAGGGCACGCCGACTACGTTTTCGACTCCCGCGGCCCGGGGACGAAGGACGACGGGCAGAACGCCTACGATGCCACCAGACACGCCCAAACCTCCTACGACTGGAAGACGACGTACCTCAACCCGGTCGAGCCAGGCGTGGGGTTCGACGACAATTTCCCCAGCGGCGGCTTCTTCGCCGCTCGAGGTTCCACGACGACGAACTACCACTACAACTTCGAGGGCGAGGGCCCGCGCGACTGCTCGGACACGGTCCGCCACGACAACCCGCCAGGGCAAAGCGCCTTCTTCGAGGTGACGCTGCCTCCGGGCGGATTCCATGCCGCGCGGCTGCCGTTCACGTTCTCCTCGAGCGCAACCCTGCCGGGGTGCTTCCCCTACAAGCCCAAGGACGATCCGGCGTTCACCGCCTCCTTCAGAGTCCCCGTGAGCGCCCTGCTGGCGGGCAAGCGAGTGGTGCGCAAGCTGGCGTCCGATCCGGCGGTGGCCGAACAGCATCCCGACCTCTGCAACTACAGCTACCCGGAGGCCCAAGATCCCTATCCGCTCGTCCAAGCCACCTGCACCCAGCGCCTGGTATGGACGGCGCGGGTCGTCTTCGATCCGATCCGCTCGGTTGGCGTGAAGTCCCCCGCGCGCCGTCCGCGCTGTCACCTGGTTCGGCTGGCGCCGCACCGCCGAGGCGGACGTACGAGGCGCGTGTGCGCTCACCGCCGGGTGACGAAACGTGGGCGTAGGGCGCCAGCCCGGTAGGGGTAGGGGCGCGTTCAGGTCAGCGAGGGGCGCATTCGCCGGCGGTCCGGGTATGTTCGGCGCGATGCGAAGGTGGAGCACGAGCCTCGTGGTCGCCGGGCTGCTGGTGGCTGGTTGCGGCTCGAGCACGAGGAGCTCGACGAGATCGCCGTCCGAGTCCAGGCCGAAGCCCGCCGCCACGCCGGCGGAGTTCGCTGCCCGCTTCGCCCGGCTCACGGGCGTCCACCTCGTGGCTCGAACGGACTCGCTCGGAACTCATCTGGACGTGCCGAGCCCGGCGACGCCCGACCTGTTCGCGCGACTCGGGGTCTACTCGCTCGCGTTCGTCGCCGATGAGAGCAGTCGCGACATCGTGCTCGGCGGCCGCCACGGGAAGCGCCCTCACGCCGACGACGGTATCTACTGGTCACGGTTGGACAGGGACTGGGACGCCGCGAAGCTCTACGGCCGTCGGCTCGTCCTGCAGTGGACGGGCGGAAGGCGCAAGGAGGTCTCCCCGGAGTTCGAGCGTCTCGGGCGAACGGTCCGGGCCGCCTACCTCGGTGACCCGAACGTACTGCGCGCCGAGGAGCGTCCGTGCACGATCGTGGGGCGCGACCCGCTGCACGCCCCGCCGGGCTCGTGCAGCGTCGACGGCGTGCCCGTGACGTGGGTCCCGTGGAGGGACACGCTGCAGGTCCCGGCGCTTCGTGGGCGCGTGCTCGGCACGATCACGACCGCCACCGTTACCGACTCCGGCGGCCTCGAGCCGCCCGCGCGCGCCGCGGGCCGCTTCGTGGTGGTCGCATGGTCCGTTCAGAACACCGGCTCCCGATCGCTCCCGTTCGTCGTGCCCGAGCTGCGGGTGGGCCGCGGGTCCTTCCGCGAACCCGCCGCGGTGGCGCCGCTCCTGCCCCGCTCGGGAACGTTCCCGCTCCGCCCGGGCGCGACCCTCGAGGGTCGCAGCGCGTTCGACCTCCCGCCTGCGCTCGCCGAGCGAGCACGGACCGAGGGCGCGTTCGTCCTCCCCGCCGCCGGCTCCGAGGAGAGGCCCGAGCCCGACACGGAGTTCGCGCAGGGCTGGATCCAGCTCACCCGCGCTCCGTCGGTCCTGCCCGCGACGCCCCGACCGCCGCCTCGGCTGCCGCCCGTCCCACGTGCGACTCCGCAGCCGGCGCCCACCGGACCGCCCGAGATCCCCTTCACGACGGGCCACGGGCGGCCCATCGGCGGCACCGCGCGGCGCGTCTACACCGCGAGCTCGTCCTTCCCCCTGCCGCGGAGCTTCGTCCCGGGCGGCGTCCGCGTGGGCTCGCGGGTGGGCGGCTGCGTCGTCGTCGCGCCCACGCGTGGCGACCGCACGGGCCTGCTCGCCGCCGCGCGCCGCTCGTCGCGGAAGGATCGCGGGACCGTGCGCATGCTGACCGACCGCGAGATCC
>JBBSGJ010000251.1:0-2569 GCA_038254195.1 Solirubrobacterales bacterium
CCGCGCAGGAGATCCCCCAGGCGAGCGCGAGCTCGCAGCCGTAGGCGGCGACGCGCTCGGCGTGGCCCCCCGCGTAAGGGTCGCGCGCCTCGACGGCGTTGGCCAGCGCGCGGACCGTCTGGGCGTAGGAGTCACGAAGCTCGAGGGTGCGGGCCCGCTCGCGCTTGTACACCTCGCGGAGATCCTCCGCGTAGCGCGCGAGCTGCCGCTCGCGGTCGTCCGCGAGCTCGCGCTCGTGCGTGAACATCTCGCGGAGATCCTCCGCGTAGCGCTCGAGCTGCCGCTCACGGTCCTCCGCGAGCACGGCCAGTGACGCTTCCCCCGCGTGCATATCGGAAATCCTACTTTAACCGGCCCGCGGAAGGCGAACCCGGAAGGTGGTGCCATGGCCGGGAGCGCTGTCCACCGCGATCCGGCCGCCGTGCAGATCGACCAGCGACTTGACGATGGCGAGGCCGAGGCCACTGCCCGGCGTGTCGGCCGGAGCGCCGCCGCGGTAGAAGCGGTCGAAGACGTGCTCGAGCTCCACCGCGGTCATCCCCGGCCCGGTATCGGAGACGTCCACCTCCACCCACGCCCCGTCGGCGCGGCCCCGTACGGCGATGTGCCCGCCCGGGTCCGTGTAGAGGTGGGCGTTGGTCAGGAGGTTGGCGAACACCTGCCGGATCCGGCCCGGATCGGCCAGGGCGAGAGGGAGGCCGTCCAGGGACAGCTCGAGCTCCTGCTCCTTCTCGGCGACCCGCGGGGCGAGGAGCTCGGCCGCCTCGGCCACGGGCTCGGCCAGGTCCATCGCGCGGACCTTGAGCTCGACGTGGTCGGCCTCCACGCGGGCGACGTCGAGGAGGTCGTTGACGAGGTCGACGAGACGGTCGGTCGAGCGCAGGACGATGTCCACGTAGGAGCGCTGGCGCGCCGAGAGCTCGTCGGTCATCCCCAGGAGCTCGACGAAGCCCTTGATCGAGGTGAGCGGAGAGCGCAGCTCGTGCGAGGCGGTGGCCACGAACTCGCTCTTCAGGCGGTCGAGGCGGGTGCGCTCGGAGACATCGCGGACGGTCCACACCGTGGCGCCGTCGTCGCCCAGCCGCGCGGCGGTGACCGCGAGCGTGCGGTCGCCGTAGGTCACCGCGGCCTCCCCGGCGAGCGCCTCGGTGAGCGGCGGCAGCGCGCGGCGAGCCTTCCGGATCGACCCGGCGCGCACGAGCTCGGGGAGCAGCCGGGAGGCCTGGGGGTTCGCGGCGGTGACGCGGCCGGTGGCGTCGAGGACGATGAGGGCGTCGCCGAGGGAGGCGATGATGACCTCGAGGCGCTCGCGCTCGGACTCGATGCGCGCCTGCGCGCCTGCGAGGTCGCCGCTCATCGCGTTGAACGCGCTGGCGAGCTGGCGTAGCTCGGCGGGGCCCGCCGGCTGGACCCGGCGGCCGAGCTCGCCGCCGGCCAGGCGGCGGGTGGCGACGACGAGATCGTCCAGCGGCCGGCGCATCCGAGCGGTGAGCGCGGTGACGAGGGCCAGCGCGACCAGGAGCGCGAGCCCACCGCCGCCGAGGATCGCCGCGAAGGCCCGGCGGGAGCGGGCACGGGCCTCGCGGCGGGCGCGGGCGCGGCGGCCGGGCTGGCGGCGTGCGAGCTGGGTGGCGGCGACCCGCGCGCGGCCGAGAGGGCGGGCGAGGGGGTCCCGGCGGGCGGCCCGGCGGCGCAAGCGGACCGCGGTGGCCGCGCGGCGACCGCGGGCCTCGGCGGCGATGGCCCGGTCCACGAGGCGGCCCGACTTGCGGTCGCCGCGGGCGAGCAGGTCGGCCCGACGCGCGGCATCCCCGAACGCGCGCTCGGCCCGCCCGCGGCTCCCGGGGGCGGCCTGTCCGCGGAGGATGGCCTCCTCGACCACGCCGGCGGCGACGAGGCCCGCCGCGGCCGACTGCAGCTCGTACGCGCGCGAGATCGAGTCCTCGTAGCGCTGGCGGGAGTCGTAGAGGGCGGCGACGCCGAAGCCGGCGAGGGCGGCGAAGGCCAGGGAGAGCCCGAGTAGCGCGACCCGGAGGGAGCGGGCGAGGGAGGGCTGACGCACGGAAGAGGAGGTGTATACCGGGGTCGGTCGGGTGCGTGCGCTCTAGGATGGCCGGATGGACCTCCTGCGGACCTGGCGGCGCGAGGCGCTGCGCGCGACCGGCGTCGGGCTCCTGGCGCCCGTGGCGATCCTCCTCACGCTGGCGCTCGCGGCCGCCGGCGGGGGGCTCGGCGGGGTCGGCAGCCTGGGCCAGCTCGTCTCGGGACCGGACGTGCCGGCGGGAGAGGTGGCCGCCGGCGCGGGGTCGGGCGGACTCACGTTCGCCCGCGGTTCCGGGGTGCTGCCGTCCCTGCCGCGGACGCCGCCGACGGGTCGGCGGCGTGTGACGCGCGGGCGCGCGAACGGGCGCTCCGCGGGCAGGTCCCCGGGCTCGTCGCGCCCGGGCTCGTCGCGCCCGGGCTCGTCGCGCCCGCAGCCGAAGGCCGCCCCTCGGGCCCGCACGGCTCCCTCGCCGACGGCCGCCGGCCGCGGAGGCGTTGCGGGGCCTTCGCGTCCCGCTCCCATCCC
>JBBSGJ010000252.1:0-2563 GCA_038254195.1 Solirubrobacterales bacterium
GGGGTCCGGGGCCCAGACCGCGCCGGCGACGGCGGCCGCGGCCGCGGACGTCGCCCACGGCCAGAAGCTCTTCGTCACCGGCTGCTCCTCCTGCCACGGGATCGCCGCCCGCGGCCTGCCCGGCCGCGGCCCGAGCCTGCGCGGCGTGGGCGCGCTGGCGGCCGACTGGTACCTCCGGACCGGGCGCATGCCCCTGGCCCACCCGACCGACTACCCCGTCCGCGCCCCGCCGGTCTACTCCAAGCCCGACGAGCGCGACCTCGTGGCCTACATCGGGTCCTTCGGCGGGCCGGCGATCCCCGCCGTCGACCCCGCGCGCGGCTCGCTCTCCGAGGGCAAGCGGCTCTTCACGAACTTCTGCGCGGGCTGCCACCAGGTCGCCGCCCAGGGCGGCATCGTCACCCCCGACATCATCGCCCCCAGCCTCCAGAACGGCGTGGAGGCGCGCGACGTGGCCGAGGTCATCCGCTTCGGGCCCTACGCAATGCCGAAGTGGAAGAAGGCGCTCATCGACGACGCCGACACCGACTCGCTGAGCCGCTACGTGCTCTCCACCCAAGCCGCGGACAACCGCGGCGGATGGGGTCTCGGCAATCTCGGCCCGATCCCCGAGGGCATCGCCGCCTGGGGCATCGCCATCGTCGCGCTCGTGGCCGTGTCCCGCCTCATCGGGGAGCGCACCCCGCAGTGAGCCTCCTCGCCCGCCTGCTCGCCCTGTGGGCGATGGTCCGGGCCTGGGGCCGCCGGGACGAGCCGCCGCACATCCCGCCGCGGGAGATCGACCCTTCCGAGCGGACCGTTCCGGCCGATCGGCGGGCCGAGACGGTGACCGCGGGACTGCTGTGGGCCGCCGCGGCGTGCGCCCTCGCCTTCCTCGTCGCCTTCATCGTCTTAGACGACACCCAGATCCTCGGGCTCGCGGCCGGGCTGGCGCTCGCCTGCGTGGCCGCCGCGCTCATGGTCGCCTCCGCGCGGGTGGTGCCCCAGGAGACCGCCGTCGAGGAGCGCCAGGTGCTCGACCAGGGCCCCGAGGAGCACGAGGAGATCGCCGAGGAGATCCGCGCCGGCGGCGAGGGCATCACCCGCCGCAGGCTGCTCGCGGCGGCGGGCGGCGCCTCGGCGGTGGGGCTCGGGGTCATCGTCGTCACCCCCGCGGCGTCGCTCGGCCCGACGGTGGCGGGCCGCCTGAACGCCTCGCCGTGGCGCGCCGGGCGGCGCATGGTCGACGAGGATGACCACCCGATCCTGGCCGGCGACCTCGCGGTCGGCTCCTTCACCACGGGCTTTCCCGAGGGCGCCGACAAGCGGGAGCTCGGCTCCTCGGTGATCGTCGTGCGGGTGAAGCCCGACGAGCTCCGGCTGGCGGGACGGCGGACGGACTGGGGGCCGGAGGGCATCGTCGCCTACTCCAAGATCTGCACGCACGCCGGCTGCGCGATCTCGGAGTTCCGCTACCCGCTCTTCTCGGAGAACTCCGGCAACTCCCCCGCACTCGTCTGCCCCTGCCACTACTCGACGTTCGACCCTACCCGGGGCGCGGAGGTGACCTTCGGGCCCGCGGGGCGGGCGCTGCCCCAGCTCCCGCTCGAGATCGACTTCGACGGGGCCCTGCGCGCGACGGGCGGGTTGTCGGGGCCGCCCGGGCCGGCGTGGTGGGGCACGGGGGACGTCAAGGGATGACGGCGCTCCGTCCGCCCTCGGACGGACCCGAGGAGGGTCTCGCCGACCCCGTCCGGTTCGTCGACCAGCGCCTGGGGACGTCCTCTCTGATCAAGGCGACGCTGCGCTACGTCTTCCCCGACCACTGGTCCTTCCTGCTCGGGGAGATCGCTCTCTACTCGTTCGTCATCCTCATCGCGACGGGGACCTACCTGGCGCTGTTCTTCGTCCCGTCGACCGCGGAGACCGTCTACCACGGCTCCTACGTCCCCCTCCAGGGGCTCTCGGCCTCCGACGCGTTCGTCTCGACGCTCAACCTCTCGTTCGACGTCCCCGCCGGCCTGCTCATCCGCCAGACCCACCACTGGGCCGCGGACCTCTTCATCGCGGCGATCGTCATCCACATGGCCCGGATCTTCTTCACGGGGGCGTTCCGCAAGCCGCGCGAGCTGAACTACATGATCGGGCTCACCCTGCTGGGCCTCGGCCTGCTCGAGGGGTTCCTCGGCTACTCCCTGCCCGACGACCTGCTCTCGGGGATGGGCCTGATCATCGCCTACGGGGTCGCGCTCTCGGTGCCGGGCGTCGGCGGCCAGATGTCCACCCTGATCTGGGACGGGCGCTTCCCGGGGTCGGACAACTTCTGGCCCCGCCTGTTCATCGGGCACGTGTTCATCGTCCCGGCGATCCTCGGCGTGCTCATCGCCATCCACCTCGTCCAGATCATCCGCCAGCACCACGCGGACTTCCCCGGCCCGGGGCGCAAGGAGCGCAACGCGGTGGGCACCCCGCTGTGGATGGGCTACCTGCTGCGCTCGGCGGGGTGGTTCTTCGCGGTGGCGGCGGTGCTCGTGCTCATGGGCGGCCTGCTCCAGATCAACCCGATCTTCCAGTGGGGGCCGTA
>JBBSGJ010000253.1:0-2553 GCA_038254195.1 Solirubrobacterales bacterium
CGAGCTCCGGGGGCGCGATGGCGGCGGCGGAGGTCGTGGTGAGCGAGCGGTTCTCGCCCTTGCGGATGGAGAACATCGCGTCGCGGACGCGGTCCCCCACGGCGGGGGTGTGCTCGGCGGCGGCGCGGTCCTCGACCGCCAGCCCGCCGTTCTCGGTGCGGTCTTCGACCTGCATGTTGGGCTCCTTGGGATGGTCGCGCTCCTCGGCGGGCGCGGGGTCTGTGACGGATGTGACGGATGTGACGCTTCCGCGCGGGTTAAGGGAATCGCGGGTGCGGAGCTCGACCGAGGCGTCCGGGTAGGCGCCGTAGGTGGCGACGGTCACGTCCTGCAACGTGGAGACGGATTTGATCGTCCGGACGTCGCCTTCCCAGTCCTCCTCGCCGACGACGAACCGGAAGCTCGCGCCGTCGATGTCGCCGCGCTTGACGGAGGCGCGGACGTTCTCCCCGAGCGGCGAGTCGGGGAGGTCACACTCGAACCTGAGGCCGCGCTGCTCATCTGCGAGGCGCAGGGTGCCGGCGCGGGAGCGCCCGAGCACCTGGGAGGGGTCATGGTTGAGGAGACAGCGGACGTCGGCGTCGGGCAGGACGGCGGCGAAGGCGCCGGGGGCGATCCGCTCCCGGAACCCGCCGAGGTCGTGGGAGAGATGGTTGTAGACGGAGGCGTAGCCGTGGAGGGTGCGGCCGCGGGTGTCGAGGTCGCCTACATCAACGTCTACGGTGCGCTGCTCGGGGGCGCGGGGATGGTCGGTCATGCGACTGTGGCTCCGTTCTGTGAGGGGACGGTGGCGGCCGGGGTGGGCCGGTCGTCTTCGGGGTCGAGGTTCTCGAGGCGACGGACCTCCTCGCGGGTCATCCACCCGGACACTGGGTTGAGTGCCTGCGCGTACACCTGGGCGCGGGTCTGCGAGTCGCCGCGGAGCAGGGCGTCGATGAGAAACTCGATGTAGACGCCGGCCGGTGAGAGGTCAGGGTCGGCGGTCAACGCCTGCTCGATGAGCACGAGCCACGGCCTGAGGCTGTAGATGACAAACGAGAGCGCCTGCTGCTCCGTGTTCGAGTAGGTCATCCGGTTGCCGTCCGTGGCGCCGATCATCCACGGCGGGATGCGAAAGATGCGGGCAATCTCCCGGGTTGAGAGCTCCCGCTGGCCGAGGAACTGCGCGTCCTCGAGCGGCATCGAAAGGGGGGTGAAGCTCACGTCGCCGGAGAGGACGGCGATCTTGTGGGCGTTCTGCACGCCCCCGAGTCGGGTGTCCCAGCTCTCCCGAAGGCCCCGCAGCGCTTCGCCCTGATTGCTGCCGTCCTCGATCTTGAGGATGCCGCTTGGTCGCGCGTCGTTCTCGAAGAAGACCGAGGCGTGGGTGGCAAGGTTCTGCGCGAGGCCGAGCGCGCTACGGCACTGGCGGACCGGGGACAGGCCGGAGAGGCCGTTCGTGGAGAGCGCGCGGACGTGAATGACGTCCCGCGTGGTCAAGAGCTGCTGCTCGCCGATCAACGGCGAGTAGCGGTAGTAGGGCACGCCGGCGTTGAGTTGCGGCACGACCCGGTCGGGGGCGAGCAGCCCGAGCTGCTCGATCTTGCCGTCCGGTCCCCGAAACTTCCCGAGGTACGCGTTTCCGTGAAGGTTGAGATGGGCGACGAGCTGCCCGACGAGGTTCGCCTGCGTCGTCGCGGGCGCCGGGCGGGTGAGGAGGTCGGCGATGAGCCCGGAGTACCGCTCCCGGCCGGTGGCCGTGCGCCGGTAGGGAATGAGCGGCAGCGAGGCGGCGGCGTCAGAGAGCACCCGGACGCACGCGTAGGCGTCAGCGATCGCCAGGGCGTTCGTCGGGCCGATCGCCGGGGATCCCGGGTCGGAGGAGAGCATGACCGGCGGGACGGTGTCCGGGGTGAGCGTCCGCTCCTCAACGTGGTCCCCGCGGCGGCGCCGGAACCATCCCCGCCTCTCCGTCTTCTGAACGTCCACGTTCATCTAGAGGTAGGCTACTCGGTTGTGGCGACAACTATCCGTGGTCGGTCGGTCCCGGCGGACTTCGAGGCGTTCTGTCAGCGCGTCGACCTCGCCCTTGAGCCCTTCCAGAAACGGATCGTCCGCGCCATCTACGGCGAGCAGCACGAACTCCTCGCGCTCCTACCACGCGGGCAGGGCAAAACGACGCTGCTCGCGGCCATCGCCGTCTTCGAGCTCATGCGCACCGAGCGCCCCGCCGTCTACGTCGCCGCCGCCTCCCGGGACCAGGCCCGCGTGCTCTACGAGGCCGCCCGGGACCTCGCCGGCCGCCTCGAGGAGAGCGAACTACTCATCCGCCACCTCGAACTACGGGTACCCGGCGGCCACCTACGGGTCCTCGCCGCCGACGCCCCGAAACTCCACGGCCTATCGCCAACCTTGGCGATCTGCGACGAGATGCACGCGTTCAAAGACGATGAGGTCTACCTGGCGCTGCGTACCGCCATGCTCAAGCGCCCCGGCTCCCGGATGGTCACGATCTCCACCGCCGGTGCCGGCCCCGACACGCCCCTCGGCCGCCTCCGCGCCCGGGCGCTCGCC
>JBBSGJ010000254.1:0-2547 GCA_038254195.1 Solirubrobacterales bacterium
CTCAGACGATCGACCTCCACGCGCGGCGCAGCGTACCCTGGGTCCCATGAGCACGAGCGAGGCCACGATTCAGAAGTGGATCTGCGAGTCCTGCGGGTTCGTCTACGACCCGGAGGAGGGCGACCCCGACGGCGGCATCCCGCCCGGCACCGCCTTCGCGGACATTCCCGACTCGTGGTTCTGTCCGGTCTGCGGCGCGCGCAAGCGCGACTTCACGCTTTTCGAGGACTGAGAGCACAATGTTGGGCGGTGCCGCTTCCATCACCGTGGGGTGATGCTCTCGCCACCTCATGGTGCTACTCTAGGCACCGTTGACGAGCCCGTTCGTGTACGAGGAACCAGTGGGGTCCGACGGGCTGGTCGACCGCGGACATGAGCTGGAAACCCTTTCCGACCGCGCGTTGGACGCTCGGAACAGTCGCCTGGAAGGATCTCGGCGGTTCGGGAAGACCTCCCTGCTGAGGGCGGTGCTCCGAGCAGTCGAGCGGCAGGGCGGCGTTCCGATCGAGGTCAACTTCCTCGGGTGTGTCACGGCCGGCGACGTCTCCCAGCGGATCGAGCGCGCCTACGCCGCCCAGCTCGACGGGCGGCTCCGGCGCTGGTATGACGGAGTCGTCCGGACCTTCAAGCCGACCGTCAGCGCCGCACCCGGCGGGGTCGGCGTGCAGGCGCAGCTCCAGGAGGCCGGCGATGGACTGCTCGATCGGCTTGCCCTCCCGCGGCGGGTACAGGAGCGGACGGGTCGAACGTGTGTGATCGCCTTCGACGAGTTCCAGGAGGTCGTGCGCATCCATCCGGCCCTCCCGGGCGTGTTCCGCTCCGAGCTGGAGACGCACTCCGATGCCGCCGGGTACGTCTTCTCAGGTTCGCACCCGGGGCTCATGCGCGAGCTCTTCGCCGACCGCCGGCACGCCTTCTTCGCCCAGGCCGCGCCCGTCGCCCTCGGTCCGCTTCCGGCCGACGAGCTCGCCGAGCACATCACGGCAAGATTCGCCGAGCGCCGGCGTGACCCCGGAGAGGGGCTGGGTCCCCTGCTCGATCGCGCCGAGGGCCATCCCCAGCGGGCGATGCTCCTGGCCCATCACCTCTTCGGGGTGGTCCCGGCGGGAGGCACGGCCGGTATCGAGCAGTGGCTGGCCGCAGACGACGCGGCGCGCGGCGAGGCCGAGGGGGAGATCCAGGTCGTCTGGGAGTCGTGCACGAATCTCGAGCGCCGGGTCCTCAAGGCCGTCGCGCACCGCACCGTCGCGCTCACGAGCCGGGAGGCGGAGGCCCGGTTCGGCCTCGTCAAGGGTGGGTCGATCGGGTTGGCGGTTACGCGCCTCGCCGGGGACGGGCATCTCGTGAGGGACGCCGGCACCCGGACGGGCTGGCGGGTGGTCGATCCGTTCCTGGCCGCCTGGCTCCGGGAGGAGGCGTGACGGCGGAGTGGGAGGACCTGCTCGAGTTCGACCGGGCGCACGTCTGGCACCCCTATGGCCCCATGCCGGGGACCGGCGCGCCGCTTCCCGTGGTCTCCGCGGAGGGCGTGCGGCTCCGGCTCGCCGACGGGTCAGAGCTCGTGGACGCCATGTCGTCGTGGTGGTGCGCGGTGCACGGCTACCGGCATCCGGCCCTCGACGCGGCCGTCCGGGACCAGCTCGACGCGATGGCCCACGTCATGTTCGGCGGGCTCACGCACGAGCCGGCCGTCCGCCTCGCTGAGGCGTTGCTCGCGCTCGCTCCGGACGGGCTCGAGCACGTGTTCTTCGCCGACTCGGGCTCGGTGGCGGTTGAGGTGGCGCTCAAGATGGCGCTCCAGTCCGGCCGCGGAAGCCGCCTGCTCACGGTCCGCGGGGGCTATCACGGGGACACCACGGGCGCCATGGCGCTCTGCGACCCGGAGGGCGGGATGCACGAGCTCTTCGCCGGGGTCCTGCCCCGCCACGTGTTCGCGCCCCGGCCGCCCGACGGGTTCGACGCGGGGCTCGACCCGCTGTGGGCCGAGGACGTAACGGATCTGGTGGAGCGCCACGCCTCGGAGCTCGCGGCGATCGTGGTCGAGCCCGTGCTGCAGGGCGCGGGCGGGATGCGCGTCCACTCGCCGGCGTGCCTACGCCTCCTGCGCGAGCTGTGCACCGCCCATGATCTCCTGCTCGTCCTCGACGAGATCGCCACGGGCTTCGGGCGGACGGGCGCGCTCTTCGCCTGCGAGCACGCGGGGGTGACGCCGGACATCCTCTGCGTGGGGAAGGCCCTGACCGGGGGCTACCTGACCCTCGCCGCGACGCTGTGCACGCCCGCGGTCGCCCGGGCGGTGTCGTCCGGGCCGGCGGGCGGGCTCATGCACGGCCCGACGTACATGGCCAACCCGCTGGCCTGCGCGGCCGGCGTCGCCTCGCTCGGGCTCCTGGCCGCGGGGGGGTGGCGCGGGCAGGTGGCCGCGATCGAACGGGGCCTGCGGGACGGGCTGGCGCCCGCCCGCGAGCTCGCGGGGGTGGCGGACGTGCGGGTGCTCGGCGCGGTGGGCGTGGTCGAGCTCGACCACCCCGTCGACGTCGCCGCGGC
>JBBSGJ010000255.1:0-2539 GCA_038254195.1 Solirubrobacterales bacterium
CACGATCGCCCTGGCCCATGCGCTCAAGGGAGCGGACGGCGCCGTGCTCGCGACCGACGCGATGGCCGCGGCGGGCCTGCCCGACGGGGAATATCGGTTGGGGAGCCGGGACGTCGTCGTCGTCGGGGGCCGCGTCGCGCTCGCGGGGGGAGGCGCGCTGGCGGGGAGCACGTTGACCATGGGCCGCGCAGTGCGCACCGCGGTCGCCGCGGGCGTCCCGGTTTCCGACGCGCTCCGCATGGCCTCGGCCACCCCCGCGCGGGTGCTCGGGCTGGAGTCGACGAAGGGCGCGCTCGCGCCCGGGCCCGACGCCGACGTGGTCGTGCTCGACGAGGCGCTCGCGGTCGAAGCGACGATCGTGGGCGGTCGCGTGCTCGGCGGCGCGTGATCCGCCCGTCGGGACGTAGGATCGCCGGCGTGGACGCGCGGCAGGCCCTCCTTCCCGGACAGGACCTGGTCGAGCGGGGGTTGGGCGATCTCGCCCGGGGACGTGAGTCCGAGGCCTCCGTCCTGGTGGCGATGGCGGCAGCTCGGTTGCGTGCCCTCGGCTATGACGTGCCGGACGGGGGTGAGCCACGCCCCGGCCATCGCCTCTACGAGCTGCTCGCCGAGAAGACCGATGACGCCCACAGCCGGTACAACGCGCTGATCGGACGCATGACGAGCTTCGCGCGCGCGGCGGAGCATGCGCACCCCCGTTGACGCCGCTCGCGTACTCGCAGGCGCTGTCGAAGCTCGAACGGGGCTTCGACCAGGACCTCGAGGACGTGCGCGCGATGCGCGAGCGGGGATTGATCGACCCCCCCGGTCTGCGTGAGTTCTACGCGCGGATCGAGCCGGAGCTCTACCGCTTCCCGGCGATCAGCCCTGCCGCGTTCCGAAGGCGGGTCGTCGAGGCGTCCTCGAGCCCCTCGTAACGGCTTCTGAAACCACGCCCGACGCGATTCGGGCGCTGCATGGGCCGTCCCGAACCCGCCTGCGCCCTTCGCGCCGAGCGGAAGAACATCGAGTTGGTCGCATCGAGGTGCCGCGTGTTCGAAGTCCTCGACGAAAGCAGTGTCTCGTCAGCCTCAACCCAGGATCTCTACGTCGACGCGCAGCCGCGGCGCGCCCGCCAGGTGACGATCGAGCGTGAGCAGGGGCATCTCGAGCCGCTCGGCGAGGGCGACGTAGAGGGCGTCGTAGAAGCTGAGGTTGTGCCGCAGGGCCCAGGCTCGTTCGAGGAGCCCGACGTGAGCAGCGCGGCGGAGGGGAAGCCCGCCGAGGTCGGCGAGCGCGGCGGCCGCCCGGGGCACAGTCAGCTCGCCGTTCGCGGTGGCCCGGCGCAGCACGTGCCCCACCTCGGCGTCGACGAGGTGGGGTGCCCACCACCACTCGCGGACCGAGAGCAGCCGTTCCCGAACGTCGGCCGCCTCGCCTCCCACCAGGTACGTGACGAGAACCGACGCGTCGACGACCGGCATCGGGTCAACCCTCGCGGGCCTCGTGCAGCGCGGACAGGACAGTCGCCGCCGAGAGCCCCGACTTCCCTCGCGCGACGATGCGGGCGTCGATCTCCTCGAGCGAGGGCCGAGCGGCCGCTTCCTCGAGATCGCGCTTGACGTAGTCCGAGAGCGATATGCCCGTGCTGGCGGCGCGCGCCTTCAGCGTGCGGTGGACTTCGTCCGGAACGTTGCGGACCTGGATCATCTTGGGCATGTGGTCCACACTAACGCATGTGGAGAACATGTCATAGCGGACGACGGCGACGCGGGGCGGGAGCTGGGCGGCGACGGCGGGAGACGAGGAAGAGCTCGGCGCCGACGGTGCGGGGACCGCGCCAGATTCGCCCCGGCGCGTCATGTTGACCCGGTGACCCCTGACCCTCAGCGCAGGTAGATCGCGTTGGTCAGGATCCACAGGCGCCCGTCGCGGCGGGCCTCGAGGCGGTAGACCCCCGGCCCCTCGGCCCGCGCCCGCAGCTCGCGCGCCCCGCGGTCCGACGCCACCGGCCGGCCGTCGCGCAGGAGCACGAGGTCCGCTGCGAGCGGGGCGGTCGCCTGGAGCTCCTGGCCGTCCGCGCCGGCCTCGTCGCCCATGCGCAGGCCGCCGTCGCCCCGGAAGCCGAAGCCGCTCGGGTCTCCGCGCGTGGGGCAGGCGAGCAGGGCGCGCCCTGCGGCGAGCGCCGTGAGCACGGCCGCGCGGTCGGCGTCGAGGTCTCCGGTCGGCTCGTCGTCGAGCTCGAGGACGGTGTGCAGGAGCCCGAACCAGCGCCGGTTCGGCATCGGCGTGCGCACGCGCCCGCGCCAGCGCGGCCCGGGCTGATGGGCGTCGAGGCCGCCGAGGGCGGGCACGCGCCGCCGCCGGCCCAGCGCGTCCCACGCCGCGAGGTGCCCCGCGGGCGGCCCGTCGAGGCACGCCTCGGGATCGCGCAGCCCGCGCCAGGCGGCGAGCGGCGAGGCCCACCCCTCGGCCGTGTCGGTCGCCAGCGACCACAGCTCGATTCCCGCCTCCGGGCATTCCGCCAGCGCGTCCCAGCCGGCGGGCGCGGCCAGGCGCG
>JBBSGJ010000256.1:0-2529 GCA_038254195.1 Solirubrobacterales bacterium
CGCCGGCGCGGGTCCCGAGGCCCCGTGGCCGCGCGCGTCGTAGGCGATCACGCGATGCCCGCCGCGCTCGAGGGCGCGCGAGCCCATGACCACGTAGCGCCGCGAGGCCGTCAGCCCGTGCAGAAGCACGACGGGAACGCCGTCTCCGGCCTCCGTGCCGACCAGGCGCACCCCGCCGCTCTCCACCCACACCTCGCCCACCCGACCGGTCTACCGGATCGAGCTCCGTGACGCCACCCGGCCGGCCGCCGCCGGCCGGGTGGTCCCCGGTAGACCTCGCGGGTCCGCCCGCCCGCTCGTTAGCGCTAGCGCGAGTTCTCCGGATGGATTCCGTGGTACTCCGGGTAGTCGGCCTTGCCCTTCGCCGCCGCGCGCAGCGCCGTATTGATGAGCTGGGTCGCCCACTTCGGGTCGAACGTTCCCGCTGGCAGGTGACCCTTGCCGCAGTCGTTGTCCGAGATGCCGGGGCCGCCGATCCAGAAGAACGCGTCGGCCAGAGGGTCGCCGGTCTCCAGCGTCGGGAGCGGCCCGAGCGCCCGCCCGGGCGGATCGCACCAGACCTCGCCCTCGGTCTTCAGCCCGGTCTTGTACAGGGGGCCGACGCCGTTGTAGGCCGTGTTGACCACGAAGTGCTTCCTGGCTCGGTGCCCTCGCGCGAGGAGCCGGACGATCTGATCGCCGTACCTGAGCTGGTGCCAGGTGAAGTCGTAGTGCGTGATGTTGACCGAGAAGCCGCGGACGAGGTAGACGCCGGCCTGCTTGAGGAGCGCCGCCATCTCCGACGCCGGGCGCCAGTCCGAGGTCCCGGCGTCGATGTAGACGCCGACGTTGGGCAGCGCCGCGAACTTCGTGACCGCGTAGCGGATCGTCGCCAGCCGCGCGTGGAGCGCACGGCCCGAGAGGCACTGCGCCGCGGCGGGGATGCCGTCGGGCTCGACGAAGACGATGGCCTTGGCGTCACCGATCCCGCGGGCGATGCCCTCCACCCAGCGCCGGTAGGCCGCGTTCGCCCTCCGACCGCCGCCCGTGTACCGCCCGCCGCAGCGCTGGTGCTCGAGCCCGTGGATCGAGAACGCGGCCAGCGTGTCCGGAGCGGCCTCGGGCGGCAGGGTCTGGCCGTAGAGCTGGTGGTCGCGCCCGACCCGGTTGACGTAGTCCCGGATGCTCTGCTCGGTGTAGGAGCGCGGGACGAACTCGGACTGCGGCACGGTCCCGATGTACCGGCGGATGAACGGCGTCGTGCGCTGGCTGTCAGGCACGTTCTTCGTGTTGAAGCCGGCCGCCGCGCCGTACGCGTAGTCGACAAACCACGGATACGGGTTCGGCAGCTCGTGCGCGATGTGCTCGGGGTTGGAGAGGAACCGCTCGCACGGCTGCCCGAAGTAGATCCCCGACGTGCACCGGTAGGACGGGGGGCTCCCCTGGGCCATCGGGTTGCGGGGGAGCTGCGCGCCGGCGGGCGCAGTCAGGCCGAGCGCCGCCAACGCGAGCAGGAGGGCGAGTCGGACGGCTCGCGGAAGGAGATTCATGCGCACGAAGGATCCTGGCCTTTCTGGGGTTCGAAGCGCCACCGGTTCCCTGCGACCGGGGCGGGCAGGCACTCGACATCTTGGTCGATCGACAGACGATACCCGTCGCGCGACGGGTCACGAGGGTCTCGGCCCTTTTCCATACCGGTTTCCTACCGACGCCGGCTCGGGCCGGCGGCGCGACATAGGCTGCCCCGCGGCCCGGGCCGGCTACCCTTCCGCCATGATCATCGACGTCACCGACGCCGACTTCCCGGTCGCGGTCCTCGAGCGTTCCCGCTCGGTCCCCGTGGTCGTCGACTTCTGGGCGGCGTGGTGCGGGCCGTGTCGCCAGCTCGGGCCCGTCCTCGAGTCGGCCGCGGCCGACCGCGAGGGCCAGGTCGTGCTCGCCAAGCTCGACGTGGACGCCAACCCGGTCGCGGCCCGCCGTCATGGGGTCCAGGGCATCCCGGCGGTCAAGGCGTTCCGCGACGGCGCGGTGGTGGCGGAGTTCGTCGGGGCCAAGCCGCCGGCCGCGGTCGCGCGGTTCCTCGACGGGCTCGTCCCCTCGGCGGCCGACGCCCTCGTGGCCGCGGGCGACGAGGCGTCGCTGCGCCGGGCGCTCGAGCTCGAGCCCGCGCGCGCCGACGCCGCGGTGCCGCTCGCCCGCATGATCCGGGCGCGCGGCGAGGCCGACGAGGCGCTTCGACTCGTCGAGCACCTGCCCGGGAGCTTTGCCGCCGAGGGGCTCGCCGCCCGCATCCGCCTCGAGCGAGAGCACGACGACGCCCTCTCCTCCGCCTTCGTCGCCCTCGACGCGGGAGAGCCCGCGCGCGGACTCGATCTCCTCATCAACGCGCTCGCCGCCTCGAACGGCTCGCGCGAGGACCTGCGGCGCGTCGTGGTCGGCGTGCTCGACGAGCTCGGGGTCGAGCATCCGGTCGCGCGGGAGTACCGCCGCAAGCTGGCCGCCGCCCTCTACTGAGGCCCTGACAGGGGCAGCGCGAGCTGGGGCGCACCA
>JBBSGJ010000257.1:0-2526 GCA_038254195.1 Solirubrobacterales bacterium
GCGCGCGAGCACCGCCCCGCGCCGATGGATCCCGACCAGCGCGAGGCTGTCGCCGGCATTCTTCTCGACGATCTCATGGGCCACGCGCACCAGCGTGCGCCGCATGTCATCGCGGTCGAGGACGACCTTGCTCTCCACTCGTGCCTTCCTGGCCTCACGGGACCCGGTTAAAGGAACGGACGGGCGTGACCCTACCAGTGCCCGGCGACGGCACGTGCGGCGGCGCTCACCTCCCGCCGGCGAGTCGCTGGCCTCTGCTCCGGGCCGCGTGCGCAATCAGGCTGACGAGAGCATCCTCAGAGTAGTTTGAACCGCAAACTACTTTGAAAGCAGGGGAATGTGCTCGATTCGGACCCGCTGGAGAACTGGCCTGGCCTCAGGGGCGACGAGGAGCACACCTCGCCTCGAGAGTCACTGGCGTTGATCGAGGAGCAACGCCGGACGACGGTCCGGAGCCTGAGCGTCGACCCGATGCCGATCCTCCTTGTCTGGGGAGTGGCGTGGCTCGCCCGTGCGGCGGGGCGGTGTACCTCGCGTCCCCGGAGGGCCCCGGGCCGCTCGTGCCGACATGGGCGGCACGGACGATCCTCGGAGTGCTGTTCGCCGTCGCCGTGGTGGTGTCGGTGGGCGAGGGCGTGTGGCGGCGACGGGGCGTCGAGGGGCCGTCCCGCATGGTCGGTGCGATGTACGGCTGGAGCTGGGCCTTGGGGCTCGCCGCGCTGTTGGCGGTCAACGTGGCGCTCGCCCACCAGGGCCTTCCATCCGGCCTTCGCCCGTTGGTGTGGTCGGGAAGCTCGTCGCTCGTCGTCGGGTCGTTGTATCTCGCGACCGGGATCGTCCGGCGAGACCGCGTGCAGTACGGCCTCGGGGCGTGGACGCTCATCGTCGGAGCGGCCAGCGTCTCCGCTGGCGCCCCAGCGAACTTCGCCGTGCTGTCGCTCGCTGGCGGCGGTGGTTTCCTCGTCGCCGCCGCCGTGTCGCAGGTGAGCAAGCGGCGCTCTCCGCGCGCGAAGGCACAGGCATGACCGCGGACGCGCCCGCGGCGAGCGTGCGTCCGGTCACCGAGGGTGTCCTGCCTGCCCTCGACCCGGTCATCCACGCCCAGGCCCGCCTGCGGGTGACCGTCGCTCTAGCCGCTCTCGGTGCCGACGACCAGATCGCCTTCCCGCGCCTGCAGCAGCTGGTGGGCATGACCGCCGGCAACCTTTCGACCCACCTTCGCAAGCTCGAGCACGCCGGGTACGTGGCGGTCACCAAGGCCCACCACCGGCGCACCCCGGTCACCTACCTCGCCCTGACCCGTTCCGGGCGGCGGGCGCTGGAGGACTACACCGCCGCACTGCGGGGCCTGCTCGGCGCGACCAACCACCAACCACCCTCGGAGGGCTCGCCATGACCGCCGACGACAGGAGAGGCCAGGGGCCTCCGAGCTCGAGCAGGCCCGCGTCACGCGTGCCCGACCGGGGGAACCTGACGGGCGCCATGATCGAGGGCTTCTTCGGCACGGCCTGGGCGGCGTGGGGTGCCTCCGGGTTCGCCGGAGGCGTCTCGGACAGCATCCGAGTCGTGGGCATCGTGGTCGGGGTGGTGATCGTCGCCCGCAGTGTCCGGCTCCGTCGGTCCGCCCCGGCGCGTTCGCGGTCGATATACGGGTCCCGCGCCTTCCGCTTCGTGGTCGTGCTCGAGGTGGCCGGGCTCGTGCTGGGCGCCGTGGTACTCGGCGCGATGGGCGACAGCGAGTACGCTCCTGCCTGGTGCGCTGCGGTCGTAGGCGCCCATTTCCTCGCGTTCGGCCGCCTCTTTCATCCCAGGTTCCACTGGTTGGGTACGGCGCTGCTCGTGGGCGGGATCGTTGGCGCACTGGTAGGCCTGGGCGGTGGTGGCAGGGCCGGGATCGCAGCGACGTCCGGCCTCATCGCGGCGACCAGCCTGTTCGCCGTCGGTGGCTTGAGCGTCTTTGCGCCCACGGGCCCCGAGGCTGCCGGCTCATTGCCACAGCGGTAGCTCGGTCGGTCACGCCGTCGCCCGGGCGTCCGACCAGCGCAGGAGCTCCGGCTCGCCACGCTCGGGGAACGGGACCTCGACGGTGTCGAAGTCGCGCGGGACGTAGGTGCGCGGGAAGACCGCGCGCGCCTCGTCGCGCAACTCGGCGCCCGCGTACCGCGCGGAGAGGTGCGTGAGCGCGAGGAAGCGGACAGACGCCTCGCGCGCGAGCGTCGCGGCCTGGGTCGCGGTGGAGTGCGTCGTCGTGCGGGCGCGTCCGCGCTCGTCGTGCGCGAACGTCGCCTCGTGGACCAGGACATCGGCCTCCAGTGCCGCGACGGCGAGCGTCTCGCACGGGGCTGTGTCGCCCGAGAGCACGAGCTTGCGGCCTGCCCGCGCGCTGCCCAGCACCTGCTCGGGACGGACGCCGTTCACCGCCTCGCCGCGCTGGAGGCGCCCGAAGTCGGGGCCGGGCGAGACGCCCAGGCGCTCCGCCTCGGCGGTGTCGAACCGCCCCGGCCGCTCGTCCTCGATCAGCACATA
>JBBSGJ010000258.1:0-2522 GCA_038254195.1 Solirubrobacterales bacterium
GGAACGAGGCGGTCTGCGGCGGGGTGTGGGGCGCGCGGGCGGCCCGCCTGTCGGAGAAGCTGCGCCAGGGGATGGACCTCGAGCACTGGGCCGCGTTCGAGACCTCCTTCCGGGCGCTCGCCGGCCTCGTGCGCGCCATCGCCCGGGGCGAGCGGGGCGAGCCGCCCGCGACCATCGTCGCGCTGTCGGGGGACGTCCACCACGCCTACGTCGCGGAGGTCGGCTTCCCGCGGGGGACCGGCGCCCGCTCGCGGGTCTACCAGGCCGTCTGCTCGCCGGTGCGCAACCCCCTGTCGCGCAAGGAGCGCACCGGGATCCGCGGGCTGCGCACGAAGCCCGCGGTGCTCGTGGCCCGTGCCCTGGCTCGCGCCGCGGGGGTGAAGGCGCCGCCCATCCGCTGGCGTGAGCTCGGCGGCCCCTACTTCGCCAACCAGATCGCCTCGCTCGACCTGCACGGCCGCGAGGCCACGATCCGCCTGGAGGAGGCAGGCGGCGGGCGCGAGGAGGAGCCCACGCTCGCGTGCGTGTCCGAGCGGGCGCTCTGAGCAGGTGGTCAGACCGCTCGCCGCGCGACGAGGACCGCGAAGCGGTGGTCCTTGAACAGGCAGTCGGCGTCCGCGAAGCCCGCGTCGCTGAGCCATGCGAGCTGCCGTCCGACGGTGGCCCAGCGGTCCAGGCGCATGCGGTCGACGGCTCCCGCCCACTCCTGCGCGCTTGACCCGAGCTCGGTCGCGCGACGCTCGTGCCACGCCGCGTAGACGTCGGCGAACACGGCGCTGGGGGCGGCGACCTGCTCGGCGTTGACGAACACGCCGCCGGGCGCGAGGGCGTCGTGCAGCCGGCAGAACAGGGCCTGCTTGGCTTCGTCGTCGAGGTGATGGACGGCCAGCGCGCTCACGACCGCGTCCCACGGTCCCGCGGGCAGCGGGTCGGTCAGGTCGGCGACGACGTAGTGGGCCCGCTCGCCGAGGGTCGCGCGCGCCTGGTCGAGCATGGCGGGAGCGCCGTCGAGCAGCGTGAGCTCGGCTTTCGGGAGCGCGGCCGCCACCCGGCGCGCGAGCAGACCGGTGCCGGCCCCGAGGTCGAGCACGCGCCGGACGGGCCGGCCGGCGAGCGCGAGCGCCTCGACGGCCGTCCCGTAGAACGCCTCGTAGGGCGGGACCAGACGCCGTCGCTGCGCCTCGTAGCCACTCGCCTGCTCATCGAAGACCCGCGCTGCGTCCGTCATCGCATACGACTGTACGTGGTGCTGAAGTGCCGCTGGCCGGTTTTCCGCTCGCCCCCCGGGGGCACGTGGCGGACATGCCCGCTCCCAAGCAGCCCGTCACCGACGACACCATCCAGGTCCGCCAGCTCTCGCACTACCAGTTCTCCTGGGTCGCCGGGGACCCCGGCGAGGAGGGCACGTTCACCCTCCAGCTCGTGCTCGACCAGGGCGCGTGGGAGGAGGTCGTCACCGTGGATGCCGAGGACGCCGAGGTGCTGCAGGGTCTGCTCAAGCGCTCGCAGAACGTCGTCTACGACGTCGCCCGCGGACCCTCATCTTCGGAACGACTCCCGTCGGGTCCTAGCCGGCGCCGAGCCCGTGCTCGCGCAGGGCCGCGTTCAGCGACACCTTGCGATCGGTGGCCTCCGAGCGCGTGCCGATGATCAGCGCCGCGGAGAGCTGCCACGTGCCGCCGGGGAACTCCTTGGGCCGGGTGCCGGGGACGACCACCGCGCGCGGCGGCACCGCGCCGCGCAGCTCGACGGCCTGCTCGCCGCGGAGATCGATGATGGGCGTGGAGGCGGTGAGCGTGACGTTGGAGGCGAGGACCGCCTCGCGCCCGACGCGGACGCCCTCGACGACGATCGCCCGGGAGCCCAGGAAGGCGCCGTCCTCCACGATGACCGGACGGGCGCCGGCGGGCTCGAGCACACCGCCGATGCCCACGCCGCCCGCGAGATGGACGTCGGCGCCGATCTGCGCGCACGAGCCGACGGTCGCCCAGGTGTCGACCATCGTCTGAGGCCCCACCCAGGCGCCGATGTTCACGTAGCTCGGCATGAGCACCGCGCCGGGCGACACGTAGGAGCCGTGGCGGGCCACCGCGGGCGGGACGACGCGCACGCCCTCGGGGTAGTGCGTCTTGACGGGGACCTTGTCGCGGTAGGCGAAGGGGCCGCTCTCCATCGCCACCATCGGCCGGAGGCGGAAGTAGAGGAGGATCGCCCGCTGGATCCACTCGTTGACCCGCCAGCCCCCCTCCGCGGCCGCGTCGGGCTCGGCGACCCGGAGCTCGCCGGCGTCGAGGCGGGCGACGACCGCCTCGACCGCCTCGGGGTCCTCCGCGTCGATGCGCGCCCTCAGGTCGTCCACCGGACCGCCACCTCTCCGATCCGCCGCGCCGCGCGCTCGCAGGCCTCCAGGGTGGGGACAGGGGCGACGCGGACGATCATGTGGCCGACAGGATGACGAAACAGCGCGCGAGCGCCTCCCCGGTCACGTGCTCGTCGGCGCGGTGGGCCAGCTCGGGCGTGCC
>JBBSGJ010000259.1:0-2496 GCA_038254195.1 Solirubrobacterales bacterium
GCTGACCGGCCGGGACGTGCGCCGCTGGCTCGCGGCGCTGGCCGCGGGGGTGGTCGTCCTCGACGGCTACGCGATCGCGCTCGAGCAGCACGTCATGCCCGAGGCGGCCTTCACCCTCGCGCTCGTCGCCAGCGCCTACCTGCTCGTACGGGGAGAGCGGCGCGGCGCCCTGGCCCTCAGCGGCCTGCTCCTCGGCGCCGCCGTCCTGTTGCGCACCGCTGCGGTCTTCGCCCTCCCCGCGTGGATCGCCTACGCCGCGGCGCGCCGCCTCCCGCGGCGCGCGAGCGTGCTCGCGATCGTCTGCGCGCTGGTTCCCGTGGTCGGGCTCGTCGGCTACTACGGGCACCGCTACGGACGGCTGGGCCTGAGCGGCGCGGACGGTTGGTTCCTCTACGCACGGGTGGGGGAGATCGCCTCGTGCCAGGGCGTCGACGTAGAGCCGGCCGCTCGCCCGCTGTGCTCGCGTCGGGGCGCGCCTCGACTCCCCGACCCGGTCTCCTACCTGTTCGCGCCCGCCTCCCCCGCGCTGCGCCTCTTCGGCGGGATGACCACCGACCCCGCGCGGCAGCACCGCTCGAACCGGATCCTCTCCCGCTTCGCCGTCGGTGTCATCGCCGCCCGCCCGGGCGCCTACGCACGCCTCGTCGGCCGCGACTTCGTCCGCTTCTTCGCCCCGGAGCGTGGGCCGGGCGAGAGCGAGTCGCCGATCTCGCTGCCCGCCGTCCCGCGCCGGACGCCGCCGTACTTCATCGAGAAGGCGCGTGACGACTTCTTCCCCCGCTACGTGCCCGCGACCCACGCGCCCACCGGTCTCGTCCGCGCCTACGCGGCGGTGGTCCACACCCCGCGCTGGCTCGTGGCGGCTCTGACCCTCGCCGCGCTCGCGGCGCTCGGGCACGCCGCGGCCCGGCGTCGCGGGTTCACCGGCTGGGCCGAGACCGCCCTGCTCGAGGGGATGGCCCTCGGCATGCTGCTCGCCACCGCGGCCACGGCGGGCTACACCCTCCGCTATCTCGTTCCCGCCGTGCCGCTGCTCGTCGCCGGCGGCACGCTCGCCCTCTCCGGCGCATGGACGGCCCCGGCGATCAGGCGGCGCAGACGCCCAGGCCCGACTGTCGGCGCCCGTAGAGGTGGCCGATGAGCGCCGCGGTCACCTCGGGGTCGAACTGGGCGCCCGCGCGGACGGCGAGCTCCTCGACCGCGTGCGCGTGGGACATGGCGAGGCGGTAGGGACGGTCGGAGGTCATCGCGTGGTAGGCGTCGCAGGCGAGGATGATCCGGCTGCCCATGGGGATCTCCCTGCCCGCCAGGCCGTCGGGGTACCCGGTCCCGTCCCAGCGCTCGTGCTCGTGGCGCACGATCCGGGCGATCTGGCCGAGCCCGGGCACGACGCGGAGGATGCGCTCGCCGATGGCGGGGTGCTCGCGCATGAGCTCCCACTCGTCGGCATCGAGGGTCCCGGCCTTGTGCAGGACGGCGTCGGGGATGCCCACCTTCCCGATGTCGTGCAGGAGGGCGGCCGCCCGCACGCGGTCGATCTCCTCCACGGCCAGGCCGAGGTGCCGAGCCACGGCGCCGGCCATGTCGACGACGGAGTCGGAGTGCTCGCCCGTGTAGCGGTCGCGCTCGAGCAGGGCGACGGCGAGCGCCTCGATCGCGTCGCGCTGGGGGGACGGCGTGCGCTCCGCCGTCGGCGCCCCGCGGACGGGCGCGCAGACGACGCGGGCACCCCCGGCGGCGCGCGCGTTCTCGAGGGCCTGGGCGGCGCCGGCGAGCAGCCCCTCGGCGCTCAGCTTCCCGGTGAGCTCGGCGATTCCGACCGAGGCGGTGACGCAATGGACGGTGGAGGTCTCGAGTACCTCGAGCTCGAGCAGGAGGCGCTCGAAGGCAAGCGCCGCGGTGGGCGAACCGGTCTCGGGGAGGAGGATCGCGAACTCGTCGCCGGCGGTGCGGCAGACGACGTCGTGGTTGCGCGTGTAGAGGCGAAGGCGCTCGCCGACGGCGACGAGCAGCTCGTCTCCGGCCTTGAACCCGTGGCGGAGCTCGAGCGCGCGAAAGCCATCGAGGTCGATGAGGGCAAGCGAGAGGTCGCGTCCGAAGCGCTGGCCGCGGGCCACCTCCTCGGAGAGCCGCGTTCGGAAGGATCGCACGGACAGGTGGCCGGTGAGGCTGTCGTGGCGGGCACGGAGCTGGCGATCTGCCTCGAGCTCGACGATCCGCCGGCGCGCGGCGTGAAGCTCGGTGGCCAGCTCCTCGCACACCTGACGGCCGGTGAACATAGCGGACATATCGGCGCGTAGACGCTCATCCTGTCCACTGCCCGGCGGCACTCGTCAAATGTCGGGGCTGCGCTCCGCGAAGGCATCCGGCGCCGCGCGGAGAATCCCGGAAGATGATCGTCCTCGGCATCGACCCCGGCACGGCGAGCACCGGCTACGGCGTGGTGCGCCGGGCCGCCGGGCGGACGGTCGCCCTCGACGGGGGCGTCGTCGAGAC
>JBBSGJ010000260.1:0-2435 GCA_038254195.1 Solirubrobacterales bacterium
CACCGTCGCGGGCGGCGCGAGCTCCAGGTTGAAGGCGACGAGCGGCGGGCGGGCGGCGACGAGGGTCGCCCCGGTGCGCGGATCGATGCGGGCGGGGCCGAAGTCGGGAACGAGCTCCCCCTCCTCCACGCGCTTCGCGAGCGCCGCCACTCCGCCGCGCCGCAGCTCCACGCGCGTACGCCCGTCCGCGAGCCCGCCGTAGAGGAAGGCCGGCACCGCGAGCGTCCGGCCCAGCTCGTCGGCGAGTACGAGCGCCTCCGCGCACGCGGCCCCCCGATCCTCGCCGGTCACGTGCACGATCGGGGCGACGTCGAGCGCCCCCACGTGCGGGTGCACGCCGTGGTGGCGCGTGAGGTCGATGCGGGCGAGCGCCTCGCGCGCGCCCGCGAGGACGGCGAGGGCGAGCCGCCCCGGCGCGCCCGCGAGGGTGAAGACGGCGCGGTGGTGATCGGGGTCGCAGTGGACGTCGAGGAGCCGCGCGCCGCCCTCCGTGAACGCGGCGCCGATCGCCGCGAGGACCTCGTCGTCGCGGCCCTCGGAGACGTTGGGGACCGCGAGAAGCGTGGTCACGCGGGTTCGTCGAGCAGCCAGCGGCCGCCGTGGAGAACGGGCGTGCCGTCGACCTCGAGCGTCGGCTCGAGCACGACACAGTCGAGGTGGATGGGGACCGAGACCGTCCCGCCGATCCCCGCGCTCGCGCCGAACGCGACGTGGACCGTGCCGAGGATCTTCTCGTCCTCGAGCACGTTCCCCGTGAGCGTGGCGCGGTCGTTGGTCCCCACGCCGAGCTCGGCGAGGTTCGTCCCGTCCGGGCCGTGGGCGGTGAGAAGGGAGAGGAACTCGGAGCCCAGGTCGGTCTCGGCGCCGGTGAGGTGCCCATCCTCGACGGTGAGCGCGGCGGGCTCGTCGGCTGGAGCGAGGCCCAGGGCGGCGAGCGACGAGGCGACGAGCCGCCCCGCGCCGGTAGCCGGGGAGATGAAGCCCTCGCCACAGGGGAGGTTGCCGAACGCGCCGCGGGCCGTGAGGTCGCCGTGGTCGGGGATGCCGGCGCGGCCCCGCAGGTCGAGCGTCAGGTCGGACCCACGCGGACACGTGACGCGGGCGCTCTCCCCGCCGTCGAGCAGCCGCGTGACCGCCTCCGTGCGCTCGCGGAGGGCGTCGAAGTCGACGGCCATGACCCGGGCGAGCATGTCGGCGGTGACACCCGGCATCGTCGCGCCACGGGCGCCACGGTCGCTCGCCTCCTTGCGCGCCCGGGTGTGGGAGAGCGAGCGGCTCGTCGGGGCGATGAAGACGTCGGCGGCGGCGAGCGCGGCCGCGAGCGGCGGCGGCGGCTCGGTGCCATCGGTCTCACGCTCGTCCATGAGGGCGAGGACCGTGTCGGCTCCGGAGCCACGGGCGGCGTCGCGAAGCGCCTCGGCGAGCTCGCGCGTGGCAGGGTCTCCGACGACGAGGACGTCCTCGGCGGCGCTCACGCCGAGGCAGCGCTCGACGACGGTGGCGACGGCGCGCTCAAGGTCGGACACGGCCCTGAGCCTACGAGACCCGCCGCCTGGGCGGCCCCCGGCGGGGGGCTATCCTGCCCACTCCCGCCGGAGTAGCTCAGTCGGTTAGAGCAGCGGAATCATAATCCGCGTGTCGGGGGTTCGAGTCCCTCCTCCGGCATCGTAGATGTCTTGGGCAGGTGCCTGCAGTTGCTGCGTGTTTGGGCCGGTTTGCGGACGGGTTATCGGTGCCCTACAAACGCTCACGAACCTCAACCTCGCTGACATTCCTGTCCACATTCCTGTCCATATTTTGAGCTATAGATCGCCGATCTCGGTCGCCAGGTAGGCCTCGAGCTTGTCGCGCTCGGTCGTGCCCCGCGGGACGGGGAGGTTCTTGATGTAGCGGGCGGTCGTCGCGAGGTCAGCGTGGCCTAGGTATTCCTGGATCTGCTTGAGGTTGTAACCGGCCGCCATCAGGAAGCTCGCGTAGGTGTGGCGGGCCTCGTGCAGCGTGATCCGCTGGAGCTTCGCCCGTTCCCAGACCTCGTCTGCGCGAGCCTGCCACTTCCCTGAGAGGACAGAGCGGGTGACGATCGGTCCGCTCTTCGGTTGCCCCTGGCGCATCCACTCTTCCCGCAAGATCTTCTTGAGCGGGCCGACCATCGGGATGCGGCGTCCCTCTCCGGCCTCGCTCTTGGAAGCGGCGACCATGATCTCGTCGGCGTCCCAGAAGACGTGCGGCCACCGCCCCCTGCCGATCTCGCTGCGGCGCATCCCGGTGTAGAACGCGAGTCCCCAGCCGGCCCGATCGCTTGACTCCTGTGCGCGGCAGGTCTCGTGCGTCGTGTACAGCTCGCCGCGACGAACCTTGCCGATCAGACTGTCGCTCACCTGGAACCGGCGGGCGAGAGCTACTGCCGTCGCGCGCGACCGGCGGACCTCCTGTAC
>JBBSGJ010000261.1:0-2307 GCA_038254195.1 Solirubrobacterales bacterium
CCCCTCCCAGCTGTGGACGGAGGAGACCCGGCGGCCCACCCTCCTCGTCGCCCTCGTCATGGAGCGCGAGGCCCTCTACGCGGCGATCGACGCCCGGGTGGACTCCATGCTCGCCGCCGGCGCCCGGGAGGAGGTCCAGCGCGCCCACCGCGCGGGCGCCTCACCCACCGCGCGCCGGGCCCTGGGCTTCGATGAGCTCCTCGCCGGAGACATCGAGGTGATGAAGCGTCGCACCCGCAACTACGCCCGCCGCCAGCTCACGTGGCTGCGCAAGCTCCCCGACGCGGTGCTCCTCGACGTGACCGACCGCACGGCGGATGACGCCGCGCAGACCATCCTCGGCAAGCTGTAGGCGTGCGCTTCGAGAAGTGGCAGGCCCTGGGCAACGACTACCTCGTGCTCGAGGGCGAGGAGCTCGCCGCGGAGACGGCCCGGGCGCTCTGCGACCGGCACACCGGGGTGGGCGCCGACGGGGTGCTGTTGCTCGGGCCTCCCCGCCGGCGCGGCTTCGTCGCGCACCTGCGGATCTTCAACCCCGACGGCTCGGAGGCCGAGCTCTCGGGCAACGGTGCCCGCCAGGCCGTCCTCTACCTGCGCCGGCGGGGCTGGACGGAGTCGGACTCGTTCTCGATCGAGACCGCCGCGGGCGAGGTCCGGGTGCGCGTCACCGGGGAGTGGACGTGCACGCTGGACCTGGGGCGGGCGCGCCTCGCCTTCGAGGGGGAGGTGCAGGTCGACGGGGAGCGCCTCGGCTTTCTCCACCTCGCGGTGGGCAACCCGCAGACGCCCATCCGCGTCGCCGACCCCGACGTCGTCGATCTCCGGAGGGTGGGGCCCGTCGTCGAGCACGACCCGCGCTTCCCGGACCGCACGAACGTGTCCGTCTGGTGCGAGCTCGCCCCCGACCGCATCCGCGCCCGCATCTGGGAGCGCGGGGTGGGGGAGACGCTGAGCTCGGGCACGGGGGCCGCGGGCGCCGCGGTCGCCCACGTCCTGCGCGGGGGGGACTCGCCCGTCACCGTCGTGCTCGACGGCGGGGAGCTCGTCGTCGACGTGGGGGAGGACCTCCACATCGAGCTCACGGGCTGGGCGCGCCCGGTGTTCCGCGGCGAGCTCGCATGAGCGTCGCCGAGCGCCTGCTACGCCGGACGCTCGAGCTCGTGGACATCCCGAGCGAGTCGCGCGGGGAGGCGGCGATCCTCGACCACGTCCGGGAGGTCATGAGCCCCGCGCCGCTGCTCCTCGACACGGGCTCGGCGCTGCTCTACGGCCCGCGCGAGGCCCCTGTCGTCCTCGCCGGGCACGTCGACACCGTCCCCGCCCAGGGCAACCGGCCGGGACGGCTCGCGGACGGCGCCGTCCACGGCCTCGGCGCCAGCGACATGAAGGGCGGGGTGGCGGTGATGCTTGAGCTCGCCTCCGAGCGCGCGGACCTTGCCTACCTCTTCTTCGCCCGCGAGGAGCTGCCCGTCGCCGAGTCCGCCCTGCCCGCGGCCCTCGACGCCTCCTCCACGCTGCGCGACGCGGAGCTCGTGGTGCTGCTCGAGCCCACCTCGACCGCTCTCGAGGTCGGTTGCCTCGGCAACATCTCGGCGCGCCTGCGCTTCTCGGGGACCGCGGCGCACTCCGCCCGGCCGTGGCTCGGCGACAACGCGATCCACCGCGCCGTCCGCGGCCTGCAGGCGCTCGCGGAGGTCGAGCCGCGCCGGATCCGGATGGGGGAGGCCGAGTACGTCGAGGTGCTCTCCCTCGTGGGCATCCGCGGCGGGGTGGCGCGCAACGTCATCCCCCCCGAGGCCGTCGCCGAGCTCAACTTCCGCTACGGGCCCGATCGCACCCCGGCCGGGGCGGAGGCCCGCCTCGCCGAGCTCGTGGCCGGCGTCGGAGAGCTCGAGGTGGAGTCCAACGCACCGCCCGCTCCCGCACCCGTCGGCAACCCGCACCTCGAGCGCCTGCGCGCGGCGGGGGCCGGTCCCCTCCGCGCCAAGCAGGCGTGGACCCCGGTGGCCGAGTTCGCCGCGCGCGGCATCCCCGCGGTCAACCTCGGCCCGGGCGCGCCCGAGCTGGCACACCACGCCGACGAGCACGTGACCGGGGAGGCGCTCGCGCGCTGTTTCGGCATCCTGTCGGCCACATGACCGTCCGCGTCGCCCCCGTCCCCAACCTGGAGGCCCGCACGCCCGCGGCGCGGCGGATCGGAGAGGTGGCGGTCCGGTGGACGATCTGAAGGCGCGCATCGACGCGGAGGACCCCGAGGCGGTCGAGGCGGTCGTCGCCCGCCTCGACGCCGGCGAGCTCCGGGTCGCC
>JBBSGJ010000262.1:0-2269 GCA_038254195.1 Solirubrobacterales bacterium
CGCGGTCGCGGGGGCCGCGGCACCAGTCCACTACCGCTTCGGGATCCTGATCTCCACCCGCCGGTTGCGGGCGCGGCCGGCCGGGCTGTCGTTCCCCTCGGCATCCGTGTTGGAGACCGCCGGGTCGCTCTCACCCCGGCCCGAGGCGGTCACGCGCGGAGCGTTTCCACCGAGCGCCGTGACGAGCGCGGAGCGCACCGAGCTGGCCCGCCGCCGTGAGAGGACGAGGTTGTAGCCCGCGGACCCCTTGGAGTCCGTGTGCCCGACGATGCTCACGGCCTCGGGGTGCAGCCGGCGGATCTCCGCCGCCGCCGCCGCGAGGCGGGAGCGCGCCCGGGGACTCAACCGGGCGGAGTCGAACGCGAAGAGCACGTCGGCCGAGAGGGTCAGCCGCACGTCGCGCCGGCCCTCCACCCGCCGGAAGCCGCCGTCGAGTGACGTCGTCTCGAGCTTCAGGTCGATGATCGGCAGCGTCAGCTCGGAGACCTCCGCGGTGGTCGGCGTCCCGGCGGCTCCCGCGGAACCCGCGGGGCCGGCGGCGAGCGCCATCGCGGTGGCCAGCGCGAGCGCGCCGCCCCTACGAGACCGGGACATCCTTGAAGGTCCCGAACTTGGGGATGACCACGTCCATGACGTCCACGTCGGGCGGCGGGGCCGCGACCGTGGCCGACAGCAGCAGGGGCGAGCCCTGCTCGACGAACGTGCTCGAGAGGTTCTCGTCGCAGACGCAGGTCCCCCGCGCGTCGCGGGCGACCAGGTGGCGCTTGCGGTTGGTCACGTCGATCAGCGAGATGCCGTCGACCGTGTCGTACGCCTGGCCGGGATCCCGGTCGGACTCGCTCACGCCGTCGTCGAACGTATCGGCGATCTGGGCCGACGCGGTGTCGGAGACCCCCGAGGAGCTCGGGATCACGAACCGGAGGGTGAGCGCCGCCGTGGCGCCGCTGCGCTGCAGCGAGACGATCTCGAGCCGCACGGGCAGCTCGTCGATCTGCCCGTCGCGGGTGGCGAGCACCCGCCCGGTGGGCTCGGGAGCGGTGGGCGTGGTCGTCGCGCTGCCGCCCGTCGTCCGGTCGGACGGCCGGGTCTTCTCGAGCGTCCCGGCCCCCTCGACGCTCTGGGCGAGGTGGTCGCTCTTCACCGCCCGGTCGCGGCCGCTGTCGCCGCCGCAGCCGGCGGCGGCGAGCGCGGTCGCCGCGACGGCCACGGCGAGCGCCGGCCGGCCGCGTTGGATGATCCTTCGGTGGTCGTGCATGGTGGCAGCGTCGCGTCGGGACGCGGGCGTGGGTAGGGACCCGAGGGGTGCGGGTGGGACCCCGAGGTGTGGTCCGCACCCACCCTGGGAGAGGGCTATGTTGCGCCGCGTCGCCCCGCCCGCCCGCCCCCCCGTGACTCCCGTCGAGCTCCAGCGCCGACTCCAGGCCGAGGCGCGCGGGGAGCCCTTCCTGCTCCATCGCCATGCGGAGGGCGCGGAGCGGATCGTGGCGCTCGTGGGCCGGACGACCGTCGGGCGGGGACCGGCGGCCGACCTCCGGCTCGAGGACGAGGAGGTGTCGCGCCTGCACGCCCAGCTCGAGCCGATCGGTGAGGCATGGGTGCTCGCCGACGACGGGCTCTCGCGCAACGGCTCCTACGTCAACGGGGAGCGGGTGGAGGGGCGCCGGCGCCTGCGCGACGGGGACGCCCTGCGCTTCGGCGACAGCGAGGTGCTCTTCCGCGCTCCGGGGGAGGACGTGTCCGGCGAGACGCGGCCCGCGCGTGACGTGCCCGCGGCCGCCAGCCTGTCCGACGCCCAGCGTCGGGTGCTCGTCGCGCTCTGCCGTCCGTTCAAGGAGGTACAGCCCTACGCCCGCCCGGCGACGAACCGCGAGGTCGCCGCCGAGGTCTTCCTCAGCGTGGACGCCGTGAAGGGGCACCTGCGGGTGCTCTTCGACAAGCTCGGCGTGGGGGACTTCCCCCAGAACGAGAAGCGCCTGCGGCTCGTGGAGCGTGCCTTCGATGCCGGGCTCGTGACCCGGCGCGAGCTGTGACGGTCCGCCTCAGCTTCCGCTCGGGGCCGCGCGCGGGGCAGACGATCGACCTGCGGGGCGAGGAGTCGGTTCTCGGCCGGGATCCCACCTGCGACGTGGTGGTGCCCGACGAGAAGGCCTCGCGCCGACACGCGCGGATCGTCCGGGGGGCGGGGGACGCCGTGGTGCTCGAGGACCTCAGCTCGGCCAACGGGACCTGGGTGGGCGAGGAGCGCCTGTCGCCGATGCGCAGCTCCTCC
>JBBSGJ010000263.1:0-2259 GCA_038254195.1 Solirubrobacterales bacterium
CGCCCACACGCTCGCGTGGGGGTAGGCGAGCCAGGTGACGAGCCACAGGTTGAACCCGTAGACGACTCCGGCCAGCAGCGCGCCGGCGAAGCGCATGCCGAGCGCCCGGCCGAGCAGGAAGGTCCCGAGGGCGGCCGCGAAGAGCTTGAGGGCGGCGATCCACGCGAGCGCCGAGTAGAAGGGCAGGACGTAGGCGGGCAGGCTGAAGGGGGAGAAGACCGCGGACTGCGCGTCGGCCAGGAAGGGCCGGCCGCCCATCAGGTGTGGATTCCACAGCGGGATGTCGGGCAGGCGCGCCTTCGCGTACTGCGTGAAGGGCTGCAGCACGGCGGGGGCGTCGTCCACCTCGGGGTTCGCGGGGCGCGTCAGGCTCGCCGGCTTCACGCCCAGCCACGGGGGCTGGTACCAGAAGGAGTCCGAGTTCGAGAGGACCCGTCCGGGCACCAGCGCGGGGCCGACGAACGCGAGCGCGAGCACGGCGTAGAGGAGCGCGGCGGCGAGAACCGGACGCCGAGCCAGCGGGCCCGCCAGGCGGCGCGCGCGCGTCATGCGCGCCTCGCGGGCCGGCGGCGGATGCGCCCGTCCAGGGCGGCGGCCGCCAAGACGAGGACGAGGCTGCCGAGGCTCACGATCCACCCGAGCCGCCAGCTCGCCGGTGCGTAGGCGAGCTCGACCCGATGGCGCCCGGGGCCGACGCGCACGGCGCGCAGCAGGTAGTCGACCCGCTCGACGGGCACGGGACGCCCGTCGAGCGTCGCATGCCAGCCCGGATAGAAGGTGTCGGTGAGCACGAGCAGTCCGGGCCGGCGCGCGTCGACCCGCGCCTCGACGCGCTCGGGTGAGTAGCGGGTGAGCCGGGCGCCGCCGGCGGGCCGCGGCGCGTGCGCCCCGGCGACGAGCGGCACGCCGGGCAGCGCCCGCTCGGTGACGGCCACCTTCCGGGCGTCGAAGCCCGGCGCGGTCACCGCCGCCAGCGCCGCGTCCCCGCCGGGCACCGGGACCTGGGAGCCCGCGAGGAAGACGCGCGGAAGCGCGCCGCGGTTCGCGTAGACCGTCGCGTCGCGACCGCGGTAGGCCACGCGCAGCCCCGCGATGCGCACCGGCCGGTCCCCGGGCTGCTGGATGACGTCGGCCACGCTCAGCAGGCTGAGCCCCCGCAGCGCGCGCGGCGTCGCGGCGGCCAGCGTGGTGGGCGGGACGAAGGGCACCCGGGGCGCGACCGTGGCGCGCCAGAAGCGGTCGTAGCGCCGCTCGACCGGGTAGTCGTAGCTGCGGGCGTCGTAGAGCCCGTAGTCCATCGCCACGTTCGCGGGCAGCGGGGTGATGCCGAAGTCCGGGATGAGCCCGGCGAAGCGGTAGGGCCGGCGCGACTGGAGGTAGCGGATCGCTCCGGTGGTGGGCTGGACGGCGTGGGCGTCCGGGATCGCCGGGTTCTGGCCCACGCCCGCCCGGAAGAGGTCGGCGGCGACGAGCGCCACCGCGAGTCCCCCGAACGCCTTGGGCCCGAGGCGCCCCCTGAGCCGGGCCGCGAGGAGGGCGACCCCGGTGGCCGCCAGGGGCAGCCACACGAGCAGCGCGGCCAGCGGCACGACGTCGGCCGCGGAGGGGCCGGCCGGGGGGGTGGCGAAGCCCCAGGCCACCGAGAGCGCCGAGCCGAGCCGGTCCGCGGAGAGCCGGCCTACGCCGGCGAGGACGAGGATCGGGACGAGGAGGAGCGCGGCGCTGCCCGCGATCAGGGCGCGCCGTCGTCGCGCGGGGGGTCGCGCGGCGCACAGGTCGTCGAGTCCCCAGCCGGCGAGCAGGGCGACGCTGAGGAGGAAGAAGAGGATCAGGCGGGTGTTGTGGGTGGTGTGAAAGCCGGGAAGCGCCGTTACGAGGCCGAAGAGGGGCGGGAGGCCGATGACCATCGCGACGCCGAACGCCCCGAAGGCCGCGATCCACACGCGCTCGCGCACGGGGCGACGGAGGAGCGCGGCGAGCGCCAGCATCAGCGTGAGCCCGCCGGCGTAGAACGCGCGCGTGTTGACGAAGGGCGCGAGGGCTGTGCCCGTGGGGCGCCCCCAGTAGTCGGAGAGCAGGACCGTGAAGAGGAACTTCGCGGGCAGGTGGACCGGGTGCTCGGCGCCGCGCTGGGCGAGGTCGGAGGAGCGCAGGAGCAGTTCGACGAAGGGCACGAGCGCCACCGCGGCGATCCCCGCCCCGGCCACGAGGCCGAGGCCCCACCCGGCCAGGACGCGCCCGACCCGCACGCCGCCCGCG
>JBBSGJ010000264.1:0-2251 GCA_038254195.1 Solirubrobacterales bacterium
CGGGCTGTCGGGGGGGATCGACTCCGCGCTGGTGGCCTGCGTGGCCGCCGACGCGCTCGGCCCCGATGGCGTCTCGGCGGCGATCATGCCCTCGCCCTACTCGTCCGGGGAGACCCAGCAGGACGCGCGCGAGCTCGCCGAAGGCCTGAGGATCGAGCGCCTCGAGTTCGACATCGCCCCGATGATGGCGGGCTACGACACGGCACTCGCAGCGGTGTTCGAGGGCCGCGAAGCGGACCTCACGGAGGAGAACCTCCAGGCCCGGATCCGCGGGAACATCCTCATGGCCCTGTCGAACAAGTTCGGCTGGCTCGTGCTCACCACGGGCAACAAGTCCGAGACCTCGGTGGGTTACACGACCCTCTACGGGGACTCCGCGGGTGGGTTCGCGGTGATCAAGGACGTACCCAAGACGCTCGTCTACGCGCTCTCGCGCCACCGTGGGGTGCCGGCGGCGATCCTCGACCGGGCGCCGTCCGCCGAGCTGCGCGCGGGCCAGACCGACGACCAGACCCTCCTGCCCTATGACCGCCTCGACCCGATCCTCGCGGCCTACGTGGAGGACGAGCTCGGGCGCGACCAGATCATCCGCCGCGGCTTCAGCGCCGAGGAGGTCGACGCGGTCCTGCGGCTCGTGGACCTCGCGGAGTACAAGCGCCGTCAGGCGCCCCCGGGGATCCGCATCTCGGCCCGCGCGTTCGGACGCGACCGGCGCATGCCGATCACCAACCGCTATCGGCCCGCCCGCCCGGAATGATCCTCGCCCTCTCCCCGCACCTCGACGACGCCGTGCTCTCTTCCGGCGGGACCCTCGCCGCGCGTGCCGCCGCCGGGGAGGAGGTCGTGCTCGCCACCGCGTTCACACTGTCGGTTCCCGACCCCGAGGGCTTCGCGCTGGCCTGCCAGCAGGGGATCGGGCCCGAGACGGACCCCATGGCCCTGCGCCGCGAAGAGGACCGGGCGGCCGCCCAGCGCCTCGGGATCGCCCGGACCGTCCACCTTCCCCTCCCCGAGGCGCAGCACCGCGGCTACGGCTCGGCCGCGGCGCTGCTCGCCGCGCCGCGCGACGACGATCTCGTCCACCAGCATCTGGCCACGGCGATCGCGCGGCTCGTGGAGCGGTTCGCGGCGACCGAGGTCTACGCACCGCAGGGGCTCGGCGGCCACGTCGACCACGTGCAGCTCGTCCGCGCCCTCGAGCTCGCCGAGCTGTCGGTCGGTGTCGCCCGCTGGCGCGACACGCCCGCGGTGGTCTCCGACGACATCCCGCCCACGCCGGGCGAGCGCGTGGAGCCCATCGCGGCGACCCTGGCGACCAAGCTCGCGGCGGCCGCCGCCTACGCCTCCCAGCTCACCTCCCTCTTCGGGGGCGAGGAGGCCATGCGCGCGACCATTACCGCCCTCGCCGAGCGCGAGGGGGAGGGGACGCCGGGCGAGCGCTTCGCGGATTAGCCTGGATCGCGCACGGCGATCGTCATCCGCGTCAGCGCGCAGAGCCGCCCGTCGTCATCGGTGATCTCGACGTCCCAGAGCCACGTCGTGCGCCCGCGGTGGCGCGCGCGGGCCTCGGCGTGCACCGTGCCCTCGAAGATGGGCCGCAGGAAGCTCGTCGAGTTGGCCAGGCCGACGGCGATCCTGCCCTCGGGCGAGACGGCGAGGTACGTGGCCATGGAGGTCAGCGACTCGGCCATGGCAGCGAAGAGCCCGCCGTGGACGAGGCCCATCGGCTGGCGGACGCGGTTGGACACCGGCACCCGTCCGCGGACGTGCCCGTCGCCCTGCTCGACGATCTCCAGGCCGTAGAGCGCGTCGAACGTCTCCTCGAAGGGAACGGCCGGGGAGACGCTCACGCCGACGAAGATACCTGCGCTCCCGACTGTGCCAGCGCCTAGCATCCCCGCTCATGGCCGCCCTCGAGTCACTCGCGCCCGACCAGCGGGCCGTCCTCCAGCTCGTCCTGCGCCAGGGCCGCTCCTACGCCGACCTGGGCAGCCTGCTGAAGATCTCGCCCGAGGCGGTCCAGGGCCGGGCGCACGCCGGAATGACCGTGCTGGCGGGCGAGGATCTGCCCGCGGAGAGCCGTGGGCGCGTGACCGACTACCTGCTCGGTCAGCTCCCGGACTCCGAGCGGGCCGTGACGCGCTCCGAGCTCGCCGCGTCCGGACCGACCCAGGCCTGGGCCCGTAAGGCGACCGAGGGGCTCGCCCCCATCGCCGGCGACGCGCTGCCCGAGATCCCCGAGCTGGAGGTC
>JBBSGJ010000265.1:0-2221 GCA_038254195.1 Solirubrobacterales bacterium
GATCCTCCAGCTCGCCCTCCAGCAGCCCGACATGGCGATCCTCGACGAGACGGACTCGGGCCTCGACATCGACGCGCTGCGCGTCGTCGCCCGCGGCGTGAACGCCGTCGCCGGAGGCCACATGGGGGTGCTCATCATCACCCACTACCAGCGGATCCTCCACCTCGTGGAGCCAAGCCACGTCCACGTCCTCTACCAGGGCCGGATCGTCAAGGAGGGCGGCCCCGAGCTCGTCACCACGCTGGAGGAGAAGGGCTACGGCTGGATCGGCGACGAGGTCGCGGCGGCGGCCGCGTAGGTGAGGTAGTGGGGGTCTCCGCCCAGCCGCTTCCCGACGTCGCGGCCGACTTCCCGGTCCTCGCCGCCACCGGCATCGCCTACCTCGACTCCGCCGCCACCTCACAGACGCCGGAGCCGGTACTCGCGGCGATGGACGAGTACTACCGCGCCAAGCGGGCGACCGTGCACCGCAGCGTCTACCCGCTCGCCGCGGAGGCGACCGAGCTCTTCGAGGGGGCGCGGAACGGAATCGCGGCGTGGCTGCGCTCGACGCCGGCCGAGACGATCCTCACCCGCAACGCCACCGAGGCGATCAACCTCGTGGCCTACTCGTGGGGCCGCACGAACGTCGGCCCGGGAGACCGTGTGCTCGTCACCGAGATGGAGCACCACTCGAACCTCGTGCCCTGGCAGGTCCTCTGCCGCGAGCGCGGGGCCGCGCTCGAGTACGTCCCGATCGACGCGCACGGGCTGCTCGACCTCGATGCCCTCGATGCCGCGCTCGCGCGCGAGCCGAAGCTGCTCGCGGTCGCGCACGTCTCGAACGCGCTGGGCACGATCAACCCGGTGGCCGACATCGTGCGCCGCGCGCACGCCGCGGGCGCCGTCGTGGTGGTCGACGGCTCGCAGGCGGTGCCCCAGCTTCCGGTCGACCTCGCCGACATCGACGCGGACTTCTACGCGTGGACCGGCCACAAGGCCTACGGCCCGACCGGGATCGGCGTGCTCCACGGGCGGCGTGCGCTGCTCGAGGCCATGCCGCCCTTCCTGCACGGCGGGCACATGATCTCTTCGGTGACCTGGGAGGAGACCCGCTGGGCCGACCTGCCGGGCAAGTTCGAGGCGGGCACCTCCGCGGTGGCCGAGGGGATCGGCCTCGGCGCCGCCGTCGCCTGGCTGCAGGATCTCGGCATGGAGGCGGTGCGCGAGCACGAGGCCGACATCGTCGGCTGCGCGCTCGAGCGCCTCGGCGAGGTCCCCGGCCTCACCGTCTTCGGCCCCGAGGGGACCGAGCACCGCGGCGCGGTCATCTCCTTCGCCCTGGCGGGCGTCCACCCGCACGACGTCGCCGAGCTGCTCGGCCGCGGCGGCGTCTGCGTGCGCGCCGGCCACCACTGCACCCAGCCGCTCATGCGTCGCCTCGGGGTGAGCGCGACCTCACGCGCGAGCTTCGCAGTGCACTCCACGCGCGAGGACGTGGACCGCCTGCTCGACGGGCTGGCCACGGTCCGGCGGGTGTTCGAGCTGCCGTAGGCGCGGCCGGGTTTTTCGCAACTCCGCGAGGCGAACGACGTCTGGTTCGGAAACGGGCAACGGAGAGAGCGATGAGCTCGGCGGCACGCGATGGGAACGAACGGCAGCGACGTCGCGGACGCCGAGTCGCGGGTCGGCGAGCGCTCAGGATGGCGCTGCTCGGCGCGATGGCGCTGCCCGCGACGGCGAGTGCGGGCACGGTCGAGGTGACGAGCGACTCCGTCGGCGACTACGACGTCGGGACCTCCATCCAGTTCGACGGGGCTCCTCGTGAGACCAACAAGGTCACCGTCACGAGCGCGGGCGGGGGCGTGGTGGTGCGCGACTCCGAGACGCCGCTGACCCCGGGGAAGGGCTGCACGGCGATCGACGCGAGCTCCGCCCAGTGCCCTGGCTCCGCGGATGTCCCGATCGCCGGGGCGTTCGTGAAGTTGGGCGACGGAAACGACACGGCGAAGGTCATCGTCCAGGGTTGGGTGGTCCTGAGTGTCGACGGGGGTGGCGGCGGCGACCTGATCGACGTCTCGCAGGCGAAGCAGGTCACGGACGCTTAGTGGTCTGGCTCGGAAGTCCGCCGACGTATCGGCTTCGGGTGTCAGGCTGCGAGTGATGTGGGTTGGGGGGCGTCGGCCTTCGCCAGCAGCTTGTTGAGGTCGTGGCGGGTGAACTTCCATTGGAAGGGCGCGGC
>JBBSGJ010000266.1:0-2217 GCA_038254195.1 Solirubrobacterales bacterium
GATCGTGGGCCAGCAGGCGCGGATGTCGCTCGGGGCGGAGTACCAGCAGGAGGTCGACCTCGACTCCCTCTACAAGGACGTCGCTTCGGAGTTCCTGCAGACCATGAACGTCCCGGCCCAGGCCGGCCTGCTCGTCGACCGCGCGATGCGGGTCGCCAAGTCCTCCCGCTCGCCCACCTGCATCATCGTCCCCAACGACGTGCAGGAGCTCCCGTACGAGGAGCCGCCGCGCACGCACGGGGCGGTGCACTCCTCCGCGGTGGGCATCGGCGTCCCGCGCGCGGTGCCCGACCCCGACGTCCTGCGCCGAGCCGCCGAGGTGCTCAATGCCGGAAGCAAGGTCGCGATCCTCGTCGGGCAGGGCGCCAAGGGCGCCGTCGCCGAGGTGACCGAGGTCGCCGAGCTGCTCGGGGCGGGCGTCGCCAAGGCGCTCAACGGCCGGGCGGTGCTCTCCGACGAGCTCCCCTGGGTGACGGGCTCGATCGGCCTGCTCGGCACCAAGCCCTCCTACGACCTGATGGAGGGCTGCGACACCCTGCTGATGGTGGGGACGAACTTCCCCTACTCCGAGTGGCTGCCCGAGGTCGGCAAGGCCCGCGGAGTGCAGATCGACATCGACGCCAAGCTGATCGGAAACCGCTACCCGAACGAGGTCAACGTCGTCGCCGACGCCGGGGAGGCGCTGCGCGCGCTCATCCCCCTGCTCCGGCGCAAGGAGGATCGCGCCTGGCGTCAGGAGATCGAGGAGGGCGTCGCGCGCTGGTGGCGGATCCTCTCCGAACGCGCGATGCAGGACGCGAACCCGGTCAACCCCCAGCGCGTCTTCCACGAGCTGTCCTCGCGGGTGCCCGACCGGGCGATCCTCACCTCGGACTCCGGCTCGTGCACCGACTGGTGGGCGCGCCATGTGAAGATGCGCGAGGACATGATGGCCGCGCTGCTGCTCGGGCTCGAGGGCATCCGCGTGGACCGGGCCGAGGACGTCGGGCCGGGCTGGGACCGGGCGCTCGCCGCCGGGCGCCCCGCCCTGCTCGAGGTCATCACCGACCCCGAGGTCCCGCCGCTGCCGCCGCACATCCGCTTCAACCAGGCCAAGGGGATCGCCCAGGCGCTGCGCGGCGGCGACCCGGGTGCCAAGGAGATCGTCAAGGAGTCCCGCAGGGGCAAGCTGGCGGAGCTCACCACCCGATGAGGGGGACGATGCGGCGCGCGGTGGCGAACTTCCGCCGCGGACGCGCGCAGAAGCTGCTGTCGGCGGCGACGGCGGCGAGCGCGCTGCCGCTCGGGCTCGAGATCTACACCAACCACTACGGCGGGTCGTTCGGCAACAAGTGGATGTGGACGCCGGTGTTCCTCTCCCCCGCACTGGCGGCGGCGGGGGTCGCGGGCGTGTTCTCCGAGAAGGCGGCGACGACGGTGCTGCCGGCGATCTCCTCGCTCTACCTGCTCGACGGGGCGGCGGGGACCTACTTCCACCTCCGTGGGGCCTATCGCAAGCCCGGAGGGTTCAAGGAGGCGACCTACAACCTCGTCACGGGGCCGCCCGCGCTGGCCCCCGGATCCCTGGCGATGATCGGGGGAATCGGCGTGGCCGCCGCGCTGTCGCGGCGGGAGCGCTGATGGCCCGCTCCATCCGCGAGGCGGGTCACCTCCCCCACAACCGCCCGGGCGGACAGCCCGCGCCGCCCGAGGAGCTGCCGCGCCAGCGCGCGGGGATCACCCCGCAGATGCACGGCCGCTACCCGGACTACGACGTGCTCGCCAACGCCGGCCACTGGGACGAGGTCACCCGCGAGCAGGTCGTCGCCCGCGCGAGCACGACGCCGCCCGTGCGCTTCTTCTCGGACGAGGAGGCCGAGTGCCTGCGGGTGTTCTGCGACGTCGTGCTCGCCCAGGACGCCGAGCCGCGCGTGCCCGTCCTCGAGATGGTCGACGCCAAGCTCCACGACGGCAAGCTCGACGGCTACCAGTACGCGTTCATGCCCGACGACCGCGAGACCTGGCGGCGGGTCGCCCGCCATCTGCGCGCGGAGGGGCTCGTGACCGCCGACGGCGAGCAGCGGCAGAAGATCATCGGCCGCTTCGCGCAGGGGGAGCTCGGCTGGGACGACCTCGACGTGGCCACGGCCTGGAGCGTGGTCATGCGGGGCGTCCTGAGCGAGTTCTACTCCCACCCCTGGGCCTGGAACGAGATCGGCTTCGGCGGACCGGCCTACC
>JBBSGJ010000267.1:0-2187 GCA_038254195.1 Solirubrobacterales bacterium
AGGCGACGCCGAGGCGCGCGAGCATGCGCTCGAAGTTCGGGTAGGTCCGGTCGTTGAAGACGATGAAGCCGGTGTCGACCTCGTGGGTCGCGTCGGCGGTGTCAACGCGGACCGTGTTCGTGTGCCCGCCGGCGTAGGCGTTGGCCTCGAACACGCTCACGTCGTGCTCGCGATGGAGCAGGTGCGCGGCGGTCAACCCCGAGATCCCGGCTCCCACGATCGCGATCTTCATGGTGCCGGGGTATGCGCGGCCTCCCCGTCGGTCAGATCACCGCGGGGTCGGGCCGGCGCGCGACGCCGCGAGGAGCGCTGCCCGTGAGCAGCACCTCGGCGACCTGCTCGGGGTCGTCCCACATGGGCAGGTGGCCGCAGTCGCTCAGGCCGCGCGTGCGCACCCCCGCCGGCACGTGCGCCGGGGGTGCCACAAGGCGGTCGCGCTCGGCCCACGCGAGCGTCACCGGCACGCGGACGCGCTCGAGCCCGGTGAACCGCCCGGCGCGCATCGCGTCGTTGACCGCACCGAAGCCGGGGGCGGTGGCGTAGGCGCGCACGAGCGCCAGGGCGGCGGCGGGCGGGACGCGCTCGGGGTGGGCGACGATGCCGGCGAGCACGAGGCGGCGGCCGGCCGCCGAGCGCACGAGGGCGGGCATCGCTCCCAGCGTGGCCCCGGCGAGCGCGTGGGCGATGCCCCGCTTGGGCATGAGCGGCTGCGGCCACAGCCCGGCGGGGGCGACCGCGGTGACCGAGCGGGCGAGGTCGCGCAGGCCGAGCTCGAGCGCGACCCACCCGCCGAGCGAGTTGCCCCCCGCGTGGGGCCGGGCGACGCCGAGGCCGCCGAGGAAGCCCGCGATCGCCACGGCGAGCGCGGCGGGCGTCGGGCGTTCCGGGCCCGCGAGCGGCGGCGAGGCCCCGAAGCCGGGGAGGTCGAGCGCGATGACGTCGCGCTGCGGCGTGAGCAGCCCGAGGACGGGGTCCCAGACGTGACGGTCGGCGCCGAGGGGGTGCAGGAGGACGAGCGGCGGCCCGTCGCCGCGGCGGTCGTAGGCGAGGTCCATGCGATCAGTCGTCGGCGGCGACAGCGACGGCGGCGCTGAGCAGGGCGGAGCCGCCGGCGACGAACGCGGTGGCGGGCGCGGCGTGCTGCGGCAGCCCACGCCGGCCGGCCACGGTGGCGACGATGTCGACCACGTCTCCGGCGATGCTCGCCACGAGCCACGGGCGGACGGCGCCGCCCCGCGCCGCGGCGACGAGGCCTCCCGCATGCAGCACGACCTCCCGCGCTCCGAGCCCGCGCAGGGCGACCTGCGCCGGAGGGGTCCGCCCGCCGACCCCGAGCCAGCGCTTGGTCAGCCGGTCGGGGACGAGCACGAGGGCGGCGCCGTAGGCGATCCGCAGGGCGAAGACGGCGGAGGCAGCCGTGGCGGGGGCGGGCATCGCCTTTCTCTACGGGCGGGACGGCGCGGCCGATCAGGCCCGGTGAAACGCGCGCGAGGACAGCGTGTCGAGCACGGCCTTGGGCAGGTGGGACGCGAGCTTGCCGAGCGCCGACTTCCCGCCTGGGCCGAGGACCCTCGTCGTCGTCGGAGATCGCCGCCACGACCTTGTCGGCCCACTCCTCGGGCGTGTACTGGTCCCAGTTCGAGGTGTCGCTGAAGCATGCGGGGGAGGATCTGGTGGACCAGGTGGATCGGCCCGAGCAGGTTGGTCTGGATGAGCTCGTAGATGACGTCGAGGTCCTGCTCCTCGAGCTCACCGGCGGTGAACTCGCCCGCGTTGTTGACGAGCACGCCGATCCGGTCGCGCTAGGCGCACGGGCTCCCGCGCCAGCCGCTGGGCGATGGCGAGCCCGATGCCGCGGTTGGCTCCCGTCACGAGGCACGTCCTGTCGTCAAGGTCCATGCTGGCGAGGTGCCCCGCGCGCCGTGGGCGCAATCCGCGCTCTGCGAGCAATGGCGCGTCAGGCGCGGAGTCGGTAGCCGCGGCGGAACAGCGCGTGGTTCAGCGAGAACAGTGCGAACGCGGCCAGGGACAGCAGGGCGAGCGACAGGGCCACGTTCACCTCCGCGTAGCCCAGGAACCCGTAGCGCACAAGCCCGATCATGTAGTAGACGGGGTTGAAGTGGGTGATCGTCTGGAAGGGCTCGGGCAGCAGCGACGCCGAGTAGAAGACCCCGCCGAGGAAGATGA
>JBBSGJ010000268.1:0-2166 GCA_038254195.1 Solirubrobacterales bacterium
AGCCGGCGAACTGACGCAGGGTCCACAGCCGCCCGCGGTACATCGACGGGTAGACGCCCCGGGTGAACGGGAACTGGCCTGGGAGGCCGATGGCCGCGTCGGGGTCCGTCGGCAGGTCGGCCTCGGTGTAGAGCGGCTTGACCTCCTCGCCGCTCATCGTGGAGAACTCGGCGTCGCGCTCGGGGGTCTCAGCGTAAGCCTCCCCCCAGGCCTCGAGCCGCGTGCGGTCGGTGCGCGTCGCCATTGGGCGAGTCTACGCTCGCTTCGGGGCTGCGTCGCCGGGCGGAGGTGGTCGTGGGGGACCGTCGCGCGCGTCGCCGCCTCCAGGGCGAGGCGGCCCGGGCCGCCGACGGCGATCAGGACCCGTTGACCGCGATCAGGACGGCGTCACCCTGGCCGCCGCCCGAGCAGATCGCCGCGCACCCGACCCCGCCGCCGCGGCGGCGCAGCTCGAGCGCGAGCGCGCCGAGGATCCGGGCGCCCGAGGCGCCGAGCGGGTGGCCGATGGCGATCGCACCGCCGTTCACGTTGACCTTCTCGGGGTCGATCCCGAGCATGTTCACCGAGTTGATCGCGACGGAGGCGAACGCCTCGTTGATCTCCCACAGGTCGACGTCCTCGGGCGCCATGCCGAGCTTGTCGAGCGCGAGCTTCGCGGCCTTGCCCGGCGTCCGGGCGAGGTAGGCGAAATCGTCGGCGATCTGCGCCTGGCCGATGATCGTGGCCACGACCTCCTTGCCGTTCGCCCGCGCCCAGTCGTCGGAGGCGAGGACGAGCGCGCCCGCGCCGTCGTTCACGCCCGGGGAGTTGCCGGCGGTGTGGGTTCCGTCCTTCGAGCCGATGGGCGGGAGCTTGGACAGGGACTCGAGGCTCGCGTCGCGCCGCGGCGCCTCGTCCTCGGTCACCACCGTCTCCCCCTTCCTGCCCGCGACGGTGATCGGGACTATCTCCTCGCCGAGGCGGCCTTCGTCGGTCGCGGCCGCCCAGCGCTCGTGGGAGCGCAGCGCCCACCGGTCCATGTCGGGACGGGTCATCTCGAGCTCAGCCGCCACCTCGGAGGCCTCGGGGGCCATCTGCTTGCCCGTGAAGGGGTTGGTGAGGCCGTCGTGGGTCAGCGCGTCGAGCGCCTTGACGTCGCCCATGCGGAAGCCGAAGCGGGCGTTCGGCAGAAGCCACGGCGCCTTCGACATCGACTCCATCCCGCCGCCCACGGCCACCTCGAGATCGCCCGCGCGGACGGCCTGGTCGATGAGCCCGGCGGCCCGGATGCCCGAGGCGCAGACCTTGTTGATCGTCTCGGAGGGGACCTCCTTGGGGATCCCGCTCTTGATCTGGGCCTGACGCGACGGGACCATGCCCTGGCCGGCCTGGAGGACCTGACCCATGACCACGTGCTGGACCTGCTCGGGCTCCACCTCGGCCCGCTCGAGCGCGGCCTTGATGACCTCGCCGCCGAGGTCGGTCGCGTCGAGGGAGGCAAGGCCGCCGCCCATCTTCCCGATCGGGGTGCGCGCGGCGGAGAGGATCACGGTCTTCGGCATGGGGGCGGCTCCGGTGACGAGAGGGGCGACGGGCGACGGGCGACGGGCGACGGGCGACGGGCGACGGGCGACGGATGCTAGTGGAGCTAATGTGCCCTCCTCCATGCGGGTCGACGCCACCACGGACGCGCCGCTCGACACGCCGGCGGACACCATCGCGATCGGGGTCTTCGCCGACGAGGGCATCGCCCACGACCCGCCGGGCGCGCCGCTGCAGGCGCTCGTCGATTCCGGGGAGGCGCGGCGCGAGCACGGCAAGCTCGCCGTCGCCCACGTCGAGGGCCGCCGCTTCGTGCTCGTCGGATTGGGCGACCGCGCCGCCTTCGATCCCGAGCGCGCCCGCACTGCTGCCGCCGCCGTCGTAAAGCGCGCCCGCGAGGTGAGCACCGGGACCCTGTGCTGGGAGGTGCCCCACCACGTCTCGGACGCGGTGGTCGCCGGCCTCGTCGAGGGCACCGTGCTCGCCGCCTACCGCTTCGACCGCTACCGCAAGGGCGGCGACGGCGAGGCGGAGGGCCAGGGCCGGCTCGAGGCGCTCCTCGTCTCATCCCACCACGACGTGAGCGTCACCGTCGCGGAGGCGGCCGTCGTGGCCGAGGCCCAGAATCGTGTGCGCGACCTTCAG
>JBBSGJ010000269.1:0-2126 GCA_038254195.1 Solirubrobacterales bacterium
TGGATCGGCCCGGGGCGCACGATGGCCACCTGGACGGTGAGGTCGTCGAGCGTCTCGGGGCGCGTGCGGCGCAGGGACTGCATCTGCGCGCGGCTCTCGATCTGGAAGACGCCGGTGGTCTGCGCCTCCTGGATGACCGCGAAGGTGGCCGGGTCGTCGTGGGGGATGCGCGAGAGGTCGACCCGCTCGCCGCGCGTGCGCGCGATGGCCTCGACCGCGCGCTCGACGGCGGAGAGCATCCCGAGGCCGAGGAGGTCGATCTTGAGGAACCCGGCGTCGGCGCAGGAGTCCTTGTCCCACTGGGCGATCTGCCGGCCCTCCATGGCGGCGGGCACGACGGGGCAGCAGTCCACGAGCGGTCGGGTGGCGACGATCATCCCGCCCGAGTGCTGGGAGAGGTGGCGCGGGAGCCCGTAGGCCTCGTCGGCCAGGCGCACGAGCCACGCCCAGCGGCCCTCCCGCGCCCGGCCGGCGCCGAGCGCGGTGGCGACGTCCCTCCCCACCTCGCGGCCCCACGCCTCCGCCCCGCGCGCGACGCGCTCGATCTCCCCCGGGGGGAGCCCGAGCGCCTTGCCGAGCTCGCGGATCGCCCCCCGGGCCCGGAAGGTGGGGAAGGCGGCCACGAGCGCCGAGCGCTCGCGCCCGTAGCGCTCGTGCACCCGGGGGATGAGGACCTCGCGGATGTCGCGGGGGAAGTCGAGGTCGATGTCCGGGAGGGCGGTGAGCTCCTCGTTCAGGAAGCGGCCGAGGAGAAGCTCGTTGGCGATCGGGTCGACGTGGGAGAGGCCGGTGAGGTAGCAGACGATCGAGGAGACCGAGGAGCCGCGCCCCCGGCCGGGGGGCAGGAGCGCCCGGGCGGAGTCCGGCCCGCGCACCTCGACGGCGACCTCGCGGGCGAGCTCGAGCATGTCGTGATGCAGGAGGAAGAAGCCGGGGAGGCCGAGCCGGGCGATGACGCGCAGCTCCTCCTCCAGGCGCGCGGCGGCCGCCGCGCGGTGGGTGGGCACCGCGTCTGCGTAGCGGGTGGCCAGGCGGGCGTGGCAGAGCTCGGCGAGAGTCCGCTGGGCCCCCTCGTCCTCCGCGCCGGGGTAGCGGTAGCCGAGGTCTTGGGTGAGGTCGAAGGTGAGGCGCTCGGCCAGGCGGGCGGTCTCGGCCACCGCGTCGGGATGGTCGGCGAAGCGCGCGGCCATGGCCGCCGGGCTCGTGAGGACGTGCGAGAAGTTCCCGCGCCGCAGCGGCTCCGAGGCGTCGAGCGTCGTGTGCTCGTGCACGGCGACGAAGGCGTCCTGCAGGGGCGCCCGGACGCGCGCGTGGGCATGGACGTTCCCCGTGGCCACGGTGCAGACGCCGAGCCGGCGGGCGAGGGCGGCGAGCATCCGGTTGCGGGCGCGGTCCCCCTGGGCGAAGGGGCGCTGGAGCTCCACGCACAGGCGATCGGGCCCGAAGGCCTCGAGCAGGCGACGCGCCGTGGACTCGTCGTGGACGCCGCGCGCCGCGCAGCCCGTCAGGCAGACGAGACCGGCGGCGTGGTGCAGGACTGCGTCGAGCGTGAGGCGCGGCGCGGTGGCGGGCGCTCCGGGACGGCCCTCGCGAGTGTGCGCGTGTGCGAGCGTGAGCAGACGGCAGAGGCTGCGCCAGCCGGTGCCGTCCTCCACCAGCAGGGTGAGGTGGCGCCCGTCGTCGAGATCGACCTCGGCGCCGTGGATCGCCCGCAGGCCGAGCGCCCGCGCCGCCTGGGCGTGCTCCATCGAGCCCGAGACGGAGTTGTGGTCGGTGAGGGCCAGCGCGGTGTGGCCGAGCTCGAGTGCGACCGGCACGAGCTCGTCGGGCATGGAGGCGCCGTCGAGGAACGAGTAGGCCGAGTGGCAGTGGAGCTCGACGTAGGTCATCGAACGTATGTTCCCATGGGGACCAGACGACTGGCGCCGTCGCCCCAAGACCACCGCGCGCCGACCGACGACCGTCGCCCGTAGGCTCGGCGGCATGGGCCGAGCCGCCGAGTCGGAGCGCCCGGCGCTCACCGAGGGCGAGCGCTGGACGCGCGAGCAGCTCGAGCTTCTCCTCGCCCGGCGCTTCTCCCCGCCGGCCATCGCGCGGTTCCTCCTCGCCGCGCAGCGCCGGGCGAA
>JBBSGJ010000270.1:0-2082 GCA_038254195.1 Solirubrobacterales bacterium
CCCCCGTGTAAGGAGGAGGCCCCCGTCCTGCGCCGCGCGGCGGCCCGGGGGACGACCGTCGTCGGCATCTCCTACAACGACGCCGCGCCGGACACCCAGGAGTTCATGCGCCGCTTCCGGCTCGACTACCCCGTGCTCCGCGACGTGGACCAGTCCTTCTCCGACGCCCTCGGGGTGAAGGGCGTCCCCGAGACCTTCGTCCTCGACGCCCGCGGGAAGATCGTCGCGGTGAGCCACGGCGCCATCGACGATGCCTTCCTCCGCCGGGCGCTGGGCAAGGCATGAGAAGGCTCGCGATGCTCACGGCGCTGCTGCTCATGGCCGCTCCCGCCGCCGCCCTCGCCGCTCCCCCCCACCGCACCTCGCTCTCCGACGTCGAGGACGAGGTCATGTGCGTCGTCTGCCGCATCCCCCTCAACGTCGCCGCCGCCCCCGAGGCCGATCGCGAGCGCGCGCTCATCCGCACCCTCGTCGCCCGGGGGAAGACGAAGGAGCAGATCAAGGACGAGCTCGTGGCCCAGTACGGGGAACGCGTGCTCGCGACCCCGGCGACGAGCGGGTTCGACCTCACGGCGTGGCTCGTGCCCGGGCTGCTGGTCCTCGCCGGCCTCGTCGCGCTCGGCCTGACCCTTCCGCGCTGGCGGCGGTCGGCTGCCCCGCGCCCCGCAGCCGACGGCGCCGCGCTCGACCCCGTCGACTCCCGGCGCCTCGACGAGGAGCTCGCCCGCTTCGACTCGTGAGCGCCCGGTGGCCGGCGTCGCGAGCTACATCGACTCCGGCGCGCTCACCCCGAGCCGCCCGAGGGCTGAGGCGATCGTCCCCTGGGCGGCCACGCACAGCGCCAGACGGAACGCCTCGACCTCCGGTGACTCCGCCCCGACCACCTGGCAGTCGCGGTAGAACGCCGTGAAGGTCTGCGCGAGCTCGAGCGCGTAGACGCAGACCCGGTGCGGCGCCCGGCGCTCGGCGGCCTCGGCGACCTCTCCCGGCCAGGCCAGGAGCTTCTTGATCAGCCGGCGCTCGGCCGGGTGCAGCGGCTCCCCCGGTGCCGCCGGCGAGGGGGCCGCCGCTCCCTCGCGCCGGGCCTTCGCCCGCACCGAGGCGATCCGGGCGTGGGCGTACTGCACGTAGTAGACGGGGTTCTCGTTCGACTGCGAGCGGGCGAGGTCGAGGTCGAGGTCGATCGTGGTGTCGTGCGAGCGCTGGAGCAGGAACCAGCGCGCGGCGTCCACCCCGACCTCCCCCATGAGCTCGTCGAGCGTGACGAACTCCCCGCGGCGCTTGCTCATCGACGCACGCGCCCCGCCCTCCACGATGTGGACGAACTGCATGATGAGGATCTCGAGCACCTCCGGCGAGGCTCCGAGCGCCTCCACCGCCGCGCGCATCCGGACCACGTAGCCCGCGTGATCGGACCCGAAGATGTCGAGCAGCCGGTCGTAGCCCTCCTGGAGCTTCCACAGGTGGTGGGCGGCGTCGGGGAGGAAGTAGGTGGGCTCCCCGGTCGCGCGCCGCAGGACCCGGTCCTTGTCGTCCCCGAAGGAGGTGGTTCGCAGCCACAGCGCGCCCTCGGACTCGTAGAGGTGGGGCTCGAGCCGGCGGAGGGTCTCCGCGATCAGCTCCTGTCCTCCCGCGTAGAGCGAGCTCTCGCGGAACCACTCGTCGAAGTGCACCCCGAAGGCGGCCATGGTCAAGCGCACCTGCTCGAGGTTGCGCGCCACCCCCTCGGAGGCGAGCTGCTCGTCGGGAAGCGCGAGATCGACCCCCTCGGCGAGCGCGCGCACGTAGTCGCCCTCGTAGCCGCCCTCGGGGACCGGATCGCCGAGGGCCCGGGCGCGGATGGACTCACCGAGGCGCAGCACCTGCGTCCCGTGGTCGTTGACGTAGTACTCCCGGGTCACGGCGTGGCCGTGGAGCTCGAGGATCCGCGCCAGCGCGTCCCCGAAGGCGGCATGGCGACCCGACGCGGCCGTCAGCGGACCCGTGGGGTTCGCGGAGACGAACTCCACCAGCACCCGCTCGGCGGAGTCCGCGGCGCCCCCGCCGCCGAACCCCTCGCCCGCCGCGAGCATCCCGGCGAGC
>JBBSGJ010000271.1:0-2051 GCA_038254195.1 Solirubrobacterales bacterium
ACGCCTCGCTGCTCGACGCCACCGCGGTCCTCATCGCGATGGTCACGCTCATGGCGCTGCCCGTGGGCCCCGGCGTCGGGGTGGGGGCCGTCGTGCTCATCCTCGGCTCCCAGGGCGTCGGCGCGGTCGGCGCCGCCGGGGTCCTGCTCACGGCGACCGGCCTAGCCGGCGGGCTGGCCTTCGCGCTCTGGGCGGTGCTCGACTGGGCCTGGAGCCACGCCCGCGAGCTCCCCCATCGCCGCACCGGAGCCATGCTCCGGGCGCTCGGTGCCTTCGATGCGGGCGGGCGGCGGCGGATCGAGCTCGCGTACTTCGGCGGGCTGAGCCAGCTCCAGGTCGCCCGCGCCCTCCAGGTCTTGCCGGTCTAAAGAAGGCTTCGCCATGGACGCGCACGCCCGGCAGCTCGAGCTCCTCGAGGCCGAGGCGCGCTACCACCGCGAGCGCTACGACCTCTACCGCGCCCGGTCCTACGGTCCCCGGCCGACGCGGCTCGCGCGCATGCACGAGCTCCAGCGGGCCAACGAGGGCGCCGAGCTCCGGCTGCGCCGCGCCCGGGCCGGGGAGTCGCTCCCTCCCGGCACCCCTAATCGACGACCGTGACGTGCTTGGGCAGCGAGGAGAGGACGTCCTGCCCGCCCTCGCGCACCACGACGAGATCCTCGATCCGGACCCCGAACGCCCCCGGGACGTACACCCCGGGCTCCACCGTCACGACGTTGCCCGCCACGAGCGCCCGCGGCTCCGCCTTGTTCGACAACGTCGGCCCCTCGTGGACCTCGAGCCCCACCCCGTGCCCGAGCCCGTGGCCGAACAGCTCGCCCCGGCCCGCGTCCTCGATCACCGCCCGGGCGCGGGCGTCGGCGTCGACGTTGGTCACCCCCGCCATCGCGCCCTCGAGGCCGACCGCCTGCGCGCGCTCCACGAGCGTGTAGGCCTCCAGCGCGGCGGGGTCCACCCCCTCGCCCGTGGCCAGCGTCCGCGTGCAGTCCGAGCAGTAGCCGTCGAGCCTCGCGCCCCAGTCGACCACGAGCAGCGTGTCGCGCGGAATGGGCACGTCGCGCGGCTGGGCGTGCGGGAGGGCGCCGTGCGCCGCGGCGGCGACGATCGGCTCGAAGGAGATGGCCTCGGCCCCACGCTCGCGGATGCCGCGCTCCAGTGCCCACGCGGCCTCTTGCTCCGTCCGTCCCACGAGGCCCTCCTCGAGCAGGCCGAGCAGGGCCGCGTCGGCCAGCGCGGCGGCGGCCCGGATCCGCTCGATCTCCTCCGGCTCCTTGACCTCGCGCTCGGCCTCGACGATGCCGCTCGCGGTCACGAGCTCGACCCGGTCGGGCAGCGCCGCGCGCAGCTTCGCGTGGCGATCCACGGAGAGCGTCCCGGCCTCGAACCCGAGCCGCAGCGGTCCCTCTCCCAGCAGCCCGGCGACGTCGTCGAGCAGGTTGCGCCCGCCCCTGATCCGCTCCCAGTCGGGGACCTCCTCCTCGGCCTGCTCGACGTAGCGGAAGTCGGTCAGAAAGGCGCGGATCCCATCGGCGAGCACCGCGAAGGCGTTCGACCCGGTGAAGCCCGTGAGGTAGCGGACGTTGACGGTGTGGGTGACGAGCAGCGCGTCGAGCTCACGCTCGGCCAGCCGCGCGGCGAGGCGGTCGGCGCGGGCGGGCGCGTCAGGCGGAGCGGAGGGCATCGAGCGCGTCACGGTAGCCCTCGGGCCCCTTCCCGATGATCGTCGCCTCACAGAGCTCGGAGATCACCGAGAGGCGCCGCCACTCCTCGCGGGCGGTGATGTCGGAGAGGTGAACCTCGACCGCCCGCAGGCCCGACAGGTCGAGCGCGTCGCGGATGGCCCAGGCGTAGTGCGACCACGCACCGGGGTTGAGGATGAGCGCGTCGGCCTCGGCCGCATGGATGCGCTCGACGTAGGCCCCCTCGTAGTTGGTCTGGAAGAAGGACGCCTCGATCCCGCGCTCGGTCGCCCAACCCGCGATGCGCGCCTCGAGCTGAGCGAGCGTCCCACCGCCGTAGACGAGCGCGTCGCGCCGCCCGAGTTGATCGAA
>JBBSGJ010000272.1:0-2027 GCA_038254195.1 Solirubrobacterales bacterium
GGACCCCGAGGAGGCTCGTCCCCTTCGCCGCCCAGTCGCGTGACGACCCCGACCCGTACTCCTTGCCCGCCAGCACGACGAGCGGCGTCCCCGCCTCGGCGTACGCCATGGCCGCCTCGTAGATCGACATCACCTCGCCCTCCGGCAGCTTGCGCGTCACACCGCCCTGCGGAAGCGGTCCCCGCCCACCCCCGAGCCGGTTGCGCAGGCGGATGTTCGCGAACGTGCCGCGCACCATCACCTCGTGGTTGCCGCGCCGCGAGCCGTAGGAGTTGAACCCGGGCTTCTCCACGCCGTGCTCGGTCAGGTACGCGCCCGCGGGAGAGCTCTCCTTGATCGAGCCGGCGGGAGAGATGTGGTCCGTGGTGACCGAGTCGCCGAGCTTCGCGAGCACCCGCGCGCCCACGATGTCCTCGATCGGCGCCGGGTCCGCGGGCATGCCGTCGAAGTACGGCGGGTCGCGGACATAGGTGGAGTCGGGGTCCCAGGCGAAGCGATCGCCCGTGGGGACCTCGAGCGAGCGCCAGCGCTCGTCGCCGTCGAACACCTCGTCGTAGGAGGAGGTGAACATCTCGGACCGCACGGCCGACTCGACGAGGTGCGCGACCTCGTCGGCCGCGGGCCACAGATCCTTGAGAAACACGTCCTCGCCGTCGGAGCCCTGCCCGAGCGGCTCGTCGAGCAGGTCGATGTCCATCGTCCCGGCCAGCGCGTAGGCGACCACGAGCGGCGGCGAGGCAAGGTAGTTCATCTTCACGTCGGGGTTGATGCGTCCCTCGAAGTTCCGGTTCCCGCTCAGCACGGACACGGCCGCGAGATCCTCCGCGTTGACGACGTCGGAGATCTCCTCGGGCAGCGGGCCGGAGTTCCCGATGCACGTCGTGCACCCGAAGCCGACGAGGTGGAAGCCGAGCTCCTCGAGGTAGGGGATGAGCCCCGCCCGCTCGTAGTACTCCATGACGACCTTCGACCCCGGCGCGAGCGAGGTCTTCACCCACGGCTTGCTCGTCAGCCCGCGCTCCACCGCCCTCTTGGCCAGCAGCCCCGCGGCGAGCATGACCGAGGGGTTCGAGGTGTTCGTGCAGCTCGTGATGGCGGCGATGACGACGCTGCCGTGGTCGAGCTCGGTCTCCGTGCCGTCCGCGAGCGTCACGGGAACGGCGTGGGAGACGCGCTCGGCGACCTGGGCGCCTCCGGTTCCCGCGCCCGGCGACTCGGTGCCGGGGTCGCGCGCGCCGTCGCCGTTGCTCGGCGCCTGGGACGCCGTGGGATCCGAGCCCGGAAACGTGTTCTCGACCCCCTCGTCGATCTCCCCCTGGCCCGCTCGGGCGCCGTCGGCGGAGCCGGTGGTCGACTCGTCACCCGGGACGTACTCCTCCAGCGCGAAGCGGAACGACGCCTTGGACTCGGTGAGCGACACGCGGTCCTGCGGGCGCTTGGGGCCCGCGAGGGAGGGGACCACCGTGCCGAGGTCGAGCTCGAGCGTCTCGGAGTACGTCGGCTCCTCCGAGTCCTCGTCATGCCACAGGCCCTGCTCCTTCGCGTAGGCCTCCACGAGCTCGACCCTCTCCGCGGGGCGTCCCGAGAACTCGAGGTAGCGCAGGGTCTCGGCGTCGATGGGGAAGATCGCGCACGTCGAGCCGAACTCGGGCGACATGTTCCCGATCGTCGCCCGGTCGGCGAGCGGCAGGTTGCCGACACCGGGGCCGTGGAACTCCACGAACTTACCCACCACGCCGTGCGCGCGGAGCATCTCCGTGACCGTGAGCACGAGGTCGGTGGCGGTCGAGCCCTCGGGGAGCCCGCCCGAGAGCTTGAAGCCCACGACCTGGGGGATGAGCATCGACATGGGCTGGCCGAGCATCGCGGCCTCGGCCTCGATCCCGCCCACGCCCCAGCCGAGCACACCAAGCCCGTTGATCATCGTCGTGTGGGAGTCCGTCCCCACGAGCGTGTCGGGGTAGGCCCGGGTGACGCCGTCGGTCTCCTGCGTGAAGACCACGCGCGCGAGGTACTCGAGGTTGACC
>JBBSGJ010000273.1:0-2000 GCA_038254195.1 Solirubrobacterales bacterium
GGCCTGACGATGTTCGTCGTCGGAATGGACGCCCCGGGCGTGACGATCCGTGGGTTGCGTCAGATCACGGGCGAGGCCGAGTTCAACGAGGTCTTCTTCGACGACGTGATCCTCGAGCCCGGCTCCGAGGTCGGCCCCGTCGACGACGGCTGGGGTGTCGCGATGACCACGCTCATGTTCGAGCGCCTGACGATCGGCGGCGGCTCGGAGGGGATGGGCTACCGCGCCGACCGCTTCGCCACCGCGATCGCGAGCGACCCGACCGCCGCAGCCGATCCTGGCGTACGCGCCGCGCTGGCCGAGGTGGCCACCGACCTGCTCGCGCTGCGCTTCACCTCCTACCGGCTGCTGACCACGCTCCAGCGCGGCGGGATCCCCGGCCCCGAGGCCGCGCTCGGGAAGGTCACCGCGGTCAACGCGGCGATCCGCGCGGGCGACCTCATCGCCGACGTGCTCGGTCCGGGCGCGCTCGTGGACGACGAGTGGTCCTACCTCATCTCCTTCCTCCCCGGCCTCAAGTCCGCGGGCGGGACCGAGGAGATCCTGCGCAACACCGTGGGCGAGCGCGTGCTCGGCCTGCCCCCCGAGCCCCGGCTGGACAAGGGCATCCCGTTCTCCGAATTGAGCTCCAAGCAGCGCGAGGGGGCGGTGGCCTAGCGATGGACTTCGAGCTCTCAGACGAGCAGGGCTTCCTCCAGGAGGCCGCGCGCGACGCCCTCGGGCGCGTGCAGACGGTCGCGGCGGCGCGGGCCGCGCTCGAGCGCGAGCCGCTGCCCGACCTGTGGGAGACGGCGACGACCGCGGGCTGGACCGGCCTGCTCGTCACCGAGGAGCGCGGCGGCGCCGGACTCGGGCCGCTCGAGGCGATGCTCGTGGCGGCCGAGGGCGGGCGGGTGCTCGCCTCCACCGGCCTGCTCGGGCACCTGCCCGCGTCGGCGCTCGTCTCCTCGGCGGCGGGGCAGGAGGCGCTCGCGGGCGAGCTGGCGAGCGGCGCCAAGCGCGCGGCCCACGTCCCCGCCAAGCCGGGGGACTGGTCGACCGACCCCGAGCGCGGGGCACGACGGGGCGAGGCCTTCACGCTGCGCGACGGCAAGCTCAGTGGCGCCGCGTACTGGGTGCCCGACGCGGCCGGCGCGGACGTGCTCGTGGCGGTGACGGGCGAGGGCCACGCGGTCGTCGTGACCGCCCCGCCCGCGATCGAGCCGATCATCGCCTACGACGCCACCCATCCGCTCGGGCACGTGGTCCTCGACGGGGTCGACGCGGTGAAGCTCGACGTGCCCGCAGACGCGGCGGCCGGCGCGTGGTGGCTGGCCCAGGCGCTGCTGGCTGCCGAGGCGCTCGGCGCGATCGAGGAGTGCCTGCGCAGCTCGGTGGAGTACGCGAAGGAGCGCTACACGTTCGGGCGCGCGATCGGCTCCTACCAGGCGATCAAGCACGCGCTCGTCGAGGTGCTGCGGCGGATGGAGAACGCGCGCTCGCTCATCTACTACGCGGGGTGGGCGGGTGAGTTCGCGCCCGAGGAGTTCCCCCTGGGCGCGAGCGCCGCGCGGGTGGCGGCGGGGGACGCGTTCGACTTCGCCTCGCGCGAGCTCATCGCGGTGCACGGCGGGATCGGGGCGACGTGGGAGCACGACGCGCCGCTGTTCTTCCGCCGCGCCCAGCTCTCCCGCCGGCTCGTGGGCGGGAGCTCCGGGGCCAAGGAGGCCGTGGCCGACGCCCTGCTCTCCGGGCACCCGGCCGCGACGGCCGACGTCGCCGCGACCGAGCTCGGCCAGGAGGGCGCCGCGGCGTCCGCCGCCGCTTGACGTGCGGCTTGGGCGATCAGCCCGCCCAGATCCGTAGCTCGGTACAGGTGGCAAGGCGATCGAAGTCCCGGTCGGCGTGCAGCAGCGGCGCGCCTGTCCTCACGCACGGGGCAGCGATCAGGCAGTCGAGCGTCTTGCGGATGGTCACGCCGGCACGGCGCGCCGCGCGGTACAGCGAGGCGGCGAGCACGA
>JBBSGJ010000274.1:0-1985 GCA_038254195.1 Solirubrobacterales bacterium
AGGCGGTCATGACAGCACCTCGACGGTGCGGTCCTCGCCGCGCTGCTCAGGGGTCAGGCACCCGAAGGCGTAGGCGGCTCGCGGGGGCGGCGCGAGCCGTAGCGGTGGTGGTGGTTCGTCGCCTCCTTCGCCGGGGTCGTCGCTCGAGCTCGACGCCGAACGCGTGCCGCGGCGAGCGGCGGGACGGCCAGCGCCACGGGCCCGGGGCGAGCAGCGAGACGCGGTTATCGCAGGCGCTCTACCGACCCTCGGCTCGAAAGACTCCACCGTGACCCGCGGGCCGTTGTGCAGACGGGAATGCACCGTGCGGATCGTCCCGCCGAAGAACTGGACGCGCCGCTCCAAGTGCCTCGTATGGACCTTGCGAGCCGCCGGAAATACCAGGGCCGCGTCGTCCCGCTCGAGAAGGGCGTCGAGAGCGGCGCGGTGACGCGCGCTCAGTGGCTCTCCGTTTAGGTCCCTCTCTCGAAGCTCCCCGATCTTGCGGAGGTCAGCGCAGCCGTCGGCCTTGACGACTGGCGCGAGCCGAGGGTCAATGCCCTGCTCCTGCATCTTCCGGCGTGTCATGTTCTTCTCCGTGTTCGTAGGTCTCTGCGCTCCTTATCCGCGCAGCCCCGAACCGGACGGTAGACCACCCGCCCGACGGAAAACGACGAGCGCCCCGCCGACGGGCGGGGCGCTGCGCGGACAGATGAGCTGTCAGGGTGCCGGGCGGACAGGGAACCCGGGCTTACTTGAGTCCCGCGCGGCCACGGAGAAAGCCGCGCGGACTCAAGGCGGGAAGTTACCCGTCGCGGTGGACGGCTCCGATGCGCTCGAGGTCGGCCGAGTCGGTCACCTCGGCCGGGATGGGCTCGCCGGCCGGCACGGGTCGCGCGGAGGCGGTCGGGACACCGTTCTCGGCGAGGCCGGCGGCGTCGGGGGCGTGAAGCCCGTCGACGTGGTCCGGGTGGACGTAGATGACGTGGCCGTCGGTCACGACGGCACTCTCGGGCTTGCGGACGGGCGGCATTAGAGGACTCCTCCGATGCGGACGATGGCGGTCGGGTTGGGGGCGAGGACGGTGGCGCGGATCTTCCCGCGGAGCTCCGACATGTCCTGGTTGAACAGTCGGGACCTATCGAGCTCGAGGGTGACGTCGGCGCGGCGCACGAGCACGACCTGGGAGGGGTCGTAGACGTAGATGCTCGAGGCCGTCGAGGCCGTCCCCTGCGTCTCCGTGGTGGCGAGCTGGGAGGTCAGGTAGACGGGGACGCCGAGCAGCCGCAGCGGGGCGGCGTCGGCAACGGTGAGCGGCTCGTCCTCGAGCAGGTACTCGCCGGTGGTCGCCTTGAGCTTGCGGACCTCGTTCCACGTCCGCGGGTGCATGACGACGGCGCCGGGGCGGGCGTTGGCGGCCTCGAGCTGCGCGAACGCGTCGGCGAAGGTGTCGAGGGTGGTGATCGCCGCGCCGTTGGCGCCCATGCTCGCGGTCTGGATGCCCGAGACGTTCTTCAGGCCGGTGATCTCTGGGGCGGTGCCGGTGCCCTCGAAGACGGCGAGGTCGAGGCGGAGGCCGAGGATGGTGTTGAGGTGCGTGCTGACGGCGTCCAAGACGGACGGGACGGAGTCGTCGATGACCTCGTTGGAGAAGTCGACGAGCGCGGCGAGCTTCCTGGGTGTGGCCGTGAGCGTCACGAGCGTCGGGTCAGACGGGGTGATCGCCTGGCCCTCGTTGTAGAACCCGGCGGTGACGTCGGCGGCGATCTTCGGCCACTGCACGGAGTCGCGGTCGGTGGAGATGACCTGGATGCCGGAGGCGAGCGCGACGCTTGAGGCGCGCAGCCGGTCGAACAGGTAGCTGGCGAGCTCCGGGGGCGCGATGGCGGCGGCGGAGGTCGTGGTGAGCGAGCGGTTCTCGCCCTTGCGGATGGAGAACATCGCGTCGCGGACGCGGTCCCCCACGGCGGGGGTGTGCTCGGCGGCGGCGCGGTCCTCGACCGCCA
>JBBSGJ010000275.1:0-1961 GCA_038254195.1 Solirubrobacterales bacterium
CAGGGGTAGTTTGGGGTTTCGGGCGCCACCTCCATGGACCCGATGGTGGTTTACCGCCCCGCCGGGGGGGTCGAAGTGCAGCGTCTCCTGCACGATCGGCTCGCCGGCCGCGAGCAGCGCCTCCTGTCGGATGATCTCCGCCTCGATCCCCCGCTCGATGAAGCGGAAGGAGTTCATGTTCTTGAGCTCGGTCTTCGTGCCGAACGTCGCGCTCCCCGCCGGCCGCAGGGAGACGTTGGCGTCGCAGCGCAGCGAGCCCTCCTCCATGTTCACGTCGCTCACCCCGAGCTGGCGCAGCGTCGTGCGCAGCAGGGTCAGCCACTCCCGGGCCGCCGCAGCCGACCTGAGGTCCGGCTCGGAGACGATCTCCACGAGCGGGGTGCCGCCGCGGTTGAAGTCCACTACGGAGGAGTCCGACCCGTGGATCCGCCCGCTCTCCCCCGCGTGCACGAGCTTCGCGGCGTCCTCCTCGAGGTGCACCCGGTGGATGCGCACGTCCCCGAGCTGGCCGCCGCGGCACAGGGGCACGTCGTACTGGGAGATCTGGTAGCCCTTGGGGAGGTCGGGATAGAAGTAGTTCTTGCGGTGGAAGAGCGAGCGCGGGGCGATCTCGCAGCCCAGCGCGAGCCCGATGGTGATCCCGAAGTCGATCGCCCGGGCGTTGACCACGGGCAGCGTCCCCGGCAGGCCGAGGCACACCGGGCACGTGTGCTCGTTGGGCGGGTCTCCGAAGGAGAGCGCGCAGGAGCAGAACATCTTCGTCCTCGTCGAGAGCTGGACGTGGATCTCCAGCCCGATCACGGGCTCGTACTCGTGGGCGGTGGCGCTCATGCCGGCAGGCCGGCGAAGCCGAGCGCGCCCTCGAGCGCCTTCGCCGCGGAGAGGATGCGGTTCTCCGAGAACGCCGGGCCGGCGAGCTGAAAGCCCGTGGGCAGCCCCTCGGAGAGCCCGTTGGGGATCGAGATGGCGGGGATCCCGGCGAGGGGCATCGGCACCGTGAAGTAGTCGTTGAGGTACATCGCGAGCGGGTCGTCGGTCTTGGCGCCAAGGGGGAAGGCGACGGTCGGGCTCGAGGGGGTGACGACGAAGTCAAAGGAGGCGAACGCCGTCCGGAAGTCGTCGGCGATCTTCGTCCGGACCTTCTGGGCGCGGCCGTAGTAGGCGTCGTAGTAGCCCGAGGAGAGCGCGTAGGTGCCGAGCATGATGCGGCGCTTGACCTCGGGCCCGAAGCCGGCCGCGCGGGTCTTCGTGTACATGCCGAGCAGGCCGCCTCCGTCGTCGCCGGCCCGCAGGCCGTACCGCACCCCGTCGAACCGGGCGAGGTTGCTCGACGCCTCCGCGGGCGCGATGATGTAATAGGCGGCGATCCCGTACGGCGCGTGGGGCAGGTGGCAGGTCTCGACGCTCGCGCCGAGGTCGCGGGCGATCTGCAGGGTCTCCTCGAAGCGCGCATGGACGCCGTCCTCGAGCCCGCCACCCTCCGAGAGCTCGGCGGGGACCCCGAGGCGGATGCCGCGCAGGTCGCCGTCCTCGGGCAGGACGACCTCCTCGGGAAAGGCGAGCGACGTCGAGTCGCACGGGTCCTGCCCGACCATCTGCGAGAAGAGCAGGGCGGCGTCGGTGACGTCCCGGGTGAGCGGGCCGGCCTGGTCGAGAGAGGACGCGAAGGCGATCATCCCGTAGCGCGACACCGCGCCGTAGGTGGGCTTGAGCCCGACGATCCCGCACAGCGCCGCGGGCTGACGGATGGAGCCGCCCGTATCCGTGCCGATCGCCCACGGCGCGAGGCGCGCGGCGACCGCGGCGGCGCTTCCGCCGCTCGAGCCTCCCGGCACCCGCTCACGGTCCCACGGGTTGCGCACCGGGCCGAAGCCCGAGTTCTCGTTCGACGAGCCCATGGCGAACTCGTCCTGGTTGGTCTTGCCGAGCAGGGGCGCGCCGGCGTCACGGAGCTTCTCCAC
>JBBSGJ010000276.1:0-1923 GCA_038254195.1 Solirubrobacterales bacterium
CGCGGTGCGCGCCCGCGGGCGCAGGCCGGTGACCGTCCTGCTCACCGCGCGGCGGACCGACGGCCCCGGCATCGCCACGGCGCTGACGACGCTCATACGATCCCGCCGACCGTGACCGCGACCGTCATCGACGCCCGCCCCAACCTCGACGTCCACGCCGTCCTGCGCGAGGTCGTCGAGCGCCTCGCCCCGCTGGACCGGACCCCGTGCGCGCCCGGCGAGCGTGCGGCGGCCGAGTGGCTGGCCACGCGGCTCGGGGACGCGGGCTGTGAGGTCGCGCTCGAGGACGCGCCCGGCTGGGGACCCTTCCCGCCCACGGTCGTCGGCCTCTGCGTGAGCGGGGTGATCGCCGCGGCCCTCGCCCTGGCCGGCCGGCGGAGGACGAGCCTCGGGCTCGGCGCCCTCGGGCTGCTCGGCCTCGCCGACGAGGTGCAGAACGGCCCGCGGATCCTGCGCCGCCTGACCCGACAGAAGCGCACCACCGTCAACGTCGTCGCCCGCGCGGGTGACGTCCGCGCCCAGCGCACGCTGCTCGTCCTCGCCCATCACGACGCGGCGCAGACCGGGGCGTTCTACGACCAGACCCTCCTGCGCCGGGCCTGGGAGCTCTTCCCCGGCTTCGTCGGGGGTCTGCGCACCTCCCTCCCCCAGTGGTGGCTGGGACTCGCCGGGGCCCTGCTCTCGCTCACGGGGCGCCGGCGCGGGCAGTGGGCCGGGCTCGCCGTCGCGCTGGCGAGCACGCTCGCCGTCCTCGACATCCACCGCTCGCCCACGGTCCCCGGCGCCAACGACAACCTCTCGGCCTGTGCCGTCCTCGTCGCCCTCGCCGAGCGGCTGCGCGAGACGCCGACCCCCGGGGTCCGCGTCCTGCTCGTCTCCTGCGGCGCGGAGGAGGCCCTGCAGGACGGGATCCGCGGGTTCGTCGCCCGCCATGCGGGGGAGCTGCCGCCCGAGCACACCCGCGTGCTCAACCTCGACACCGTCGGCTCGCCCGAGCTCGGTCTGCTCGAGGGCGAGGGCGGGTTGTGGATCGAGGACTACGTCGGCCGCGACTGGCGCGACGAGATCGTCGCCACCGCGGAGCGCCACGGGATCGCGCTGGAGCGCGGGTTCCGCGCGCGCGCCTCCACAGATGGGATCATTCCCAGTCGCGCCGGCCTCCCGACCGCGACGCTCATCTCCGTGACCCCCTGGCGCGCCCTGGCCAACTACCACCTCCCGACCGACACGCCGGAGAACCTCGACTACGACACGGTCGGCGAGGCGCTCCGCCTGACCGAGGCGCTCGTGCGCTCGTGAAGCGCGGTCAGCTCCTCATCGTCCTGCTCGCCGTCGTGGCGATCATCGCCGTCGCGGTCGGCAAGTTCGGCGGCGGCGGGGGCTCCCCGGACCAGGGGAAGGACGTCAAGAACCCCCAGGCGAACCAGGGCGCCACGCGCGTCGAGGTCGCCGCCTCACCCGAGAAGCTCGCGCTGCTCGAGCCTCTGGCGAAGAGGTACACGGCCGAGCACCCCGACGTCGACGTGGAGATCCGCTCGGCCTCCTCGGGCGATGAGGAGAAGGCGCTCGCCGCCGGCCGCTCGAAGCCGACGGTGTGGTCCCCCGCCTCCTCGCTCTGGGGCCGCCTGCTCGACCACGAGGCCGACACCGCCCTCGTTCCCGACGACAACCCGTCGATCGTCCGCTCCCCGCTCGTCATCGCCATGTGGGAGCCGCTGGCCCGCGCGCTCGGCTGGCCGAAGAAGCGCATCGGGTTCGCCGACGTGCTCCGCCTCGCCCGCGCCCCCCGGGGCTGGGGCAGCGTCGGCCACCCGGAGTTCGGGCGCTTCAAGTACGTCCACACCAACCCCGACGTGTCGACCTCGGGGCTCGAGGCCGTCGCCGCCGAGTACTCGGCCGCGGCGGGCAAGCGGGAGGGGCTGA
>JBBSGJ010000277.1:0-1906 GCA_038254195.1 Solirubrobacterales bacterium
CGCCGGCGCGGGTCCCGAGGCCCCGTGGCCGCGCGCGTCGTAGGCGATCACGCGATGCCCGCCGCGCTCGAGGGCGCGCGAGCCCATGACCACGTAGCGCCGCGAGGCCGTCAGCCCGTGCAGAAGCACGACGGGAACGCCCTCTCCGGCCTCCGTACCGACCAGGCGCACCCCGCCGCTCTCCACCCACACCTCGCCCACCCGACCGGTCTACGGGATCGAACTGGATGACGCCACCCGGCCGGCCGCCGCCGGCCGGGTGGTCCCCGGTAGACCGAGCGGGTCCGCCCGCCCGCTCGCTAGCGCTAGCGCGAGTTCCTCGGGTGGATTCCGTGGTACTCCGCATAGTCGGCCTTGCCCTTCGCCGCTGCGCGCAGCGCCGTCTTGATGAGCTGGGTCGCCCACTTCACGTCGAACGTACCCCCGGGCAGGCGACCCTTGCCGCAGTCGCCGTCCGAGACGCCGGGGCCACCGATCCAGAAGAACGCGTCGGCCAGGCGGTCGCCGGTCTTCAGCGTCGGGAGCGGCCCGAGCGCCCTCCCGGGCGGGTCGCACCAGATCTCGCCCTCGGTGATCGACCCCGTCCCGATGTACTGCCGGATCAGCGGCGTCGTGCGTTGGCTGTCGGGCACGCCCTTCGTGTTGAAGCCGGCCGCCGCGCCGTACGCGTAGTCGACGAACCATGGATACGGGTTCGGCATCTCGTACGCGACGTGCTCGGGGTTCGAGAGGAACCGCTCGCACGGCTGTCCGTAGTAGAGCTCCGACGTGCACCGGTAGGACGGAGGGCTCCCCTGGGCCATCGGGTTGCGGGGGAGCTGCGCGCGGGCGGGCGCGCTCAGGCCGACCGCCGCCAGCGCGAGCAGGAGGGTGAGCCGGACGGCTCGCGGAAGGAGGTTCATGCGCACGAAGATCCTGACCTTTCTCGGGTTCGAAGCGCCACCGGTTCCCTGCGACCGGGGCGGGCAGGCACTCGACATCTTGGTCTATCGCCGAGACCATACCCCCCTCGAGCGGCGGGTCACGAGGGTCTCGGCCGCTTTTCCATACCGGTTTCCTACCGACGCCGGCTCGGGCCGGCGGCGCGACACAGGCTGCCCCGCGGCCGGGTCCGGATACCCTTCAGCCCATGGTCATCGACGTCACCGACGCCGACTTCCCGGTCGCGGTCCTCGAACGTTCGCGCTCGATCCCCGTGGTCGTCGACTTCTGGGCGGCGTGGTGCGGGCCGTGCCGCCAGCTCGGGCCCGTGCTCGAGTCCGCCGCGGCCGACCGCGAGGGCCAGGTCGTGCTCGCCAAGCTCGATGTCGACGCCAACCCGGCCGCGGCCCGCCGGTACGGGGTCCAGGGCATCCCAGCGGTCAAGGCGTTCCGCGAGGACGCGGTGGTGGCGGAGTTCGTCGGCGCCCAGCCGCCGGCCGCGGTCGCGCGGTTCTTCGACGGACTCGTCCCTTCGGAGGCCGACGCCCTCGTGGCCGCGGGCGACGAGGCCTCGCTGCGCCGGGCGCTCGCGCTCGAGCCCGCGCGCGCTGACGCCGCGGTGCCGCTCGCCCGCATGCTCCGGGTGCGCGGCGAGGCCGACGAGGCACTCCGACTGGTCGAGCACCTGCCCGGGAGCTTTGCCGCCGAGGGGCTCGCCGCCCGCATCCGCCTCGAGCGCGAGCACGACGACGCCCTCTCCGCCGCCTTCGTCGCCCTCGACGCGGGGGAGCCCGCGCGCGGACTCGATCTCCTCATCGAGGCGCTCGCCGCCTCGAACGGCTCCCGCGAGGACCTGCGGCGCGTCGTGGTCGGCGTGCTCGACGAGCTCGGGGTCGAGCATCCGGTCGCGCGGGAGTACCGCCGCAAGCTGGCCGCCGCCCTCTACTGAGGCCCTGACAGGGGCAGCGCGAGCTGGGGCGCACCA
>JBBSGJ010000278.1:0-1902 GCA_038254195.1 Solirubrobacterales bacterium
TCGCGGGTCAGGGCAGTCGCCTGACGATCATCGACCCGCTCTTCGCCGCCTGGATCGCCGCGGGCCGCCGCAGCCCGTGAGCTCTCTGTCCCGAAGCGTGCCCGCCGAGCGGCTGCGTACGACACTCCCCGCGCGTTCAGCGGGTGGGTAGCGCGAGCCCACCGCCTGGCTCCGCTCCGTCGCCCGCGGCGGCCGCGGCGAGGAAGCGGTGGGTGAAGTCCTCGGCGAGCTTGCGCGAGTCGCAGAAGACGAGCGGAACCGAGGGGTAGCGGACCGCCAGGCGGGCGACGACCTCGGCGAGCCAGCCGGGCTGTACGCGCGGCTCGGCGAGGAGCTTCGAGTAGCGCGTCTCGGCGGCGACGGCGGCGTGCGGTAGTCCGGAGAGCTCCGCGAGGGCGAACGCGAGCGAGCCGTCGAGCAGCGATCGGACGAGGTCCTCGTGGGTCTTGCGCTCGATCACGGCGTAGACCTCATCGCCCGCCCACACCGCGTAGTCGCCGCAGGCGAGGGTCGCGCCGCGCCGCGCCACCGCTCGCCCGGCGAACTTGTAGGCGTAGCGCTCGCGGCTGTCGACCACGATCTCGAGCTCTCCCGCGCCGGGAGCCCGGCGGGTCGGTGCGCGCTGGCCCGGCCGCGCCCCGCGGGCGGTCTTGGCGGTCTGCCAGAAGACCATCGGCCGCCCGCCGGCCCGGCCGGGGTGCGGCGCGGTGAAGACGAACTGCGAGCGGAAGTTCCGTCCACGGTCGAGCACGAGGTCGATGGCCGCCCCGCGCCGCGCACAGGCGCGCACCGCGACCTCCTCGAGCACCTCGACGTCCTCGGGCCACGCGTCCAGGGGATGGCAGTACACGCGGGAGGTCACGGGCCAGGGCTCGCGGACCTTGAGGACGAGACCGTCCTCGAGCGGCAGGCGCACGAGGTAGGGCAGCGAGGAGTCCTCCTCGGGGTTGCGCGCGACGACGAAGGCGTCGGCCCGGGGCACGGCTCGGAGCGTAGTCCGGCGCGCGGCACGTCCTCGCCGGTCGAGCTCGTCATCGAGAAGAAGACGATCGGCGCCTCCTGGCCTTGGAACTTGTCGACGGTGCCCCCGCGGGCGCCGGGTGGCAGGTGCTCTCCCAGGCAGCGCACCTGCGCGTTGTAGGGCGCGACGACGAGAACGACGAGGATGTCGTCGAGGGTGAGGGCGCGCTCGGTCCGGCGGAGAGGTTGGTCGTCCCGCGCGGATACACACCGGCGACGGCGGCCCGCACGGCGTTCTTGGTCGCTCAGCGGGGCGGTGGGCGCCGTCACCTCGACCCGATCGTCGAAGGACACGAGCCCGAAGGAATCGGACGGGTCGAGCCGCGTGAGCAGCCGATCGAGCCCCTCCTGCGCGGCGGTCAGCGCACCGCCCCGCATCGAGCCCGAGCGGTCGAGCACGACCTGCATGGTCGAGGGGGCGCTGTGCGCTCGCGTCGCGCGCCGGCGCGGCGAGCTCGAGGAGAACGGTGAGCTGGTCTTGTGCAAGCGGACGGTGGGGCGGCGGGGAGGACGGAAGGTGATGACTACGGAGCATGTCGCACATCTGCGTGAGGAGATAACATGCTGTCACGATGGTCCGGACGCAGATCCAGCTCAGTGAGCAACAGGCCCGGCGCCTGCGCCGACTCTCACTGGAGCGGGGCGAGTCCATGGCCGCGATCATCCGTGCGGCGATCGACCGTCATCTCGACGAGGGCGGTGGTGGCGCGCGCGAGCGTGCTCTCGGAGCCATGGGTCGCTTCCGTGGGGATGGCGCCCCCGTGAGCGAGGAGCACGACGCCTTCCTCGCCGATGCTTTCGGCGCTTGACCGTCCTCGTAGACACTTCGGCGCTCTACGCGCTGGTGGACGCCGCCGATCCACGCCATGTCGCGACCGTCCA
>JBBSGJ010000279.1:0-1898 GCA_038254195.1 Solirubrobacterales bacterium
GAACGGTGCTCCACACGCTGAGCGGCCGCAACGGCGGCCCGCCGGAGGCGGCGGCGGAGGAGCCGGAGGAGGACTCCGACCGGGTCGACGTGCTCGTCCTCGGCGGCGGGCCCGGCGGGTACACCGCGGCGTTCCGCGCCGCCGACCTCGGGCTCACGGTCACGCTCGTCGAGCGCCACGAGCGCCTTGGGGGCGTCTGCCTGAACGTCGGCTGCATTCCCTCCAAGGCGCTCCTGCACATCGCCAAGGTCGTGGGGGAGGCGGAGGAGGCGGCAAGCCAGGGCGTCTCCTTCGGCGCGCCCGAGGTCGACCTGGCGAAGCTCCGGGAGTGGAAGGACGGCGTCGTCGGGAAGCTCACCGGCGGTCTCGAGCAGCTCGCCAAGCAGCGGAAGGTCCGCGTCGTCCGCGGCACCGGCCGCTTCACCGGCCCGCACGATCTCGACGCCGACGGCGAGACGATCGCCTTCAAGCACGCCATCGTCGCCGCGGGCTCGACCGCGGTCGCCCTGCCCGGCCTGCCCGACGACCCGCGCGTCGTGGACTCGACCGGCGCGCTCGCCCTCGAGGACATCCCCGAGCGCCTGCTCGTCGTCGGCGGCGGGATCATCGGTCTGGAGATGGCCACGGTCTACGACGCGCTCGGCTCGGAGGTCACCGTCGTCGAGCTGCTTGACGGGCTCATGCCCGGCTGCGACCCGGACCTCGTCAAGCCCCTGCAAAAGCGCATCGAGGGCCGCTACGCGGCGATCCACACCGGCGTCAAGGTGTCCGGTGTGGAGGCAGAGGAGGACGGGCTGCACGTGACCTTCGAGGGGGAGGAGGCGCCCGACCCCGGCGTCTATGACCGCGTGCTCGTGGCCGTCGGGCGCCGCCCCAACGGCGCCGAGATCGGCGCCGACGCCGCCGGGGTCGAGGTCGACGAGCGCGGCTTCATCCGCGTCGACTCCCAGCAGCGGACGAACGTCCCGCACATCCTCGCCGTCGGCGACGTCGTCGGCGAGCCCATGCTCGCCCACAAGGCCTCCCACGAGGCCAAGGTCGCGGCCGAGGTCATCGCGGGGCAGGACGTCGTCTTCGACGCCCGCTCGATCCCCTCCGTCGCCTACACCGACCCCGAGGTCGCGTGGACGGGCCTGACCGAGACCCGCGCCGAGGTGGAGGACATCCCCTTCGAGCGCCACGCCTTCCCGTGGAGCGCCTCGGGGCGCGCGCTCACCGTCGGCCGTCCGGAGGGGATGACCAAGGTGCTCGTCGACCCCGAGTCCCGCCGCGTGCTCGGCGTCGGGATCGTCGGCGTGAACGCGGGGGACCTGATCGCCGAGGCCGTCCACGCCATCGAGCTGGGCGCGAACGCGGAGGACATCGCGCTGACCATCCATCCCCACCCGACGCTGTCGGAGACCGTCCTCTTCGCCGCCGAGCTCGCGGCGGGGACGATCACCGACCTGTCCCAGCCGCGGACACGCAAGCGCGCGGCCGCGAAGTAGGGCCGGCGCGCATGGTCGTGCGGCGCGTCGTGCCCGACCTCCACGCGGAGGACCCGGCCGCCGCCGCGGAGTTCTACGCCGAGGTCCTCGGCCTCGAGATGGTCATGGACCTCGGCTGGGTCGTGACCGTCGCCGCGCCCGAGAACCGGGGCGCCCAGCTCACCCTCATGAGGGGGACGCCACCGCCCCCGCGCGACCCGCGCTCTCGATCGAGGTCGACGACGTCGACGCGGCCTACGCTGCCGCTGAGCACCGCGGCGCCGAGATCGTCCACCCGCTCACCGACGAGCCGTGGGGCGTGCGGCGGTTCTTCGTGCGCGATCCCGCCGGAAACGTCGTGAACGTGCTGAGCCACGCCGGCGGGTAGCGCGATCAGGCGAACGCGACGCCGCGCAGCTTCGCCTCCGGCGC
>JBBSGJ010000280.1:0-1864 GCA_038254195.1 Solirubrobacterales bacterium
AGACCCTCCCTCCCCCACGATGAGGATCACGCCCCGTGGACCAGGCGGCCGCCGACGATCGTCGCCCGCACCGCGAGCGCGTCGTCGAGCACGACCACGTCTGCGTCGTGCCCGGGCGCGAGCGCGCCCTTCGTCCGCGCGAGCCCGAGCACCCGCGCGGGGGTGGCCGAGGCCATGCGGAGCGCGTCGGGGACCGGGACGCCGGCGGCGACCGCGGTGCGCACCGCGCGGTCCATCGTCAACGTGCTCCCCGCCAGCGCGCCTCCCCCCGCGAGCGCGACGCGGCCCCCGGCGACGACGACGTCCCGGCTCCCCAACCGATATTCCCCGTCGGGCAGGCCCGCCGCGGCCATCGCGTCGGTCGCGAGCACGGCGCCGTCCGCTCCCTTGAGCGCATGGGCCAGGGCGATCGTGCCGGGATGGAGGTGATAGCCGTCGCAGATGAGCTCGCAGGTCACCGCGGGGTCGGCCAGGGCGGCGCCGGCCACCCCGGGCTCGCGGTGATGGAGCGACCGCATGCCGTTGAAGAGGTGGACCGCGTGGGCCGCTCCCGCCGCGAAGGCGGCGCGGGCCTCGTCCCAGCTCGCGTCGCTGTGCCCCACGGCCGCCACGACGCCCGCCCGACCCAGCCGGGCGATCGCCGCGAGCGCGCACGGCCGCTCGGGGGCGAGCGTGACCATCCTCACCCTCCCGGCGCCCGCGTCGAGCAGCCGCTCGAGCTCGTCCCGGTCGGGGTCGCGGATATGCGCGGGGTCCTGCGCGCCGGGACGCTCCGGACTCAGGAAGGGGCCCTCGAGATGGGCGCCGAGCAGCCCGGGCGCGCGGGCCGCGGCGATCTCCCCTACCGCGGCGAGCAGCGCGTCCGGCGCGGCCGACAGCGTCGTGGCGAGCAGGCCCGTCGTGCCGTGACGGGCGTGGAAGGCGACCACGCGCCCGATCTCCTCCCCGCTCGCGGAGCCGAAGTCCACGCCGTCGCCCCCGTGGACGTGGAGGTCGATGAACCCGGGCGCGGCCAGCGCACCCGCGAGGTCGAGCCGGGGCACGTCGTGCACCGGCGGGTCGCCCGCCCCGACCGCCTCGATCCGCCCGCCACGGATGAGCACCCAGCCCTCGCCCGGCGGGCCCGCGGGGGGCAGCAGCCGCCCGCCGTGCAGCAGCAGATCGCCCACGTCGCGCGCAGGCTCAGCCATCGAGTACGACGGACCGCGAGAGGTCGCGCGCCCGCGCGATCGTCCGCATCACACGGTCCTCGTCGGCCTCAGGGAGCGACCAGCTCGGCGACGGTGCTCGTACCGATGCTCTCGACCCCCGCATCCAGAACGTCGTCGCCGCGCCGAGCGGAGACGCTGGCATAGCCGTCGGCGCCCGGATCTCCGTACACGTGAACGACTCGGGAGGGCAGGTCCACGAGCCAGTAGCGAGGCACGTCCGCCCGCGCGTAGGCGAGCGACTTGCGCCGGTCCTCCGCCTGCGAGGTCACCGCGACCTCGACCACGATCAGCGCGGTGGCAGGATGCCGCTCGGGGTCGTCCTGCGGATAAGCGAGGGCGACGTCCGGCTCGGGCACCCATCCCTCGGCGAGCGCCAGCGGCATCTGGACCCGGAGCAGATCGAGGCGCGAGGCGAACAGGCGCATGAGCCGCTTGATCACGCGCGCATGGCGCTCACCCTGCGGCCTCATGTCGATGAGCAAGCCGTCGAGCAGCTCCACTCGCAGACCATCCAGCGCTCCCGTGTCCAACATCCGCTCGTACTCCGCCGACGACAGCCGGTGGATCCGCTCGAGCGAGGAAGGCGACGACGCCATCGGACCGAGCGTACCTCGGGCTCACCGGCCCGAGCGGGTACGCGGGCTCCGTCCCCA
>JBBSGJ010000281.1:0-1858 GCA_038254195.1 Solirubrobacterales bacterium
CTGGTCTGCTGAACGTGCCTGGTCTGCTGAACGTGCCTGGTCTGCTGAACCCCGGCGCTCCCGCTCAGCCCGGGTCCGCCGGGAAGTAGCGGCGGCGGAGAAGTAGCGATGGTGGTCGCGGACTACTTCGCCTGGTACCTCGGGCTCTCGCTCGGCTTGGCCGCGGTCGCGCTCGTGGTGATCGTGGTGGCGGTGATCCTGACCCTGGCCGCGCGGATCGCCCACCAGGCGCACGAGGCGGGGCCGGTGCTCGAGATGGTGCGCGAGTACACGGACGAGCTGCCGACCGTCCCGAAGATCAACGGCTCGGCGGTGGCCATCCTCGAGGCGGCCCGGTCGGCGCGGAAGGCGCTGACGGGAGCATGACGCCGCTCGCACTGGAGCAGACGCACACGTTGTGGCAGATCGCCCTGGGGTTGGGGCTCGTGGTGGCTCTGGTCGTCGTCGTGCTGATGGCCATGCTCCTGAGCTTCCTCAAGGACATCGAGGCGAGCGCCGCCACCCTGCTGGCGGTCGGCGGGCAGGTGGCGGGCAATACCGCCGCCATCCCGGACCTCGCCGCGACCGGGCCGGTGCTCGAGCAGATCAAGGAAGAGGCCCTGATCCACGACGCCTACCTCGCGGAGCAGACGGGATGAGCACCAACCTGCTCATCATTCTCAGCGTCGCCGAGGCGGTGGTTCTCGTGGCGGTGCTGGCGGTGGCGCTGTTGCAGGTCCGGCGCCGCCTGACCACCATCGCCAACGCACTCGGCACCCTGGGCTCGGATCTGGGCGGGATCGAGGGCCAGCTGCGGATGATCGGCCCCGCCGCCGCGGCCATCAACTCTCCCCTCCGGGCCATCGTCGGGGCGCTGCCCGGGATCGCCGAGAAGGCCGAGACCGTGGCGAGGCGTTAGCGGGAATGCGATGACCATCTGGTGGATCGGGAACATCGTCCTGTTGGCCGTGATCGTCCCGGTCGTCGTCCTCCTGCTCGTCGGCGTGCTGAAGGCGGCGAGGACGGTCAGGCGCACCCTCGACGACATCCACGAGGTTGGCGGCGACATGGTGGCCGATCTCGATGCCGTGCCGGAGCTGGCCACCACCGACGACCTCGTGGGCCGGACGACCGCCGGACTCACCCGTTACGGCGCGGCACTGGACCGGATCCTCTGACCGGGAGAAGCGCATGAGCGCCCCCGCCATCGTCACCATCGCGCTGGCCGCGGTGGCCGCGCTTACCGTCGTGGCCTTCCTCATCGCGATCGCGCTGGTGCTCAAGGGGGTCAACGCCCGGCTGGTCGCGGTCATCCGGGCCGTCATGACCATCGTCGACAAGACCGAGCCCGTCGGGCCCGTCGTCATGTCGATCGACCGCAACCTCGGGGCTGCCCGCGAGGTGCTCGAGACGCTGCTCAAGCGCAAGCTCGGCGCCGTACCCGCTCCCGCCCGCTCGGAGCCCGCCACGCGGGCCGCCCCTGCACTTGCCCGTTCGAAGCCCGCTCGGCGGGGGGCGCCCACGCCCCTGCGTGCGCCGGAGCCCACGCCCGTGCGCTCAGAGCCCGTTACGCGTTCGGAGCCCGCGCGCGCGCCCGCCCGGGTCGAGCGTGCCCCGACCCCCCCGCCGCCCGACACGCCCGCCCCCATGACGCCGGCCTCCGGGATCCGCGGGACCCCCGGGATGCCCGCGTCCGCGGAGCCGCCCGTCGACGCTGGCGCCCCTGCTCCCGGGATGCCCGCGACCGCGCGGATGCCCGACGAGGATGACGGTGGAGCCCGCTCGGGTGTCCTGCGCGGGCTGCGCGGTCGCCTTCCGGGCGGGCCCCGGGAGCGTGCGATCCGGTATGCGCCCGGGACGCCGGCGCCGCTGCCCACGC
>JBBSGJ010000282.1:0-1854 GCA_038254195.1 Solirubrobacterales bacterium
CAGCCCGGCCCGCTGGCCGCCGGCGGTCTCGCCGCCGTCGGCGGCCTCCAGTTCCTCGCCGGCCACCCGGAGTCGAGCTTCCACGCGCTCCTCACCACGCTGTGCTTCTTCGCCCTGCGGCTGTGGGGAGGCCGGCGGGGCACCCCGCGCGGGGAGCGGGTCGCGCTTCGCGCGCCGCTCCTCGCCTTCGGCGCCGCGCTGGCCGGCGGGACCGCGCTGGCCGCCCTCGTCCTCGTCCCCTTCGGGGAGCTCCTCCTGCACTCGGCCGACCTGCGCCAGCGGGCCGGCTCGGCGCTCGGGGCCCACCTCCCGCTGCGCGACCTCGCCGAGGTCTTCCTGCCCGACTACTGGGGGCGCCCGACCCAGACGCCGCTCGAGCTCTTCCTCCTCGCCCGGGCCTTCTACGCCGGCGCGCTGCCGCTCATGCTCGCGGGGGCGGCGCTCCTCCTGCGCCCCACGCGCGACCGGGTCGCCGTGGCGCTCTACGGCCTAGCGGCGATGGCCGTCGTCGTCGGCATCCCGCCCGTCTTCCAGCTCGTGACCCACGTCCCGGTCTTCTCGAGCGGTCACAACGGGCGCCTGGTGGTGCTCGCCATGCTCTCCGTCGCGCTCCTGGCGGGGTGGGGGCTCGACGAGCTGACCGTCGAGGTCCACCGACGCGCCCCCCGCGTGCGCCGGGCACTCGGGCTGAGCGTCGTGCTCCTCCTCGCGCCTGTGCTCTTCATCGTCCTCGGGGGGAAGTCGTCGCTCCGACTCCTCGGGGACGCGCTCGACGTCGCGTGGGGGCTCGCCACCCCGCCGCCGGCGAGCGACCCCGCCGCCGCCGGCACGATCCGCCTCGCCGCGCTCGTCGTGTGGGTCACCGTCGCCGGCGCGGGTCTCCTCCTGCTCGCCGCCCGGACGCGGGGCCGCCTCTCGCCCCGCGCCTTCGCCGTGCTCGCGCTGGGAGTCGTGGTCCTCGACCTGTTCCGGGCCGGGATGGGGAACAATCCCGCCATCGCGCGCCGTGCTGCGACCCAGCCCGCCACCGGCGCGATCCGCTACCTGGCCGCCCGGCGCCCGGCGCGCTTCGTGAGCACCGCCCGGGTCCCGCAGGACGCGATCCCCATGCGCTTCGGGCTCTACGAGGCGCGTGGCTACGACCTCCCCGTGGAGCGCCGCTACGACCGCCTGTGGCGCCGCGAGGTCTCGCCCGAGTTCCCCTCGCAGGTCGGCGCCTACCCGGGCAACATCCCCCTCTCGCTGCCCCGGCTCGACTCCCGCCGGCTGCGCACCCTCAGCCTCCTGGGCGTGACCGACGTGCTCCAGCCCGCCGACGAGCCGCCGCTGCGCGTGGCCGGGCTGAGCGTCGCCTACGCCGGTCCCGACGCCCGGGTCTACCGCAACGCGAGCGCCCTGCCGCGCGTGTGGGTCGCGGGCGCACAGCTCCCGGTGGCCGGGGGCGAGGCGGCGCTCGACGCCGTCACCCGCCCCGGGTTCGACGCCCGCGGCGTCGCCGTGACCGAGCGCCTGCTTCCCGGGCTCCCGGTCGCTTCGCGTGCGCCGGGCGCGGGTCGCGCCGCCATCCTGCGCTACGAGCCCGAGCGGGTCCTCGTGGGCGCGTGGGCGGCGCGGCCGGGCCTGCTCGTCCTCAGCGACAACGACTTCCCGGGCTGGCACGCCAGCGTGGACGGGCGCCGGACGCCCGTCGAGCGCGTCGACTACGTGTTCCGCGGCGTGCGCCTGGGACCGGGGACCCACCGGGTCGAGCTCTCCTACGCGCCGGCGAGCTGGCGGCTCGGGTGGATCGTCAGCGCGGTCTCGCTCCTCGTGCTGCTCGCGGTCCTCGCGGTCGGGTGGCGGCGGGCGCGACGG
>JBBSGJ010000283.1:0-1798 GCA_038254195.1 Solirubrobacterales bacterium
GTCTTCTCGAAGATCAACGGGACGCTGCTGCTGGCCACCGGGCTGCTCGTCTTCGTCCTGCTCATCCTCATCTACCGCTCGCCGATCTTCTGGCTCATCCCGCTGCTGTCCGTGGTCGCCGCCGAGCTGACCTCCCGCGGCGTGGGCTACGGCCTCGCCAAGGCGGGGGTGACGATCAACGGTCAGGCGGCGGGGATCCTCGGCGTGCTCGTGTTCGGCGTGGGGACCGACTACGCGCTGCTGATCGTCTCCCGCTACCGGGAGGAGCTCCGCCGCGAAGAGGACAAGCACGTCGCGATGCGGACCGCGCTGGCCCGGACGGGGCCGACCGTGCTCGCCTCGGCCCTCACCGTCATCGCCTCGCTGCTGTGCCTGGCCCTCGCCCAGGTCAACGGGACGGCCGGGCTCGGCCCCATCGGCGCCCTGGGCGTCGCCCTCGCCGCGCTGTCGATGCTCACCCTGCTTCCCGCCCTGCTGGTCATCGCCGGCCGGCGGGCGTTCTGGCCCTTCGTCCCCCGCTACGGCGGCCAGGGCGCGGACTCGACCCACGGCCTCTGGCGGCGGGTCGGGGACCGGCTCGCCAGGCGCCCCCGGCTCACCTGGATCGGCACCGGCGTCGCCCTCGCGGTGATGTGCCTCGGCCTGCTGAACTTCGACACCGGCCTCACCCAGGCCAAGGCGTTCCGGGGCGACGTCGAGTCCGTCCGCGGGCAGGATCTCCTCGCCGAGGGCTTCCCGGCCGGGACGAACGCGCCCACCACGGTGGTCGTCCCCGATGCGGCGAAGGTGCCGGCGGTGACGCGGGGGCTGAAGGGCCTGAGCGACGTCATCGCCGTGCGTCTCACCGAGCGCGGCGCACCGGGCGTCCGGGTCGACGTGACCCTGCGCGAGGACCCCTACTCGACCGCGGCCTTCGACCGGATCCCCGCGGTACGCAAGGTGGCCAAGGCCTCCGGGGGCCCGGGCGCCCTCGTCGGCGGCCCGACGGCCGAGGAGCGTGACCTGCGCGTCGCCTCCGCCCGGGACTCGACCCTCATCCCGCCGATCGTCATCGTGGTCGTCTTCCTCATCCTCGCCGTGCTGCTCCGCGCACTGCTCGCGCCGCTGCTCCTCGTCGCGACGGTGATCCTCTCCTACGGCGCCGCCCTGGGCGTCGCCTATCTCGTCTACGACGTGGTCTTCGGCTTCGCGGGCTCGGACCCCTCGCTACCGCTCTTCGCGTTCATCTTCCTCGTGGGGCTGGGCATCGACTACAACATCTTCCTGATGACCCGCGTGCGCGAGGAGGCCGCGCAGCACGGCACGCAGGAGGGGACGAAGCGCGCGCTGGCCGTCACCGGGGCGGTCATCACGTCAGCCGGCATCGTGCTCGCCGGGACGTTCGCGACGCTCGCCGTGCTGCCTCTCGTGCAGCTCACCGAGATCGGTTTCGCCATCGCCTTCGGCGTCGTGCTCGACACCTTCCTCGTGCGCTCGGTGCTGGTCCCCGCGCTCGTGCTCGATGTGGGGGACGCGGTGTGGTGGCCGGCCCGCGGCCACGCCCGGCGTTGATCTGCGAGTACTTCTGCCACGCGGCGGGGAGCTCCGCGGGTGGACATTCGTTCGAGTTAGACCACACCACCGCCAGTTCCGAACCCGAACCCCAACCCCGGCCCGGGCAACGGACCGAACGGCCCGGGTGGCCGCCCGCAGTGCTCGGACGGCATCGACAACGACGGCGACGGCAAGGTCGACTTCCCCAGCGATCCCGGCTGCTCCTCGCCCTCGGACAACAGCGAGGTCGACACGTCCCAGGCCA
>JBBSGJ010000284.1:0-1793 GCA_038254195.1 Solirubrobacterales bacterium
CTCCCTGGAGCTCCTGGAGCAGATGCGGACCGGGCTGGGCTCGGAGCTCGCGCGGCACGGCCTCGTGTGGTCGGCCAAGCGGACGCTGTGGCGGGGACGCGAGGTCTTCGCGCGCAGCTACCCGCCGCCCGCGCCGGATGTGCTGCCGCCGTTCACGAGCCTGCCCCAAGCCGAGATCGAGCGACAGTTGATCGCGGCGTGCCAGGCGGCGGGCGTCGGGCTCGCCTGGAACCAACCGGTGCGGGAGCTCGCCGCGAGCCCCGCCGGGGTGACGGCGACGACGGAGGAAGGCCGCGTCTGGACGGCGGACTGGGCGATCGGCGCCGACGGCGCCCGCTCGGTCACGCGCCGGGCGATCGGGGTGGCGATGGAGGGGAGCCGGTCCGAGCACGCCTACGTCATCGTCGATGTCGACGAGGATCCCGACCATCCCCGGCCGGCCGAGCGGATCTTCCACTACGAGCACCCCGCGGTCGGTCAGAGGAACGTTCTCCTGGTGCCGTTCCGGGGGGGATGGCGAGCCGACCTGCAGTGCCGCCGCGACGACGACCCCGAAGCGCTCGACCGGGGAGATGGCCTGCGCCGGTGGGTCGGGGAGGTGCTGGGTGAGCGCTATCCGGAGCGGATCCGGTGGGTCTCGACCTACCGCTTCCTCCAGGTCGTCTCCCGCGCATTCTGCGACGAGACCCGCCGCGTGCTCCTCGTCGGCGAGGCGGCGCACCTGTTCGCCCCGTTCGGCGCGCGGGGGATGAACTCCGGCATCGCCGACGCCGCCGCCGCAGCCGAGGCGATCCGCACCGCCTCCCGGGCGGGCGGTACAGGCGCCGCGCGGGCGGCGATCGAGACCTTCGCGGAGGACCGCCGCGCGGCCGCACTGGCCAACCGGCGTGCCGCCGCCAAGGCCCTGGCGGCGATCCAGGGCCGCAGCCCATGGATGCGCACCAAGCGCCGCGTCGCGGTCACGCTCGCCCCCCGTGCCGAGCGGCCGGCCGCCTGGCTTGACTCGGCGCCCTACGGGCCTCGCCTGCGCGGCTCGCGCCGCGGGCGGCGAGCCGGGTACTGACCCCCGGGCGGGACGAGGCCGCCCAGGCTCACCCGCTCCGCTGGCCGGCGGGGCTGCGCTCCCCGGCGGAGCGCAGCCGCTCCCGCGGCAGGTCGGCGGTGACCACGAGGGCGGTGAGCGCCGGCCGGTCGAGCTTGCCGAGCGCGGAGCGCGGCAGCACGTCCAGCACGCACAGCTCGTCGGGAAGCTTGTGGCGGGCCAGTCGCCCGGCGAGGGACGCACGCACCTCGGCGAGGGTCGGTGGCCGGCCCGTGGGCACCACGCACGCGCAGATGGCCTCCCCGAGGATCGGATCGGGCGTGGGGACCACGGCGCACTCGGCGACGCCGGGATGCCCGGCCAGGGCCGCCTCCAGCTCTGCGCAGGGCACCTTGAGCCCTCCCCGGTTGACCACCTCCTTCAGGCGTCCGGAGACCGCCAGCCGGCCGTCGCGGTCGAGCGACCCCAGATCCCCGGTGCGATACCAGCCGTCGGCCCCCGCCGGCGGCTCGCCCCAGAAGCGCACCGGCCGGCGGGTCCCGTAAGCGATCTCACCCACCTCCCCGCGCGGCAGCGGCCGCGGGCCCTGCGGATCCAGGATCGCGACCGAGCCGGTGGGAGGGCTGCCCGGCGGTCCCCGGAACACAGTCCGCCCGGCCTTTCCCCGCCGGATGTCCTCGGGGTCCGTGGTGATGGTCAGGAACCCCTCGCTGCACCCGTAGACCTGCATCAGCTCCACGCCCAGGCGGTC
>JBBSGJ010000285.1:0-1777 GCA_038254195.1 Solirubrobacterales bacterium
GAGCGCCTCGCGATGACGGGGACGGAGGTCGACCGGATCGTGCATCACGGGGTGGGCGCCCTCGAGCACTTCGTGGTCGGGAGGGTCCTCGCCGCCGAGCGGCACCCGGACGCCGATCGCCTCCGCGTCTGTCGCGTGGAGGTGGGAGACGGCGAGCGGTGCACCATCGTCTGCGGGGCGCCGAACGTCGCCGCGGGCCAGACCGTCGCGGTCGCCCGGCCGGGCGCGATCATGCCCGACGGCACGCGCCTGGAGGCGGCGAAGCTCCGCGGGGTGCGCTCGGAGGGGATGATCCTCGCCGAGGACGAGCTCGCGATCGGGACCGACCACGCGGGGATCCTGGTCCTCGAAGCCGCCCCTCCGGGGGCGCCTCTCCTCGACGTCCTGCCGGGGGTCGCCACGGAGGTCCTCGAACTCGAGATCACCCCCAACCGCCCCGATTGCCTGGGGATCTACGGGGTGGCGCGGGAGGTCCACGCGGCTACGGGCGCACCGCTGGCCCCCGCGCCCTGGGCCGATGACGCCGGGGAATCGGGGGGTCCCGTCTCCGGGATCGAGATCATCGTCGAGGTCCCCGACCTCTGCCCGCGCTTCACCGCCCGGGGCTATGAGGGCGTGCGCATGGGCCCGTCGCCGCCGTGGCTCAAGGCGCGGCTCATGGCCGCGGGCCAGCGTCCCATCTCCAACGTCGTGGACATCACGAACTACGTCATGCTCCTGACCGGGCAACCCCTGCACGCCTTCGACCCCGACCGGATCGCCGGGGGTCGGCTGACGGTGCGCGCCGCGCGGGACGGAGAGGAGGTGGAGACCCTCGACGGCCTCCTCCGCCGACTCGACGCCTCCATGGTCGTAATCGACGATGCCGAAGGCCCGACCTCGATCGCCGGCGTCATGGGCGGCGCCCGCTCGGAGGTGGGGGAGGGCACCACGCGCGTCCTCATGGAGGTGGCGACCTGGAACGGCCCGAACATCAAGCGGACCTCGGAGGCGCTCGGCCTGCGCTCCGAGGCGTCGGGGCGCTACGAGAAGGGCCTCGAGCCCGAGCAGACGCTGTGGGCGCAGGCGGTCGCCCGGCAGCTCATGGTCGAGCTCTGCGGGGCGCGGCCGGTGGGGGGGACCGTCGACGTCGGCGGCCCCGGGCCGGCGCCGGTCTCGATCCACCTCCGCGAGGCGCGCGTGGCCCGCCTGCTGGGGCGCCGAATCCCGCGCGAGCGCTGTGGGGAGATCCTCACCGCGCTGGGGTTCACGGTCGACCCGGCCCCCGACGGGCTGAACGCGTCGGTCCCCGACTTCCGTCGCTCCGACGTCACCCGCGAGGCCGACCTCATCGAGGAGGTCGCGCGCATCGACGGGCTCGAGCTGCTCCCCGCCACCGTGTCTCCCGGGAAGGGCTCCGGGCGGCTCACACCCCGCCAGGAGCGCGGCCGCCGCGCCGCCGACGCGCTCGCCGCGCGCGGCCTCCACGAGGTCGTGGGCTGGAGCTTCTCCGCGCCCGCCGTCGCCGACGCGCTGCGCCTCGCCGCCGATGACCCCCGCCGGCGCTGGGTCGAGCTGCGCAACCCGCTCTCGGAGGACGCGTCGGTCCTGCGGACGCTGATCCTCGGCTCCCTGCTCGACGTCGCGCGGCGCAACGTCGCGAGAGACACCGGCCCGCTGCGGCTCTTCGAGATGGGCGCCGTGTACGCGGACGTCGGGGACGACCTTCCCCGCGAGCGCCTCCACCTCGGCGGGCTGCTGCTCGGGCCGCCGCGGCCGGAGAGCTGGCGCGAGCCCC
>JBBSGJ010000286.1:0-1771 GCA_038254195.1 Solirubrobacterales bacterium
GAGGATCCGCCGCCCATCGATGACCAGCGCGTCGTCCGTCGCCGACACCTCGCCCGCGTACTTCCCGTAGTTGGAGTCGTGCTTGAAAAGGTGCGCGTTCATGCGCGGATCGACGAGGTCGTTGACGGCGACCACCTCGATCTCGGGGTGGCGCTCGATGAGCGCCTTCAGGCACTGCCGCCCGATGCGGCCGAAACCGTTTATCGCGACCTTCGTCGTGCTACCGCTCATCTCGCTGCCTCCGGTGCCGTTTCTCGCTGACACGTCGCGTGCGCTCGGGCTCCATTGCTCGAGCCGGGCATCCCTGGCGCGGGACCCAGCGCGGGACCCGGCAACGGTACGCGAGTCGCTCACATGAACCACTCGCCCCGCCCCGCGGCCCGCTCCCGTGCCGCCAGCACCGCACCCTGCATGCCGACGTCGGCGCCGAGAGAGGACGGGACGACCTCGACCGCGCGAGCCGGGACCGCGAAGGCGCGGGTCGCGATGGCCCGGCGCATCGGCCCGAGGACGTGCGCCGGCTCGTGCTCGGCGATCGATCCCCCCACGACGATCAGGGACGGATTCAGGGTGTTGACGAGGCCGACGCCGAGGTTCCCGAGGGCGGCCTCGGCGCGGGCGACTATCTCCCAGGCGCGTTCATCGCCGGCTGCCGCGGCCGCGAACACCCGGGCCGCGTCGGTGGCGCCGAACGCCTCCGCGAGGTTCCGGCCGCCCGCCAGGGACTCGACGCAGCCGAAGGACCCGCACCCGCACCGAGGGCCCTCCAGCGCGACCGGCCAGTGGCCGACCTCGCCCGCCGTGCCGCTGGCGCCGCGGAGCATGCGGCCGCCGCTGACGATCGCGCCGCCGATCCCCGTCGACACGGTGACGTACACGAAGTCGGCGGCGCCGCGCGCCGCGCCGGCGGACCCCTCCCCTATGGCGGCCATGGCCGTGTCGCGATCGACGAACACGCGTACCCCTTCCAGCGCTTCGCTGACGCTCGCGCCGAGCGGGAACTCGGTGAAGCCGCGGATATTCGGCGCCTGGTGGACCACCCCCGAGCGGTGGTCGAGCGGGCCTGGTGAAGCGCATCCCGCGGCGACGACCAGGGACAGCGAGGCGCCCGCGGTGGCGAGCGCCGCACGGGCGCTGTCGGCGATCGCGGCTGCGACCGCCCGGCCACCTTCGGCGGGCGTGTCCCTCGAGTCGCGGGCGACAAGGCGAGGCGGATCGTCGCGGGCGTCGGCGACGACGGCGCGGATGCGCGTGCCACCGAGGTCCAGGCCGAGGTAGAGGGTCAGGCCTTCGGAAGACGCGATGCGAGGTCGGGCGCCGCGAGCGTCGAGGTGTCGCCCCCGAAGACCTGCTGCTGCGCGGCGCGATAGCCGCGCCTGGCCTTTTCGCGCCCGAAGGCCCGTTCGGCGTCCTCGTAGATCTGGTTGACGAGGACCGCCAGGTACGGCGCGAGCTGCTGCTCGGGGGGCGCCTCTCGCTCGAGCGTGGCGACGTCGATGCGATCGTCGACGATCGGAAGCGGGCGGTCGATGGGATCGGCCTGCTCGTCGACGCGCATGAGCAGGTTCGCGATGCGGTCGTCGATGCCCGGCTTGCCGTACTGGCCGTTGTTGTACTCGGCCAGCAGCGCATTCGCGAACGACGCCATCTGGGCGTTGCGGCCCCCCGTGGCTCCCACCGGGCGCGGGGGGGGGGGGCCCCGCGCCCGCCCGGGGGCCCCCCCCACAACCCCCCCCCCCGACCCGGCGGGGGGGGGGGGCGGGCCCCGGCC
>JBBSGJ010000287.1:0-1761 GCA_038254195.1 Solirubrobacterales bacterium
GGAGGAGGACTGCCCCTCGGGTTGGGCGGTGTGAGACGGTGTCACGAGAAAGGGTCCCTACCTGACAGAGATCTAATCCTATACGCCGGCGGCCCGGCGTGCCTCGGCGTGCGCCCGATGCTCCAGTTCGTCGTCCAGCGACGCGAGCGGCGCGCCGCCCGTCGAGCGCGCGATGAGCCAGTCGGCGAAGCGGGCGTTCTTGGGCAGCAGTGGGCCGTGCAGGTAGGTCCCGATCACCCCGTCGCGACGGACGCCCTCATGCCCGTCGGCCCCGTTGTTGCCGTGGCCGGCGAGCACGCGGCCCAGCGGCCGCTCGCCGGGCCCGAGGTGCGTGCGTCCCCCGTGGTTCTCGAAGCCCGCGAGCACCACCCGGCGGCCGTCGAGGTCCACCTCGATGGCGACGTTGCCGATGAGCCTCGGCCCGTCCTCGCGGACCGTGCGCAGGTCGACCAGGCCGGCGCCCGGGAGCTCCTCGTCCCCGAGGACATAGGAGTGGCCGAGGAGCTGGTACCCCCCGCAGACCGCGAGGACCGTCTTGCCCGCCGCGGCCGCCTCGTGCAGCGCGGCGCGCTTGGTCTCGGCGAGGTCGAGCGCGCACCGGCGCTGGTCGGAGTCCTGCCCGCCGCCGAGGTAGAACAGGTCGGCGGCGTCCGGGTCGAGGTCGTCGCCGAGGGTCACGCCGGACAGCGTGAAGCCCAGTCCGCGCCACTCGCAGCGCCGGCGCAGGAGCAGGAGGTTCCCCCGGTCGGCATAGATGTTCATGAGCTCGGGGTAGAGCGCGCAGACACGCAGGGTGCGGGGCTCAGGCACGGGCGAGGACCACCACCACGGCGCCGACGTGCTGGGCGGTCGCGGGGATCCGGCGGCGGGGGCGCGGGACGAGCCCGTGGCGGGCGCCCTCGGCCTCGAGCCCGGCGGCCGAGACGCGGTCGAGCGAGATCTCGTCGCGCGCCTCCTCGCCGCCCTGGGAACGAACGCGCTCGATCGTCCATGCGGTCAGATTCTCGCGCAGGGCGACGGGCTGGGAGGTGAGCCCGCCGGCGGCATCGGGCGAGGGCAGTGGGTCGGAGGGCCCGAAGGCCTCCAGATCGGTGGCCAGCGCGGCGGCGAGGAGCCCGCCCGGGCGTAGGTGGAGGGCTACGCGCGCGAGGAAGCGCGCACGACCCTCCGGGCCGCCCAGGAGCTGCACGGTCTGCATGGGCACCAGGACGAGCGCGAGCTCCTCCCCGAGCTCGAAGTCCCGGGCGTCGGCGTGCACCGTGCGGACCGGCAGGTCCGCGGCGCGCTCCTCCAGAACGCTCAGGACCGCCGCCTCGGAGTCGAGCGCGATGACCTCGTGTCCTGCTCGCGCGAGGTCCAGCGCGACGCGCCCGGTCCCCGCGCCGACGTCGAGGATGGGGCCGCCGGCCTCCGCCGCCAGCTCACGCCAGAGGGGCAGGTCGGCGGTGTAGCCCCCGCACTCCAGGTCGTGCCAGGCCACGACATCCGCCCTCATGCCTCGCTCCAGCGCGGTGCGAGCCCGCGGCGCGCGAGCTCGTCGCGCAGCGCGAGCAGCGCCGTGTAGGTCGGCAGGGCGTGGACGGTCCCCGCGCCGTCCGTGCCCATGGCGGCGTCGAGCGCCGCTCGGAGCTCGGGCACGACGTGGAGGCGCCCGGGGGTGCTCCCGGCGTACTGCAGCCGCTGGTCCAGCTCGCCGGCGCGCCTCCCCGCGCACGACCCGCGCGCGTCCCGGTCGGCGAGCACCTCCCAGTCGGCGTCCCA
>JBBSGJ010000288.1:0-1719 GCA_038254195.1 Solirubrobacterales bacterium
GCCGGCCGGCTGACACCCGCCGACAGCCTCCCGCCTCATCCGGGCGCCGCTCCTCACCTCGAGGTCGGCGCCCTTCTTCTTTTCATGATCACCTCCCACCACAACCCCCAGCTCCAGCTTCTCCGCCGCCTCCAGCGCACCCGCGCGCGGCGCGAGACCGGGCTGTTCGCCGCCGAGGGGGAGGATCTGCTGGCGGCGGCCGAGGCGGCGGGGTGGGTGCCCGAGGCCCGCTGGATCGCGGGAGTGGACGTGGACGAGTCGGTGCTGGCGAAGGTCTCGGCGCTGGGCAGCGGATCGCGGGTGGCCGCGGTGTACCGGCAACGCTGGGCGGAGGCGCCGACCGGCCCGCTGTGCGTCTGCCTGTGGGGCGTCGGGGACCCGGGGAACGTGGGCGCGGTGCTGCGCTCCGCGCTCGCCTTCGGGGCGGGATCCGTGGCCCTCGGTCCCGGCTGCGCGGACCCCTTCGGACCGAAGGCGGTGCGGGCGAGCATGGGGGCGATCTTCGCCGTGCCGGTCGCGCGCGTGGAGCGGGTCGACGAGCTGCCCGCGCCGCGGATCGGCCTCGATGCGCGCGCGGACGGGGCGCTGAGGGGACCCGCCGACGGGACCCTCGTCGTCGGCGCCGAGCGGACCGGGCTCCCCGACGCCGACTACGACGAGCGGCGCTCCATCCCCGTCCAGGGCGACTCGCTGAACGCCGCGATGGCCGCCACCGTGGCCCTCTACGAGCTGACTAGGATCGCGCGCCCATGATCGAGCGCGTCGAGGAGCTCCGCTCGGCGGGGGAGGAGGCGATCGCCGCGGCGGCGTCGACCGCGCAGCTCGAGGAGCAGCGCGTGCGCTTCCTCGGGCGCAAGGCCGAGCTGCCGCTCCTCCTGCGCTCGGTCGCCGAGCTGCCCCCCGAGCAGCGCGGCCCCACCGGGCGGGCCGCGAACGAGGCACGCAAGGGGCTCGAGGCGCTCATCGAGCGCCGCTCGACCGAGCTCGCCGGCGCCGAGCTCGACGCCCGCCTGCGCGAGGACCGGCTCGACGTGACCCTGCCCGGCTCCCCGGCGCAGCCCGTCGGGCGCCTCCACCTGCTGACCCAGACGCGCCGCGAGATCGAGGAGGTCTTCCTCGGCCTGGGCTTCGACGTCGCCGAGGGCCCGGAGGTGGAGACCGTGGAGCTCAACTTCGACGCGCTCAACCACGCCCCGAACCATCCCGCCCGGGCGCTGTCGGACACGTTCTACACGCGCACGGGCGCCGTGCTGCGCACCCACACGTCGCCCATGCAGGTCCGCGCGATGCTCGCTCAGCCTCCGCCGCTCTACATCGTCGTGCCCGGACGCGTCTACCGGCGCGACTCCGACGCCACCCACACCCCGCAGTTCCACCAGGTCGAGGGGCTGGCGGTCGACGAGGACATCACCCTCGCCGACCTCAAGGGCGTCCTGCTCGCCTTCTCGCGGGCGATCTTCGGTCCCGAGCGTGACGTCCGCCTGCGCCCGCACTTCTTCCCGTTCACCGAGCCGAGCGTCGAGGTCGACGTGTCCTGCTTCGTCGACCACGGGACCGTCGAGCGCTGCTCGGTGTGCAAGGGGACGGGGTGGATCGAGATCCTCGGCGCGGGGATGATCGACCCGAACGTGTTCGCGCACGTCGGCTACGACCCCGAGCGCGTCCAGGGCTGGGCGTTCGGGATGGGAGTGGAGCGCATCGCGATGCTCAAGCACGCGA
>JBBSGJ010000289.1:0-1701 GCA_038254195.1 Solirubrobacterales bacterium
CGAGGCGAGCAGGGCGACGCCGACGGCCACGCCGAGCACGGTGGCGACCAGACGGCCGCGCCGGTGCGCCAGCAGACCCCGCAGCCAGCTCAGCGCGACCATGCCCGCTCCTGCGCGTTGACCGGTCCCAGGCGACCGCTGTGCATCTCCCACCGCTCGTCGAGGCGCTCGGCGACGGTGGGGTCGTGGGTGGCGACGACGAGCGCGGCGCCGGCCTGCTCGGCGGCGGCGAGCAGGACGTCGACGACGACGGCCCCGCTGGCGCGGTCGAGCTGTCCCGTGGGCTCGTCGGCGAGGATGAGCCGCGGCTCGCCGGCGAGGGCGCGCGCGACGGCGGCGCGCTGCGCCTGCCCGCCGGACACCTCCTCGGGAAGCTTGTCGGCGAGGTCGGCGAGCCCGAGCCTCTCCAGTGCGGTCCGGGCCCACGCATGCGCGTCGGAGTCGGACACCCCGTCGAGGACGAGGGGCAGCGCGACATTCTCCGCGATGGTGAGCGGCGGCAGCAGGCTCGGGCCCTGGAACACAACCGCGACCCGGCCGGGCTGGAGCTCGTCCCGGGTCCCGATCGCCGGCCAGGAGACCTCGCCCACGGTGGGGTCGTCGAGCCCGGCCATGAGGTGGAGCAGGGTGGACTTGCCCGAGCCCGAGGGCCCCACGAGGGCCAGGCGGGCGGACTCCACGACCTCGCAGTCGGTCGGCTGGAGGGCCACGGTCGCGGTGGGCCCCGTCCCGAAGGTCCGGGCCGCACCGACGCAGCGGACGAGCACGTCGGCGCCGCTCATCCGACCACCGGCCCTCGGCCGGCGGTGCCCGCCACCCTCCCGTCGCGCAGGCGGATCTCGCGATCGGCGCGCGCGGCCACCTCGGGGCTGTGGGTCACCACGAGGACGGCGCCGCCCTCGCGGGCGCGGCCGTGGAGCAGGTCGAGCACGCGCTCCGCGGTCACCTCGTCGAGCTCGCCGGTGGGCTCGTCGGCCAGGACGATCGCCGGCGCGTTGGCGAGCGCGACGGCGAGCCCCGCACGGGCGAGCTCGCCGCCCGAGAGCTGAGCGGGACGCGCGTGGGCCCGGGGGGCGATCCCGCAGCGCTCGAGCACCTCCGCGCGCCACTCGGGCGACCCCCCGTCGGGGTTCAGCCGCTGGGCCAGGGCGACGTTGCCCTCCACGCTCAGGTGGCCGACGAGGTTGGCCTGCTGGAAGAGCATCCCGATCGAGCGCGCGCGCAGCGCGGCGCGCTCCTCCTCGGTGCGGCGCGACAGGCGCTCGCCGCCCACCCTGACCATCCCGCCGTCGGGCTCGTCGAGCCCGGCCAGGCAGGCCAGCAGGGTGGACTTGCCCGAGCCCGAGGGCCCGGTGACCGCGACGACCTCGCCGGGCTCGACCGCGAGCGAGACGCCCTGGAGGGCAAGCGTCTCGTCGTCTCCGGCGTGGAAGAAGCGGTACAGGCTCGCGGCCTCGAGCGCGGCGGTCATCGCGTGAAGCGGACCGAGCTCGTGACGATCCTCCATGGGTCGACGTTGTCGGCGCCCTTCGGGCCCGAGACGGTGAGGACGAGGTCACGCCCGGCGTGGAAGAACACGTAGCGCTCGACGGCGTCGGCGACCTTCTTGCCGGTCACCGGGTTGGGCGCCGCGGAGGCGAGGTAATCGATGCGGATCGCCTTGCCCGCGTGACGGGTGACCTCGGTCACCGGACCCGGGGC
>JBBSGJ010000290.1:0-1656 GCA_038254195.1 Solirubrobacterales bacterium
CCGACCGACGACCCGGAGGTGCGCGCGCTGCGCGCCCGCCAGCAGCGCAACTTCCTGGTCACGCTGCTGCTCTCCCAGGGGACGCCCATGCTCCTCGGCGGCGACGAGATGGGCCGCACGCAGGGCGGCAACAACAACGCGTGGTGTCAGGACAACGAGATCTCCTGGTTCGATTGGGCGCTGGAGCCCGAGCAGGAGGCACTGACGGCGTGGACGCGGAGCCTCATCGCGCTGCGCCGCCGCCACCGGGTGTTCCGCCGGGCGGAGTTCCTCGCGGGCCGCACGCGCCAGTCGGGCGTACCCGACGTGTGGTGGTTCCGCCTCGACGGCCGGCGCATGACCCGTGCCGACTGGCAGCACTCCGACGGGCACGTGCTCGGGGTGTTCCTCAACGGCCGGGAGATCGTCGACCGCACGCCGCGCGGCGAGGCGGTGGAGGACGACTCCTTCCTCCTGCTGTTCAACGCCCACTTCGAGGACGTGGAGTTCACCCTGCCCGTGCCCCGGTTCGGGAGGGCGTGGATGGTCGAGCTCGACACCGCCGCGCCGGAGGCCGAGCCGGGGGGGCGCTTCGTCGGCGCCCGGCAGCCGCTGGGCGTCACCTCGCGCTCGGTCATGGTCCTGCGGAGGGTGAGATGAGGGCGGCCTACCGCCTGCAGCTCGGCCCGGGGCTGGGCTTCGCCGAGGCCACCGAGCTCGTTCCCTACCTCGCCGGGCTCGGGGTCTCGCACGTCTACCTGTCGCCGTGCCTGCAGGCGCGGCCGGGCTCCGCGCACGGCTACGACGTGGTCGACCCGACCCGTATCTCGGAGGACCTCGGCGGAGAGGGCGCGTTCCGCGTGCTCGCGGCCGCCGCCCACGAGCACGGGCTGGGCGTGGTCATGGACATCGTCCCCAACCACATGGCCACGGACGACGCGAACCGGTTCTGGGCCGACGAGACGCTGCGCGCGAAGTTCTTCGACTGGGACCCGGAGACCGGCGCCTACCGGCGCTTCTTCGACATCGACGACCTCGCCGGCGTGCGCCAGGAGGACCCCGAGGTGTTCGCGGCGACCCACGCGAAGGTGCTCGCGCTCGTGGCCGAGGGGCTCGTGGACGGCCTGCGGATCGACCATCCCGACGGGCTCGCCGACCCCGCGGGGTACCTGGGGCGCCTGCGCGAGCACGGCGTGGGCCACGTGTGGGTGGAGAAGATCCTCGAGTCCGAGGAGCGCCTGCCCGACTGGCCCGTGGAGGGCACCGTGGGCTATGAGTTCCTCGCCGACGTGCAGGCACTGTGGGTGGACCCGGCGGGGGAGGAGGTGCTCGACGCGATGTGGCGCGAGCTGGACCCGACCCCGTGGGAGGAGGTTCGCGACGCCGCCAAGCTCGAGCAGGCCCGGACGACGTTCGCGGGCGACGTCGCGCGCATCGGGCCCGGCGCGACGCCCGAGGCGGTCGCGTCGCTTCCGGTGTACCGCACCTACGTGCGCCCGGGGGTGACGCCATCTCCCGGCGACCGCGCGATCGCGGGGGACCTCCTCGACCACGACCTCGGGTGGGTCACGCGCTTCCAGCAGACCACGCCCCCCGTGATGGCCAAGGGCGTGGAGGACACGGCGTTCTACCGCTACCTCCGCCTGCTCGCGCTCAACGAGGTGGGCGGCGACCCGG
>JBBSGJ010000291.1:0-1645 GCA_038254195.1 Solirubrobacterales bacterium
CCCCCGGGCCCCCCGCGGCGCGGCGCCCCGCCCCCGCCGTGCGCGCGCGTGCGGGCTCGGTGGGGTGTGGCGCGGGGCCGGCCCCGAGCTCCGCCGCGCGCTCGCCCGCCTCCCGCGCGCGCTCGTGCGCCGCCGCGGCGCGCTCTGCCGCCGCCTCCCGCGCCTCGTCGGCCTGCCGATTCACGCGCTCGTACCGGTCGTCCATGGAAGTCATCCTGCCCGCGCCCGAGCGCTCACGCAACCCGGCTAGCGTGAGGAGGGTGGAAGGCAATGTGACCGACCCGCGGGCCTACCTGGAGGACCGGGCCACCGGCGACGCCGAGGCCTTGATGAGCGCACGCCGGGCCGCCGGCGACGAGCTCGCCCAGCCGGCCAGCGCCATCGAGCCCCCCTCCGTGCCCGACGGGACGTTCGTGAAGGTCGCCCCCGAGGACCACCCCCTCCCCCGCGCCTGCGAGGTTACGGTCTACTTCCAGGACTACCACCGCTCGAGCTCGAAGCTCGGCCGCTTCGGGAAGATCGTCGGGATCGACCTCGTCGGCGGCGAGTACCTCGTGATGCTCGACAACTTCGAGTGCCTGGCCGTCCCCATGCGCCGCGTGGAGTGGAGCAAGGTCGCGACCTGAGCACGGCGCTCGCCGGGCTGGGTCCGCGCTCGCCCTCTACGCGCTCTTCGTCCTCGCCCTCGTCCTCGCGGGACGCCGGAGCGACGCCCGCGCCGGTGCCCGGCTTCATCCCCGTCGCCGGCCAGCTCGACGACGCGATCGTCCTCGCGCTCGTGCTCCGGTCGGTGCTGCGGGGCGGTGGCCCGGAGCTCGTGCGCAAGCACTGGCGAGGCCCGGAGCGCTCACTGGCGGTGGTGCTGCGGCTCGGCGCGTTGTAGCCCGCCCGACCTGACGACGGTTAGGCTGCACCGCGCCCCGGTCGCAGAGGACCGACCCTCAACCGGCAGACCGCCAGACGGGCACGGCGGACAAGTGGGCGGCGTTCATCGGGAGGGAAGACGCGCACGAACCGGCTCACGCGAAGCGGGTTACAGCGCGCGGTTCCGATCGCCGGTAGCAGTGAGCTGGCGCGCGCGGCGGGGCGCAGTCTCACCCCCTCCACCCGGCGCGGGATGCGGCGCGCCGCCCGCCCGATCTGGTGATGCCGCCGGTCGAGCCCGGAGACGCCGGGGTGACCCACGCACACTGCAGGTCGCCCGCGAGTGGTTGCGCAGCACGACGAGGTAGAACTCGGTACCCCCGCCGCCGTCGTAGGACCGCTACCGCACGGTCAGCCCAAGGTCCTGGGTATGGCACCGTCTCGGACTGCTGCTCGACGCCCTCGAAGCATTCTCGTAAGAGCCGCTGGCAGTGGAGGCGGCGGTCGTCCGGGTCGTCCCCCCTCCGACGGCAACGCGGGCTTTACGGGCCGCCGAGCCGGTGCCTTCGCAGCGGCGAGCGTGCCCGCCTCGAAGCTTCCCCCGTACCCGCGAGGACCACGAGGAAGCCAATCAGTGCGACGGCGGCGGGCATCGACGATCTGCTGCCCGGCGGTGCATCGCCCCACACGTCTTCCCAGCACCGACCCGTTGCCCCCTGGACCCGCCGCTATTGCAACGTCTTCCAAGCGAGACGTTGCGATACACGTAGCCACGGACCCG
>JBBSGJ010000292.1:0-1642 GCA_038254195.1 Solirubrobacterales bacterium
GTCGCGCCGGATCGTGCGGCTCGAGGGCCGCCGGGCCGACGGCGTGCCCTTCGCGTTCGAGGCGAGCGTCGCCGTCACCGTCGACGACAAGGGGTGCCCCGGTGCGCTCTGCCTGCTGCGCGAGCTCGGCCACCACGACCTAGCGGGCGAGACCCAGCGCGCCTTCGACGTCGCCTTCGACTCCGCGCCGATCGGGATGGCGCTGCTCGACACCGACGGGCAGTACCTCCGCGTCAACGACGCGCTGTGCGCGCTGCTGGGACGGGAGCGCCCGGAGCTGCTGGGCATGCGCGACCACGAGCTCACCCATCCCGAGGACCGGCAGGCCGACCACGACGCGGTGGGGCGGATCCTCGGCGGGGAGCTCTCCCCCTGGCAGTGCGAGAAGCGCTTCGTCCGCCCCGACGGCGCGATCGTGTGGACGATCGCCAGCCTCACGTTCCTCCGCGACGCCGATGGCCGCCCACTGAGCTGGTTCGGCCAGTTCCAGGACATCACCGGGCACCGCGACGCCGAGGAGGCGCTGCGCCACGAGCGCGATTTCTCGCAGACGATCCTGGGGGCGATGCACGAGGGCTTCGCGCTGACCCAGGACGGCGAGATCGTCGCGGTCAACGACGCGCTCTGCCGGCTCACGGGCTTTGCGCGTAGGGAGCTCGTGGGCGCGCGAGCGCCCTTCCCCTTCTGGCCGCCGGAGCTCAGGGCCGAGACCGCGCACTGGCGCGACGCGATGATGGCCGCGGGCGGCGGCGAGGTGTACGTGCGCCTCATGCGCAAGAACGGCGAGCACTTCGACGCGGAGATCACCGCGGCGCCCGCGGGGGGGCCCGAGGACGGGGCGCCGGGCGTCGTGACCACGTTCCGCGACGTCTCGGACCGCCGGCGCCAGGAGGCAGAGCTGGCCCGGCAGGCCTCCTCGGACGACCTCACGGGGTTGCTCAACCGCCGCGCGTTCGAGGGGCGACTGGCCGAGGAGGTCGCCCGGGCCAAGCACGAGGCCCGGCCGCTCTCGGTCGCGCTGCTCGACCTCGACCACTTCAATGCGGTCAACGACGCCCACGGCCACCCCGCGGGCGACCGGGTGCTCGTGGCGGCCGCCAAGCGCCTGCGCGCTGTCGCGCGGGCGGCGGACCACCTCGCCCGGGTGGGCGGGGAGGAGTTCGCCTGGATCCTGCCGGGAACGGACGCCATCGACGCGTTCGAGGCCGTCGAGCGCGCACGCCACGCGATCGTCGACACGCCGTTCGGGGAGCTCGGACAGGTGACGTTGTCGATCGGGCTCTGCCAGCTCGCCGATGCCGGCAGCGCCGGCGAGCTCTACCGTCTGGCGGACGTGGCGCTCTACGTAGCCAAGTCCCGCGGTCGTAATCGCTCGGTACGCCATCTCCCCGGGGCGTAGCCGATGAGCACAGACGGCGAGGCGATCACCCCCGTGGGCCTGCGGGCGCTCGAGGCCGAGATCGCCGAGCTCGAGGGCACGAGCCGGACGGAGATGGCCGCCCGGATCCTTGCCGCCCGGGAGCTCGGCGACCTCAAGGAGAACGCCGACTACCACATCGCCAAGGAGGACCAGGCGCACCTGGAGACCCGCATCCTGCGCCTGCGTCAGCGGCTGCGCAACGCCACGGTGGTCGAGACCGAC
>JBBSGJ010000293.1:0-1601 GCA_038254195.1 Solirubrobacterales bacterium
GGGCGCGCAGGTCCTCGAGCACCGGCAGGGCCGCGGCGGTCACCTCCGCGCCGTGGAGCGTGAGGAACGCGTCGAGCTCTCCGACCACCCACGGGTCCTTGGCCAGCGTGCGCACGCGGGTCGCGCCGGGTAGCCGGTCGAACGCCTTCCCGGTGTCCGCGTCCCAGAGGACGTCGAGGCGCAGGCTCGTGCCCTCGACCCCGTGGGTCAGCCCGAGCCGCGCGGGCGGCGGCACCCGCCCCGAGAGCAGGTCGAGGACGCAGAGCCGCGCCCCGGCGGCGAGCTGCGCGCCCTCCCGCTCGTCGAGCTCCTGCGCCGCGGCGATGGATAAGGGCACGAGCAGCCGGCCCTCGTGCTCGCGGCCGTCGCCGGCCAGGACCTCGGGGACCTCGCCCGCCCGGGTCGTGAGCGCGAACCAGCCGCGCCCGTCGTGGCGCACGGCGCCGACCCGGGCGAACCACTGGCTCTCCACCGAGCGCAACCAGGCGTCGACCTCTCCCGACGTCGTGAGCTCGGGGAAGCGCTCGAGCACCTCGCGGACGAAGACCCCGCGCCACGCGTCGGCCGGCGCCGACCACTCGCGGCGGTCCCAGTCGAAGCGCCGGTGGGGGATGGCCCGGACGGCATCGACGATCGCCGCGTCGTAGGGAAAGGCGAGGATGACCAGCCGGTCCTCCTCCTCGCCGCGCAGCTCGACGTTCGGCCGGTCCGGAACGGCCTCGATCACGGGCCGGCCACCACACGCAGGTCCTCGCCGACGACCTCGACGCGGTCGCCGGGCGCGAGCTGGCGCCCGCGCCGCGCCTCGGGCTCCCCGTTGACCCGCGCCCCGTCCGCCGCGAGCAGCGCCTTGGCCTCACCCCCGCCCGCGACGACGCCGGCGAGCTTGAGCAGCTGGCCGAGGCGGATGACCTCGCCGCGGATCGGGATCTCACGCACTCCTCGACGGTAGGGCCGTGCACGGATCCGCCGAGCAGTCCCGTGGCACGGGGCGAATGGCAGACTGGAGGCATGCCCGTGCACCCCGACTCCTTCGGCGCCCGCTCCACGCTGTCCGTCGGCGGGCGTGACCTCGAGATCTTCCGCCTCGACTCGCTCCAGAGCTCCTTCGACGTCGCCCGTTTGCCGTTCTCGCTGAAGATCCTGCTCGAGAACCTCCTGCGCCACGAGGACGGCGACGCCGTGACGCGCGAGGACATCGAGGCGCTGGCGAAGTGGGACGCGCAGGCCGAGCCCTCCCAGGAGATGGCCTTCCATCCCGCGCGCGTGGTCATGCAGGACTTCACCGGCGTCCCCGCCATCGTCGACCTCGCCGCGATGCGCGACGCCATGGCCGAGATGGGGGGTGACCCCGAGAAGATCAACCCGCTCGTCCCGGCCGAGCTCGTGATCGACCACTCCGTGCAGGTCGACGTGTCCGGCACCCGGGACGCCTTTCAGAGAAACGCCGAGCTCGAGTTCGAGCGCAACCAGGAGCGCTACGCGTTCCTGCGCTGGGGCCAGGGCGCCTTCGACGGCTTCTCGGTCGTCCCGCCCGACACCGGGATCGTCCACCAGGTCAACCTCGAGTACCTCGCGCGCGTGGTCTTCACGCAGGAGAC
>JBBSGJ010000294.1:0-1594 GCA_038254195.1 Solirubrobacterales bacterium
ATCCAGCCGTCGGCGATCTCCCCGGTCAGCGCCGTGTTCCTCGGCCCGATCGCCGCGAGATAGACCGGGATCCGCTCCTGCACGGGCGCGATCGTCAGCTTCAGCGCCTTCCCCGGCCCGTCCGGGAGCGGAAGCTCGAGCGTCCCGCCGTGGAACTCGACCCGCTCGCGTGCGAGCGCCATCCGCACGACCTCGACGTACTCCCGCGTGCGCTGGAGCTGGCGGCCGAAGCGCACGCCGTGCCAGCCCTCGGAGACCTGTGGCCCGCTCGGCCCGAGCCCGAGCGCAAAGCGCCCGCCCGAGATCTGGTCCAACGTGGCCGCGGTCATCGCCGTCATGGCCGCCGAGCGCGCGGGGATCTGGAAGATCGCCGAGCCCAGCCCGATGCGCTGGGTATGCGCGGCCAGCCAGGCGAGCACGGTGGCCGCGTCGGACCCGTACGCCTCGGCCGACCACACGGAGTCATAGCCGAAGCGCTCGGCCTCCTTGACGATGTGCAACTGGTCGTCGGCCGAGAGCCCGAGCCCCCAGTAGCCGATGTGCACGCCGAGCTTCATTTCTGCAAGACCTCTTTCGTGGCAGGAATGCGCTTGCCGATCACCGACGGGCGGAGGTACTCTGGCGAAACCCTATGCGACACGACCGCCGACCGCCCACCGACCAGCTCCGCACCGCCATCGACTTCCTGCCGCCCGACACGCGCGTGGCCATGCTCGAGGGGGTGCGCTCCCAGGACATCATCGCCGGCGCCTACGCCGACCGGCGGGGCGGGGTATGCCCGATGCTCGCCGCCCACCGCTGCGGCGGGCGCACGAGCTTCATCTCCTTCGCCCGCGCCTGGGACAGCTTCACGCAGGCGAAGCGCGCGCGGCGCGCCGACAAACGCGAGCTGCACATCCTCACCGCTTACCTCGAGGCGAGCATCATCGCCTCCGAGGACGCCACGCAGGAGCTCGGAGACGCCATCGCCGAGCACCACGAGCTGGTGGCCCGTCGCCCGGCTCCCGTCCGCCCCGCCCCCGCCCCCGCCCCCGCGCGCGTCCGCCGCGACCCCGCGCGCGTCCGCCCCGGCGACCCCGACCGCTCGGGCGAGCTCGCCCACCGCGCGGGCTGGGCGTGGATGCGACCCGTCCGGCGCTGGGACGAGTACGAGCGCGCCGTCGCCCGCCTCGAGGACGAGACGCAGCGGGTGGACGAGGACGCGCGCCAGGCAGAGCTCGTCTGACCGGGGGCCGGCCGGGCTCCCGGCCCGGTAGTGTCCCGCGCCGCCGTGGCCGAGCTCGACGTCAACCGCGTGGAGGACGGCCCCGAGCGCCTGCGCCTCGAGCTCGTGGGCGAGCTCGACCTCTACACCACCCCCCGCCTCGACGACGCCGTGGTCGCCGTCGAGGGGGAGAAGTGGCCGTGCGTCTGCCTCGACCTGACGAAGCTCACGTTCATGGACTCCTCCGGCCTGCGGGTGATCATGCGCACCCAGGCCCGCGCCACCCAGGACGGCCGCAAGCTCATCCTGCGCCGCGGCCCCGAGCCCGTCGCCCGGGTCTTCCGCGTCACCGGGCTCGAGCGCGAGCTCGAGTGGCTGGAGGAGTAGCCC